>JBKDSY010000122.1:0-21435 GCA_046340755.1 Cyanobacteriota bacterium
TGTCTTGAACATCGTCTGCGTTTGGGCGTCCGAAGGCTGGTAGTCGGCAGCCAGGGCCAGGATGTCCTTGACGCGTAAATACAAGCGCTGTTCACTGGCGCGGTGTCACGAATCCGCTCCAGCAGCTCATCGAAATAGTCTGGTAAGCCTGATGTGACGGGCTGGCGCAGGCGTTCATCATCCATGGCGAAGCCTTTGACCAGGTACTCGCTCAGACGCTCATTCGCCCACTGACGGAACTGGGTGCCTCGCTGGCTGCGCACGCGAAAACCCACCGCAAGGATGACAGGCAGGCTGTAGTGAGAGAGTTGGCGCTTGACTTGCCGTCCTCCTTCGAGTCGAACTTGTAAAAACGGCTTACAAGTTGAATCTTCGCTGAGTTCTCCTTCCTCGTAGAGCGCCCTGATGTGTTGGGTGATGTTTTGCGGTGTGGTCTGGAAGAGATCGGCCATCTGGGCTTGCGTGAGCCAGAGGCTCTCATCCTCAAAGCGGCACTGGATGCGTGTTTTGCCGTCCTCCGTCTGATACAGGATCAGATCTGAAGGTGAATTGATATTGCCGGGAATGCTCATGCTTGCTCCTCCTCAGCTGGGTCGGCAAAAACAGCCTCCACATCACGAGCACCATGCAGGACGCGGACGATGCGCAGGCAGACATCATCCTGGAGATAGAAGATCAGATAACGCCCCACAGGAAGGCTGCGCAGACCATCCAGCAGTTCGTCGCGTCGTCGCCCGGCGTCGGGATGGTGGGATAGGTTCTGGAACTTCGCATCGATCAGATCGATGAAGGCGTCGGCCTGGGCAGGGTTGTCGGCGGCGATGAACTCCCAGATCTCTGCCAGATCACCGCTGGCGCTGGGGGTGAGAACGATCGCCAGCACAAGTCAAACGCCCGGCTTGGAATCGACCTGCGCCTTCAGGCGCAGTCTCCCCGCGGCTTTGATCGCCTCCGGGTTCCAGGCCGCCGGCTCGCCACTGTCCAGTCCGTCCTGGATGGCGCGACGCAACTCCTGGAGCTGGAGATCCCGCAGCTGATCCTGGTGCTCCATCAGCCGCAGAGCCTCGCGCACCACTTCACTGGCCGAGGTGTAACGCCCGGAAGCCACCTTCGCTTTCACCATCGCCTCCAGCTGGGGCGAGAGGTTCACGTTCATCGTCATGGCGATGACGACCAGGGCCGAACTACTGGGCCATGCTACCCGGGTTGGCAAAGTTTGCCAAGACTTGGCCGGCTCACGGGTCTGCGAACGCCTCCTCGTCTTCGGGTGAAGCCCACTCCTCCATCAGGCTGGCTTCCAGATCCTGCAAGTGGAGGGTTTCCTGCTCCAGTCGCAGGGCGGTTGTGACATCGATGCGTGACGGGGCGGCGGCTGGATCCGTGCGGAACAGCGGCAAGCCCTCATGGTCGATCTCCAGTGCATCAGATCCCATCGACCGCCTCCAGGGTCTCCCCAGCCCAGCTGAGCAGGGCCGCGGCGGCATCCAGTGCCGCCTGCACATCCTCGGGCCCGAACACGGCGGCGGGCAGGTCGTCCCCCAGGGCATCCGGGTAGCGGGTGGGGGCGTAAAGCTTGTCGAGCACCCGGGCCTGGCGTTGCCAGCGATCGGCCGGCTCCGCGCCCAGCTCCCGCAGCAGGGCGGTCAGGGAATGGCTGCGCAGGTCGCGGTCGTCCGCCGCCAGCAGGGCCTTGATCGCCTTCTCCCCCACCTGCTGGGCCAGAAAGCAGGCCTGGGCTGCCTGGCCGGCCGCCTGCAGCACATGGGCCGCCCGCAGATCGTCCTGGGCCTGGGCCAGCCACAGTCCTGCTCGGTGGCGCGCGCTTTCCCGACTCATGGAAACCGGCACCCCGACAGCAGCGGGATGGCTTCGGCCTTCACGGAGCGCCAGAAGGGAGCATCGCCATGCTTCCGCAGCAGCGCTGGGCTGGCTACCAGGGGTTGCACGGGCAGGCGGCAGGGCTGCAGCGCCTCGAGCACCGCGTCGTAGGCGTCGAGCAGGCGCCGGTCGGCCAGACCCATCACCAGCAGATCCACATCCGAGCGGCGGCTGGCGCTGCCCCGCGCCCAGCTGCCGAACAGCCAGAGGCCGTAGGGGTGATGGCGTGCCACCAGCTCCTCCAGCGCCGGCAGCAGATCGGCGCGCAGGGCCTGGGGCAGGTTGGCGGCCAGGAGGCTGCCAATGGCCGGCGGCGTGGGATCAAGGTCCACCCGCAGCAGCTCAGCTGCCATCGCTCGCCTCCGGCGGACGATCCAGCTCAGCGCCCGTGAGGATGCGCAACTCGCCGTCGATCTGCACCGCAATCCCAGTGCCGGTCTGGCGGGCCAGCTCCCGGGCCCGCTGGCCGGCGCGCAGCAGGGCAGCGGAGACGCGATCGAGATCGGGATCGTTGAGGTGGCTTGTAAAACCCAGGCTCATCGGTTTCTCGCCTCCGCCAGCAGCATGGGTGGGTCGCCACCATTATCAATCAACTGCCAGGCATCAACGATCGGCTGGTACAGGGTGGTGAAGTTCCTAAGGCCGCTTGCGAAGCGCCGACAGATCACATCAGGGGGAATGGAGTGACCTCCCTGAGCCACCCGCTCAGCAACCCGGCGAATGGCTGCCTCCTCGTGGGAGAGCCTCAGAAAAATCAGCTTGACGCGATAGCCATCAGCCTGCCACTGATGGATTCTCTGCAGATAAGCCTTGCCAGCAAGAGTGGTTTCAAAGGCAAAATCCACACCCGCCGCGGCGCAGCGATCAATCTCCTCCAGCATCAACCGTCCTGCCCGCCGGGCCGCCAGCTCCGGCGCGAACGGTGATAGGCCGGCAGCGATCAGATCGGCATTGATGAACGTGGTGATCCCCACCTCCAGCGGTAGATACTCACGGGCAAAGGTGGTTTTGCCTGCGCCATTCGGCCCGGCAATGATGATGATGCGTTTCTCTCGGCTCCCCTGCTCAACCACAACGCCGCTCAACCACTCAGCCCTCCAATCATCTCAAGAATCCGATCGGTCACCTGCTTGAGCTCCGCATCGATCACCTCCAGGGGCCGGGGTGGGGTGAACACATAGAAGTGGCGGTTGAAGGGGATTTCATAGCCCACTTTCGTTTTCTCGTGGTCAATCCAGGCATCGGGCACATGGGGCAGCACCTCGCGCTCGAAGTAGGTCTGCACGTCTTCCGACAGCGGCACGTTCTCCGTATCCCGCAGGCTGCTATCGGCCTGGGGCTGGCCCTTGGCCTTGCCCCGCTGGCCCAGCACCACGTCGCCGGCTTCGTCCCGCAGCGGGCGCTCCACCGTGATGGTGCGGTAGCCGAAGTCTTCGTTGCGGAAAATCTTGCTGATCGGCTTGCCGTCGTTCTCTGCCTCCTCAAATGCCCCGAACAACTGGGTGATCTCCTCGATGTGCTCGGGGCTCAATTCCTTGCGCTTGCTGCCCAGGCTCTTGCGCATCTTCTGCCAGAAACTGGAGGCATCGATCAGCTGCACCTTGCCCTTGCGCTCCTCGGGTTTGCGGTTGCTGAGGATCCAGATATAGGTGCTGATTCCCGTGTTGTAAAACATGTCCGTGGGCAGAGAGATAATGGCCTCCAGTAGATCGTTTTCCAGCACATAGCGGCGGATCTCGCTCTCCCCAGATCCCGCTCCGCCGGTGAACAGGGGTGAACCATTCAACACGATCCCAAACCGGCTGCCCCCATCCTTGGCCGGACGCATCTTGCTGATCAGATGCAGCAGAAACAGCAGTGAGCCATCACTCACACGCGGAAGTCCCGGCCCGAAGCGCCCCGCATAGCCCAGCTGTTCGGCCTCGCGACGGATGAGCTTCTCGATCTTTTTCCAATCCACCCCGAAGGGAGGATTGGACAGCATGTAATCAAAGCGCAAACCCTCCAGGCCATCGTTGCTGAGGGTGTTGCCAAAGACAATGTTGCGAATGTCCTGCCCCTTGATCAACATGTCGGCCTTGCAGATCGCATAGCTCTCGGGATTCAGCTCCTGGCCATACATCACCAGTCGGGCCAGTGGATTGAGGGCCAGCAGATGTTCTTCGCCGATGCTCAACATCCCACCCGTGCCCCCTGTGGGGTCATACAGCGTCCGAACCACCCCGGGCTTGGTGAGCGCCGCATGATCCTCAATGAAGATCAGGTTCACCATCAAGCGGATCACCTCTCTGGGGGTGAAGTGTTCCCCAGCGGTTTCGTTGGAGAGCTCCGCGAACTTGCGGATCAACTCTTCAAACACCAGCCCCATCTCAGCATTGCTGACCGTCTGCGGGTGCAGGTCGATCTGTGCAAATCTCTCGGCGATCAGGTAGAGCAGCCCACTCTTTTCAAGCTTGTCGATCTGCAGGTGAATGTCAAAGCGCTCAAAGATATCCCGCACCTCAGGCGTGAAGGCCTGGAGATAGCTGCGCAGGTTTTCGCCGATGTTGTCTTGATCGCCCATCAGCCCCTTCATGGTCAGGGCTGAGGTGTTGCAGAAGTTCTGCCCCGCCACCCGCAGCAGGAACGGCTCCGGGTCCAGTCCCTGGGCCTGGCGGCGCTCCTTTTCCGCCAACACCGCGTCTTTCGTGGGCTCCAACACGCAGTCGAGCCGGCGCAGCACCGTGAAGGGCAGGATCACCTTTCCGTAGTCGCTTTGCTTGTAGTCGCCCCGCAGCAGCTCGGCCACGCCCCAGATGAAGGCCGAGAGGCTCTGCTTGCCGCTGGGCTGGGGTGCTTGGGGGCTCGCGGCCTCTTCTCGCTCCGCCCCCCCAAGGACGGAGGTGCCATCCACCAGGCTCAGCGAGCCGCCCCGGCCTCGCCCTGGCCGCAGCTGCCCTGACGCCACCAGCGGGGCCTTCACCGCCTCAAGGGTGGCCTCGTCCCAGCCCAACAGCTCCCGCAGCCTGCCGTTGCCCGCCGAGCCCCCAAAGGCCTCCAAGGCGCCGAGCAGCGCCTGTTGCTGATCCTCGGTTCCCATTCGCCCGGTGCCTCCAGCGCCACTCGCTCGAAAGTCTGGCCCTCGAAGTGCCACGGCGCTGGATTCAGTAGAGCAACCGGTTGCCCTCGTAGCGGGCCTGCAGCAGCTCCAGGCGGTGGAGCAGCTTCTGCTGGCGTTGTTCCTGGCGGGCGCGGGTGCTGGGGCTGCCCTCGAAGTGGGTGAGCTCGTTGCGCAACAGGTAGTCCACGAAGTCCTTCGGTTCGCAGGGCCGCTGGCCCAGCCACTTGTGGAAGTTCCGATGCAGGGCCGAGCTGATCACCAGCAGGTTCTCGTCCAAGGCCGCCAGGTCGGGCCGGGTGGCCGCATCGAAGAGGTGGTGGGCCTCCAGCTCGATCGGGTGGCGCTCCGCGGCATTGGGTTTCCTCTGGGTCACGGCGCAGACCTTGGCCCGGGCCCGGGCACGTTCCATCGCCGCGCGCACCCGCGCCTCGTGGCTTTCGAGCACCTTGCGCTGCACGGCGAAACACTCCTCGGCCACATCGGCCACGGCCTTCACCCACGCCTTGCGCGACTTGGTGATGCGTCCCTTGTCGTGCATGGTGCGGGCCAGGCGCACGATTCCCCGCTGGCTCCAGTGGCGACCTGCAACGTCGTCGAAGGTGGCGAAGTGCACATCAATTTCCAGGCCCTCGGCGCCATCGAGGCCGGCACTTTCCTCTTCGATGCGCCGGATCGTGCCCGCCATTCCCTTGCCGTTCGTGCCCAGCACCCGCACCACCGAGCGCTGCTGCAGAAACACCAGATCGCCGCGGATCACCAGGGTGGAGCGGTCTTGCGTGACCTGGATGATGCGCCGCTGCACCAGCGCCCGGGTGACGCGCGCTCGGTGATGGGTGAAGAACTCCTTCAGCCGTGCCAGAAAACTGCCGCCTTCCGTTTCCTCCAGATATTTGGCGAGGGCCATCATGCCCTCTTCATAGAAACGACGCTTGCGGGCCTGGCCGGGCTCATATTCGAAAAATTCGCCTTCGATCAGCTCCCAGGCATCCGCTGGATCGGAGTCGAAAAACTCACAGATGCGATAGAGCTTTTTCAGCGGGATGCCGAGCATCTTGGCGGCTTCCTGGTCACTGAAGGCATCGCGCTCTTGACGGCGCTGGGCGCTGGTGGGTGGCGTGCGGCTCATGGTCAACGGAAGGCCAGCAGGGAATCGCGCATCTTCATCAGCCGTTCCATCACCCGTGGATCCCCTCCCGCATCGGGGTGGTGATCCTTGGCGAGCCGGCGGAAGGCCTCCTTGATGTCCTCCGTGGTCGCCGTGGCGGGCTCCAGCCCAAACACATGCCAGGGGCGGAAGTTTTCCAGCACATCGATGCCATTGATGCAGGTGGCGCCGCTGCGCTGCCGCTCCGCCCGTGGCACCCCCACCCATTCGCGATAGAGCTTCAGCCAATCGGCCTTGGTTTTGAGATTGACGCTGCGCCCTGCCATGGCCAGGTTGAACTCGCTGGATTGCCGCAGCTCCTTCGCGGTGTCACAGCCGAACACCCGGCACACCTCACTCTTGAGCTGGGGGAGGGTGAGCACGGGCTCGGGAAAGGGTTTGCCGTGGATGAATTCGGCAAAGGCAAGCAGGGCCGCGGTGTCGGGCGGCCCTGCGGCCAGGAGCTCGGCAATGCGCGCCTGAACGGCCGCTCGGTCGAGCTTCTTGCGGGTCGCGCCCGCTGGCGATGGTGTCGACAGATGGCGAGTGGGCACAGGAGCGAACAATCGGATCCGGTGACCTAGAGGTAGCGCAGCTTTTCGCCGCGGCGCAGAGAACCCCGCCCATCTTCACGAGTAGCAATATCATCAAGTCCATCTATATGTGCCGGGTGCATTGTTATCGCGTTGGCCCGATCCATCGCCAGTGATGGCTTCACTGTTGGCGCCCCTCCCTACCCCGCGCAGCCTTTGGCCAGGGTCTGGGCTCTCCGGGCGCTGGGGTGCCCAGTCCCTGGACCTTGGGAATCCGCAGTTGTTGGTCGGCCCACAGGGCGGTGAGGGCGGCCAGCAGGCTGTCGCGGTCGCCGTGAATGCGGAGCATGGCGGAAGGTGAACTCGCTGGCGTTCAGCCTGATTCAGCTCGCCCGATTCCAGCGGCCGAAGGCAACAGCGGCGTGCAACCGATGGCACATTGCCGTGGATCATGGCTGCCCCCAGGCTGGGGGGGCAACGGCTTTGGCTATGTTTTCATCAATCTCCAGACACAATGACCAGCCGGTTGGCTCCCCAACTCCAGCAACCCTTGCCGAGGCCGGGGGGTGGCCTGAGAAGGGGGCTGACCCTGGCCCTGGCGATTCCCCTGTTGGCCCCAGCCCTTGTGGCCTGCGGGCGTCAGCCGGCGGAGCCTGCCGCTGTCGTGGCTCCCCGCCAGGTGTCGGCCCTGGGCCGGGTGGAACCGGAAACCAAGATCCGCCGCGTCTCCGTTCCCAGCTCCCTCAGTGGCGACCGCATCGAAACCCTGCTGGTGCAGGAAGACGACGAAGTCAAGCGGGGTCAACCCCTGGCGATCCTCAACAGCCAAGCCACGCTCAAAGCGGCCTTCGACGAGGCCAATGAGCTGGTGGAGGTCAACCGCGGCAAATTGGCCCAGGTGATGGCCGGTGCCAAGCAAGGGGAAATCCGCGCCCAGCAATTCCAGGTGGAGAGCCTGGAACGGCAGCTGGCGGCGGAGAAGCTCACCCTGGATCAAGCGGTCACCTCCGCTCGGGCCAAGGCCCGGGAGGCCCAGATCGAACGACAGCGCTTCGACCAGCTCCATGCCGCTGGGGGCGTTTCCGAGTTGGAGCGCGACCGTTACCGCACCCGGGCCAGCACCACCCAGGCGGAACTCGCCAAAGCCATCGAAGACCGCGCCGGCACGGAAGCCCGCCTGCGGGCCGATATCGAGAGCGCCAAGCAAACCTTGGAGAAAATCAAGGAGGTGCGCCCGGAAGATGTGGTGACCGCCCGCAGTGAGCTGCGCAAGGCCGAAGCCTCCCGCGAGCGGGCCCAGCAGGAACTCAACTACGCCACCGTGCGGGCGCCCCAAGATGGGCGCATCCTGAAAATCTTTGCCTGGCCTGGCGACAAGGTCGGAGAGAACGGTCTGCTGGAAATGGCCGATACCAGCCACATGGTGGTCACCGCGGAGGTGTACCAATCCGACATGGCCAAGCTGAAGATCGGCCATGGGGCCACCATCACGGCCGATGGGTTCCAGGGGAGTGCCCGGGCCACCCTCTACAAGATTTTGCCCCAGGTGCAGAAGCAAACCACCTTCGCCGGCACGCCCGGTGAAAACATGGATCAGCGGGTGTATGAGGTGAAGCTTCGCCTCCATCCCACCGCCAAAGAGGAAGCTCGCCTGCGCTTCGCTTCCAATCTGCAGGTGAATGTTGTCTTTGATGCCGCTCCCCCGGCGGCCGCTTCCCCGGCTCAACCATGATTGCTGCCCTACGCAAGGCACTCAAGCGCACCCCCGTGGCCTGGCTGCAGGTCAGCCACAATCCCTTGAAGTTGGCCATTGGCGTCGCGGGTGTGGGCTTCTCCAACCTGCTGATGTTTTTCCAGCTGGGCTTGATTGACAGCATCTACAACAGTCAACGCAAACCCATTGAGTTGTTGCGGGGCGACCTGGTGATGGTCAGTGCGGGCTACAGCAACATGGGGTCGCTGCAGATGTTTGATCGCAGCCGCCTCTATCAGGCCCTGGGTGTGGCCGGGGTGGAGGGGGTCTCACCCTTGCATGTCGCCCGAGCCACCTGGATCACCCCGGAAACCCGCAAGTCGTTTGATGTCTTCGTTTATGGCGTCAACCTGAGTCGGCCCTCCCTGGCCTTCCCGGAGCTGGAGCAGGATTTTTCCCGTCTGCAGCCCTTGCGCAATGCCCTCTTTGATCGCAATTCAAAGAAGCAATATGGAGACGTCCAAGCGGAGTTGAAGCGTCAGGGCCTGGTGACAGTGGAGGTGAACAAAAAGCAGCTGCGAATCGTGGATACGTTTTCCTTAGGCTCCACCTTCGCGGCGGATGCCAATCTGGTGGTCAGTGACAACACGTTTTTCTTTATCTTTCCAGAAAAGAACCCCCGCCAGATTGAGCTGGGTCTGATCCAGCTCCAACCTGGCGTCGATCCAGTGGTTGTGCAACGTGCCCTCCAACCCCTCATGACCAAGGACGTCAAGGTGTTGACCCGGGCCGAACTCTCGACCTTGGAGTTGAACTACTGGAAGCGCAATTCTTCCGTTGGATTTATTTTCTCTTTAGGGGTGCTTGTTGGTTTTGTGGTGGGCAGCATCATCGTCTATCAAATTCTCTTTAGTGATGTGATGAATTCCCTGCCCCAGTACGCCACACTCAAGGCGATGGGCTACACCGACCTCTATGTGATCTCCATCGTGATCCAGCAGAGTGCCATTCTCGCCCTGGTGGGGTTCATTCCTGGTGTGCTCTCCTCCATGGGGCTCTACTGGCTGCTGGCGAGCATCACCAAGCTCTCCGTGTTCATGACCACCTCCCGGGCCCTGCAGGTGTTGCTGCTCACCTTCGTGATGTGCGTCGGTTCCGGTGCCCTGGCCACCCGCAAGCTGGTGCAGCTGGATCCGGCGGATGTCTTCTGAGCTGGTGCCCTGATGACCTCCCCGACCTCCGAAACCCCCCGTTCACAGGCCAGCCCAGCCGGCGGGGCTTCCCCAGCCTCGGGCAGCGACGGTGCACCCCCTCCTGGCAGCGAGCGGGAACCGGTGATCTCCCTCCAGCATGTCAACCACTGGTTTGGCAGTGGCGATGCCCGCAAACATGCCTTGAAGGACATCAGCCTCGAAATTTATCCGGGCGAAATCGTGATCTGCACGGGTCCCTCCGGATCTGGCAAGACCACACTGCTCACCATGCTTGGAGGCCTGCGCTCTTGCATGGATGGCAGTTTGCGCATCCTCGGCGAAGAGCTCCATGGCGCCAGCAAAAAGAAATTGGCGGAACTGAGGCTCAACGTGGGCTTCATCTTCCAGGCCCACAACCTGATGATGTTTCTCACGGCCCGCCGCAACGTGCGCCTGTCCCTGGAGTTGCACGACGCCTATCTGGACCAAAACCTCGATCAGCTCGCGGCGGAGATGCTGGAAAAAGTTGGCCTCGGTGATCGGATGGATTATTACCCTGCCAATCTCTCCGGCGGCCAGCGGCAGCGCGTGGCGATTGCCCGCGCCCTGGTCAGCCGGCCACGCATCGTGCTGGGGGATGAACCGACTGCCGCCCTCGACAAGGAGTCGGGCCGGAACGTCGTCAACCTGATGCGGCAGTTGGCCAAGGAACAACAAACCACCATCATCTTGGTGACGCACGACAACAAAATTCTCGATGTTGCCGATCGCATCATCATTGTTGAGGATGGTGCCCTGGCCAGCCAGGAGCAACAGGAGGCGTTCGTGGCCCGCATGCGGGAGTCCAGCCGCTAACGTTCGCTTTCTCTTTCACAGCCCATGGCGGTGCACGCCCTTGCCTGGATCAATTTGGAGGGTGTGCTGGATCAGGCCCTGCTGCAGGACTTGATCCAGCGCTGGGGCTATGGCGTGATCTTTGTGGCCATGCTGCTGGAAAATGCAGGTGTGCCGCTGCCGGGGGAAACCGTGACCCTGTTGGGTGGCTATGCCGCCGGCAGCGGTCAGCTCAACGTGTGGGGGGTCATGGCCGCTGCGGCCAGCGGCGCCATCCTGGGCGACAACGTGGGCTACTGGGTTGGGCGTCGGGCGGGCTGGGGGCTGATCCTGCGGGTGGGCCGGCTGCTGCGGCAATCGCCGGAGCAACTGGAGCGCCTGCGTGAGCAATTCCTGCGCCATGCCAATGCTTCCGTGCTGCTGGGGCGCTTCGTGGCCGTGCTGCGGGTGGTGGCTGGTCCCATGGCCGGCGCCGTGGGCATGCCCTATCGCCGCTTTGTCCTCTGCAACGGTGCCGGTGCCGTCCTGTGGGCGGGTTCGATGGTGAGCCTGGCCTGGTTGGGCGGCCGTTGGATTCCCTTCTCCCAGATGGTGGGGGGCGTGGTCGACTTCGGCCTCGGAGCCCTGGCGCTGGTCACGGTGATCGTGCTCCTGCCGAAGGTCTTCTCCGCACTCGAGCGGCGTCAGCTGACGCGTGAGGCCCCCCCGGCTCGCTCCACCGATCCGAGCCTCTCCACGGCCGACGAGCCCCCGCCCCTCGCGCCCCGCCCCACCGGGCCCTGAGCCCCTAGCCCGTCACCAGCCAACATGGGGGGTTGCTGGCCCCTTTCCCATGCCCTGGCGGCACCTGCGTTACCTCACGTTTCCATTGGCCTGTTGCGCCGCTGGCCTGGTGATCGTCCTTGGCTTGCAGGGGCTCAGTGCGGCCTGGATCACCCTGGTGCTGCTGGTGTTGGAGGTGTCCCTCTCCTTCGACAATGCCGTGGTGAATGCCCGGGTGCTCGACAAGCTCACCCCCGGGCAACAACGCTTTTTCCTCACTTGGGGCCTGGTGATTCCTGTCTTTGGTGTGCGTTTTGCCGGGCCGCTCTTGATGGTGGCCCTGGCTGGTGGCGTCAGCCTTCCCCAGGCCCTGGATGCGGCCCTGAATCAGCCGGAGGTTTACCGAAAGCTGCTGGATTTGGCCGAGCCGCGGATCCTGGCCTTTGGCGGCATGTTTCTGCTGATGGTGTTTTTGCGCTACTTCTTTGATGAAGCCAAAACCCTGCACTGGTTTCGACCCCTGGAGCGACGCCTGAGCGCCGCCGGCCGAATCGAGGCGGTCGAGATTGCCTTGGCCTTGCTCATCCTCCTGGTGCTGGTGGCCGTGCTGCCCAGCGAGCGCCATGGGGAGGTGATGATCGCCGGGGTGCTTGGGCTGGTGTTGCAGCTGTTGAGCACCTCGCTGGCGGCGGCCTTCGGTGATGAGGAGCAGGCCGGGGTCCGATTGGCGGCAGGGGGGGGACTGGCCAGTTTGTTGTACCTGGAATTGCTGGATGCGTCCTTCAGCTTGGATGGCACCATTGGCGCGTTTGCCATCACCTCCAACCTGGTCTTGATCATGACGGGCCTTGGGCTGGGAGCCTTGTTCATCCGTTCCCTCACCTTGATGATCAGCCGCGAGCGAGCCTTGGATCAACTCATCTTTCTGGAGCACGGGGCCCATTACGCCATCGGTGCCCTGGGGGGCCTGATGCTGGTGGGCATCTGGCTCGGGGAACATCACACCCATCTGCCCGAATGGGTGACGGGCCTGATTGGCCTGGTGTTTTTGGTGCTATCACTGGCCGATTCCCTGCGCCACCGTCGGCGTTTTGAGGGCTCTGCCGACTAGGCCTGGCCCCCCAGGTCTGGTTGGCAGGTCTGGTCGGCAGCCCCAGTGGCCCATCCTCGGCAGTGAAAACCAGCCTCTTTTGGCGGCCCTGTGCGCAGCAGCCAATCGAGAGAAAACGATCGGGTGGACAACAAACGTAAGGTTTCAAAGCAATACGAGCCCGGAGGCCCTAAGCTGAAAACTTGCTATCAACTAGCCAGCCCATCAATAGGAACGCCACGGCAAATGCGTCGCCCCCTTCCCCGCAGCATCAAGATAAAAAATCAAGACATTAATGTGGACGCCATGTCTGAAAAGGCAAAAAGAATTCTCTCTGATCTCTTGATTGCCGAAGAAGAAATAGCCAGACATGCCGCCGCGTTGCGCTTTACAGAAATTGCCCACAAGGAGCTCAGCAGACTCTTGGAGAGTGAACTCAATCAGGGTTAAACGTCTCCTTCTCTCCCCCCATGGTCTGCTTTTCTTCCATGGAGATCGCCCGTCCCCACCCTGGGATGGCGCCCAAGCCTGGATCCAATGCAGATCATCACTTCGCTGCCCCTGAGCGGAATCAACCGGCGACAGGCCAAGCATGTTTCGCCACAGCCTCCTGCCATACCTAGGTTCTCCAGGCAGCCTGTATTTCGGCATCGGCCGATGGTGTGAATCCCATGCCGCTCTGAACATCCACCCTGGTTGGCTGAGCTGGATTCCAGCAATAAGTCCGTCACGACAGGGTTTTGCTGACGTTGTGAGGGTGTTGCCCCTTTGCAAGGGATGATGTCACGATGGCTGAGGTGGATTGACAAAAATCGGCTCAGGATGCATTGTTGATATATTGATCTATGGGACCGGCTCTTATGCAAACCTCTGCACACGCTGCCATTGGTTTAACAATGAAGGCTGGTTCGGCCCTTTTGCCCGCTACGCCCTTCACTGGAGGCAGGTTGCCGGGTGACATGTCACCTCTGGACGTTCCGATCCAGATCGACTCCCCATCTCTGCAGAAATCTTTTCCAGTCCTGTCTCAGGATCCCAGCATGCAACAGCGCCTAGCAGATCCCCCAACCAGCCGCCTGGCCGGAGCTCAGCCGGCATCCCTCCAGCCACTGATGTATTTCAACTCAGAACATCAATTTTTTGAATTTACCTACTACTATGGGAACGGTGATTTCTATCGGGGCAATGGCTATACCCTGCCAGGAATCTATTTCAGTGGCCAAGTCCTTGGCTCCTACAGTAATGAAGCATCTGCCGATGGTTTTTATGTCATTGATTACGCCGAGAATGTGAATGGACCCGGCTATCCCGGCATCGTTACTATCAATGCTTACTACGACGCGGCAACAGATGCGGATTCTTTTGGAGTTGGTGGCTATGGCTATGCCGACCTTGTCTGGGGAGAAGGCTTATCTGGTTTGGGATCCGAAAGCGGTGAGGCTTATAATAGTCAAGGTACAGGCACAGGAGACAATTTCTTCAGTATTTCTGCATCCGCAGATCTGATCGCAAATGATCAAGAATATGGATTTACATTTTACTATGATAATGGCGACTTTTATAGTGGTTATGGCTATGCAACCGCTGGTCTTTATACAGTTGGTCAGGTGATTCCGTCCCCAGGCTACGGTCAAGTTGAATCTGGATACTACGAAATAACCTATCTGTTAGACCTTGGATATGAGACTTTCAGTGACCCTTATGTCCTTGTTAACAGTTACTTTGATGCTGCCACTGATGGCGACGGCGCAGGGGTGGGGGGCTCTGGTTATGCAAGTTATGTCTGGGGTGAAAGCTACAGCGGACTGGGTTTGGAATCGGGCACGGCTCTCAACGAAAACTACGAATGGTCCGGTGATAACTCTTTTTCCAATACCAATTCTGCCGATATCTCACCGTATCTTCCCGCAACCCAACTTCAAATCTTTGATTTTGTCTATTACTATGGTGATGGTGACTTTTATCAAGGTTATGGCGTAGCAAGCTTGAACACTTACTATATTGGTCAGATCATACCGGATATCTCAAATGACACCAGTCAAATGGGATATTATTACATCTGGTCCTCTCAGGGTCTGGCATCTGAATCCGATGTGGAGGGATCTGTCTATATCAATGCTTATTATGATGGCTCCACTGATCTGGATGGCCTTGGAAGTGGGGGCTATGGATATGCATCCTATGTCTACGGTGGAGGATCCAATGGCTTGGGGTCCGAGCACGGCACTGCTTTCAATGTATATTATGAATTCACGAATGATAACTATTTTGCAAATAACAATTCCGCTGATATTTACAGTACAGTTGGCGATCAAGAATACGGATTCACGTACTACTATGGTAATGGTGATTCCTATAGTGGTTATGGCTTCTCTGGCTATGGAATCTATCAAGCTGGGCAAGCCATAGGTAATTTCTTTAACGACACTTATAACTGGGGATATTACATCATTGACTATACCTACGATTTGGGTTATGAATCAAGCGATGAAGGTCTTGTCTATATTAAGAATTACTATGATGCTGGCACGGATCTTGATGGTCTAGGTAGCGGTGGTTATGGGACGGCTGTTTATGTATCAGGGCAAGGTGATGCCGGCTTGGGTTCAGAAATGGGCACAGCTTACAACTGGATGATTGAATGGACGGGTGACAATATCTTCTCAAACACGAATTCTGCCGATCTTATCCTTGGCGACCAGCAGTATAACTATACATATTACTATGGCGATGGTGATTTCTATCGTGGGTATGGCTATGCGGTCTCTGGCACTTATTCTGAAGGCCAATGGATCCAAGGTGTTTATAACGATACTAATAATCTGGGCTATTATCTGATTGACAGTGTTCAAGAGCTTGACTACAATACTTATGAGGATGCCGTCTTCATCACTGAATATTATGATGCGTCATCAGATCTTGATGGCATTGGTTTGGGTGGTTATGGTCATGCAAGTTATGTGTCAGGTGAGGGTTATTCTGGTTTGGGTTCTGAATCCGGTGAGGCTTTCAACAGCGACTACTTCTCAACCGGGGATAACTTAATTTCCAATAGCTCTTCCGCAGATATGTCTGCCGAGCGTGATCAGATCTTTGTCTTTACATACTATTATGGAGACGGCGATTTTTATACTGGCTATGGTTATGCAGATGCCAATACGTATGCTGCTGGAGATGTTATTGGCTATTTTGCCAATGACACCAGCAACCTGGGCTACTACGTAATTGAGTATGCCTACGATCCGGGCTATTATTCCTACAGTGACGGCTATATCGTCATTGATTCGTATTATGACGCTAGTACGGATGTGGATGGCGTTGGAATGGGTCGAAATGGATATGCTACGTATGTTTATGGGTCTGGTTATTATGGATTAGGCTCAGAAGCGGGTGATGCTTATGATGAGAGTCATCGCTGGACAGGTGATAACTACTTCTCAAATTCTTCATCTGCTGATATTCTCTTTCCTGGGATCCAAGAGTTTGGGTTTACCTATCAATATGGCAATGGTGATTATTATACTGGCATCGGATATGCTGCCCTAGGTTCTTATTTTGCAGGTCAAACCATTGGATTCTACGCTAACGATACTGGTAACACTGGTTATTACACGATCAATTATGTCACTGAATACACGGATGCCGTCCAGGAAAATGGCATGATTTTCTTGGATGTCTACTATGATGCCTCGACAGATACTGACGACATTGGTAAAAGTCAACATGGAGCTGCTTTCTTTGTAGGCGGTGGAGGATCATCGGGTCTCGGCTCGGAATCCGGTGAAGCCTATAACTATGATGCTTCGTTCTCCGGTGATAACTATTTTTCAAACTACAGCTCTGCCGATCTTGTTTACGTGACAGACCAGTTGTTTGAGTTTACTTACTATTATGGAGATGGTGACAGCTATGGCGGTTATGGTTATGCTGATGCGGATACTTATTTTGCAGGGCAAAGACTGGAGTTCTTTGCCAATGACACGGGTTACCTGGGTTATTACATCATTGATTCCGTAGCTGATTTGGGGTTTGAGACTGCCAACACCGGCGCTGTCTACCTCAACCGTTATTACGACGCCAACACCGACCTTGACGGTTTAGGCTTGGGCGCACAAGGTCCAGCAGCTAATGTTGGGGGAGCAGGCTATGAGGGCTTAGGGTCGGAAATAGGTGAAGCATATAACTGGTCTTTTGATTGGAGTTTTGATAACGTTTTTTCTGCGGCCAATTCTGCCGACTTGGCAATGTCTGGTTACCAGGAGTTTGGATTTACTTACTATTACGGAGACGGTGATTATTATACAGGATATGGCCAAGCCGCCGGGGGGCTCTACCATGCAGGTCAAGTCATCTCTGGAGTATATAATGACACCGGAAATGTTGGCCATTACGTCATAGAGTTTGTAAGCTCTCTGCCGGATGCGTCCTATGCGGGCAATCATATTGTGCTTGGAACCTACTATGATTTCGCTACTGATCTAGATGGCATTGCCACTGGCTCTTATGGCTATGCCTATTCCTGTTGGGGAATGGGATCGGCCGGTCTTGGCTCTGAGTATGGCGAAGCCTACGGGTCTGACTATGCAGCAACTGGGGATAACGCATTCAACCCATCCAGCTCAGCAGATCTCTTTCCTCCGACCACATTCGCTTTATTGGCTAGTTCTGCCGATAAGGCCGAGGGTAATTCCGGTTTCACGCGATTTAACTTCGTTGTTTCCCGTTCAGGAGATCTTTCCTCGGCTGCTTCTGTCAACTGGTCAATTGTCGGTTCAGGTATCCATTCCGCAAATGGTGACGACTTCCTTACGGGGGGATTACGGTCCGGCATCGTGCGCTTTGCGGCCGGTGAACAATCCCGCGACCTCTCGCTTCGCATCAAAGGTGACACGATTTATGAGCAAGATGAGCAGTTCACCCTGACCATCTTTAATCCTGTTGGGGGAGTCGTTGATCCAACCCGTGCGGATGCTTTGGCCATCATCCGCAACGATGATCTTCCGCCCCCGCCCCAGCCCACCCTGTCCTTGGTGGCGACGTCAGCGGAGAAGACCGAAGGCGATGGCAGCTCCAAGAAGTTCAGTTTCACCGTGGCCCGCAGCGGTGACCTCTCCCAAACCTCCAGTGTCGATTGGAGCGTTGCTGGTTCTGGTGCCAATCCAGCGGGTATGGATGATTTTGCCAAGGCCGGCTTCAGTTCCGGCTCAATTCGTTTTGCCGAGGGTGAAGCTATGCGCGACATCAGCATTCGTGTCGCTGGAGATACTCTTTATGAACAGGATGAACAGTTCACCGTTTCGCTCTTCAATCCCGTCGGTGCCGCCATTGACACGAATTTCATCGAGGCCATCGGCACCATTCGCAATGATGATCCCCTTCCGTCACCAATTCTCGCCATTGCAGCTACAGCGGCCGATAAGTTGGAAGGTAGTGGCTCAAAACGGTTCACTTTTACGGTGACCCGTAGTGGGGATCTTTCCCAATCGTCCTCTGCCGAATGGTTCCTTTCGGGTTCTGGTCTTGACCCGGCCAGCCCGGACGATTTCCTCACGGAGAGATTTGACTCCGGCGTTATTCGTTTCGAGGCTGACCAATCGTCCCGTGAACTGTCCATCCGCATCCGCGGTGACCTCACACCCGAACCAGATGAGCAATTCACGGTGGCTCTTTTCAACCCGATTGGCGCCTCCCTTGATCTGTCTGCAACGGAAGCAATCGGTATCATCCGCAATGATGACTTCAGCAGCTCTTCGGCGTTGACCTCCGCACCCGCCACGCTTTGGCAGCCCATGGCGGGGATGCCTTGGATCGGTGGAACCTAAGAGAAGACCAAGATGTCCGTCGCGGCCAAGGTGGGTTTGGAGTTCAGCGTTGCGATCTGGATGGGTGCCAGGGCCTGGGACCCATCGGGATCAAAAAGGAGCAGGCCAGTCAATGTG
Source organism: Cyanobacteriota bacterium (assembly GCA_046340755.1). GTDB lineage: Bacteria > Cyanobacteriota > Cyanobacteriia > PCC-6307 > Cyanobiaceae > Cyanobium. Next base: position 18,167 of record JBKDSY010000122.1, read on the forward strand.
TTGTAAATCAAACGGTGATGGTCATTCGTAGCGGCTGTTCCCACGACGAACTGCCCAGGATCAACAGCCGTTCCCGCAGTTAAGCCACCACCAAACCCGATGGCAGAGAGGGCAAGCCGATCTCCCTGGTTCGAGAGGAAATCAATAATCGTATCCCCACCTTCATCAGGGCTGTTAAAGATGAACCGATCAGCGCCGTCACCACCATGACTGCGATCTGCACCTTGCCCGCCAATGATCGTGTCGTTTCCTCCTGCGCCCCATAGGATGTCGTTGCCGCTGCGACCCAGTAACGCATCATTGCCGAAGCCGCCGTAGAGCTCATCATCTCCAGATCCTCCATCAAGGGTGTCATGGCCCCCCTGGCCGGAAAGATGGTCATCTCCTCCGAACCCAGAGAGCCTTTCTCCATCGGTAGAGCCCACCAAGAGGTCAGCATCGGCGGTGCCGAACGTCGCAGGCGTTGGCAGGTGGCTGGGGTCCCATGATGTTCCGTCAGCAAACTCAAAACGTTCGATCCGGGCATCATCGGAGGAATCTTCAGCGCCCCAGTTCTGGATGATCAACTTATCCGATGTTCCTTTCAGCCGAAGAATGAGATCACTGCCTGATCGGATCAGCGATACATCGTCAGCCAGGATATCTTTGCCAAATTGAATTCTGTCAAAATTCCCATCTGTGGAGTCGATGTCAATAATGATGTCTTTGCCATCCCCTCTTTCAAAGAGGTAGACGTCATCTCCGCTACCGCCGCTTAGCTTGTCATTCCCAAGACCCCCAACAAAAACATCGCTTCGTCCGCTTCCGGTCAGCACATCATTCCCGGATGCGCCAAAGAGATAGTTGTTCTGTTCGGAAATCCCTTCGATATTGTCATCGTCATCAGTCCCTCGATTGAGGTTGTATCCAATTGTTGCCAGGGCAAATGAAAGATCTGAGCCTGTGATGTCACCTTGCTTTCGCAGGGCGGGAATGATGAGTTGCCCAATGACCCCTACTGTCTTCAGGCTATTGCCAAACTCCAGGATCCATCCATCCCCATAATCCGTGTTCCTTGTATAGATCTCGCTAAGGAGTGAAATTGTTTTGCTGACATCAATCTCCGATCTCCCGGAGTCACCATTCTTCTGTACCCCGAAGCTGCTATTAAAGCCAAGGAAATGAGTCTGCCCCAGAAGCTGTGTTTTCATGTATTGCATGAGGTTATCAAAAATCTTCTCCAGAACGGGGGCTGAGTTTGCATGCGGGTTGAGATCCTGGCTCCCATCACACCACGTGCCAACAAAGCTCTGGCCCAAAAAGGCTTCCAAAACATAGACCTTGCGTGCATCAATAAGATGCGTGCGAATATGTGTTGAGTCGCGACCACTTGGGTCTTCATTTTCTACGCCTACCCAGGCATAGAGCAGATTGGTTGTGATTTGATCAAGCCTAGCTGCATCCTCTGTTTGAATGAACTCTTGGAGGAGGGCTTGCAGGCTCCCACTAGTATCTCTTGCAATCGCTTGGTGCAGGCCGCGAACATTGCCGAACCCTTGCAGTTCAGGTAACGCCTTGACGTTGTCGGGAATCTCAACAAGATCCAGCTGGATGGTGCGGGCTGTGTCGATCGCAAACCAAACATCATTCATGACACGACTACTGCCATCTGTGAGCATGTAGCCACCAACCTGCAAGTGATGATTGCCTTCGGCATCAATGAACGACTGACTAATAAATGCTGTACTTAGGCTCTGTACGCTGGCTTGAGAAAGAGTAAGAAGCTCTCCCTGATTCACAATGCCGTTGCTGTTGCTGTCTTTCCAGATTTGCAATTGATTATAAGCCTCATCTAGGGCGTCGATTCTGCCGTCTGCATTGGCATCTAATTCGGCCAACGCAAGAAAGCCATTAGCGGCTTTTGCACCATTGGCGAGGACAGTATTGTCGCCAAATAATTCGAAGCCGTTGTCTATTTCTCCATTGCCGTTTCTGTCCAGCACCAACAAGCCGTCACCACTCGCAATCCAGCCAGTGGTTTCAGCAAATGTGTTGCCGTCAAGATCAAAATGAATGCCAAGTGATTTGTTAATGGTGTCGACAATGCCATTGCCATCAAGATCTAAGGCAAGTGGACTACGGATGGTTTGAGATAGAACAAAGTTATCGATCATGCGCGTAATAGCACTTTCTAGGTCTGTGATGTATTGACTTGTATCGTCAAGGATATTGTTGAAAATATTCTGGACACCATCTGCAATGATGCCTGGATATGCGACTGCTATAAGTGCAATTGCCTTGAGCGTATTAGCAAGAGAGTCGCTCTCTAGTAAAATGTGTTGTTGTGCTCTCTTTTCCGGTGAAAATCTAAGTGCCAAAGCTGCTCCTTCTCGATCTTCTGCAGAGGAATTAGGACTCGACCCCACGGTCATCCAGTAGTTATACTCTGCCTGAGCAACTTGCCGATTAGCTGCCGCATCCGTAATGGGCTTTGACAGTAGCTCTTGGATGTCACTTCGCTGAAAAAATGAACCGATCTCTGCAGAATATCTATTTCTGTATCCGCCACCAAAGCCCGGCACCCCATTGTATAGAAAATTAATCCCTCGATGGACGCCATACCCAATCGTTCCCTTGGCAAAGTGCTGGGTGGCGAGGAGCGCTCCCCTGCGGTCGGATCCAAATGAAGGTCCTGGTTGAGCCATGAGAATGCCTTGGTAAATCAATAAAACTTAAATGACCCAGATCCCGCCTGGCCCATTGGCATCTTCTTCCAACCTTTGATTCTAGCCAGGGATCTGGCCACCCCAAAACTGTACTCCAGACGTCGCCGACTCCGTCAGCCCCTGCTTGCGAAATGTTTCTGTTTCGGGATCGGCCTCAACTGACTTGCCTGTGATGTTTAGGTTTCCGAGTTCTGGAGCAATCCGAACACGGCCCATTCCTCGGGCCGCTTGGCCGTCTCAAGGCCCAGGCCCGTCGCTCAAGTTGCTTGGTCGAGCCCCTAAAGCCCAAAGCGGAGGCAAATCAGCCAGGGAGCCACAATGGCCAACATGAGCGTCAGTGGAGCCCCGTAGCGCGTCATGTCGAGAAAGCGGTAGCGGCCGGGGCCAAAGACCATCAGATTGGTTTGGTAGCCAATCGGGGTGAGAAAACTCTGGCTGGCGGCAAAGAGGATGGCAAAGATGAAGGCCATTGGCGGCAGCCCCAGCCCCTTGGCCAGCTCGGTGGCAATGGGCATCAACAGCACCACGGTGGTGCCATTGCTGAGGGCTTCGGTGAACAGCTGG
>JBKDSY010000123.1:0-4404 GCA_046340755.1 Cyanobacteriota bacterium
TCCAAAGAGCCCTTGGCCTGCTCCTCTTGCCCGAGGAGGCGCTTCCCGCCTGCTCCGCCTCCATCCGAAACCAGGTTGCCGCCACTGCCCTGGAGCAGGACCTGGATGACGTCATTGCCGCTATCATGCTCTCAAGGTTCAACGGCCGCTCCATCTCTGAGCTCTGCGCCATGGGAGGCATCACTCTCGACGACTTCACCAACAGCGTCGCCTACAAGGAAATCTTTGGGCGCGGGCTGACAGAAGGCCAGGAACTGGGTCGGCAGACAGGCCTGAAAGAAGGTCGCCAATCGGAAGCCCTCGCCATGACCTTGCGCCAACTTCAGCGCCGTTGCGGCCCCCTCACCACCGACCAGCAAACACAGATCCAGACCCTCCCCCTGGCAGACCTGGAAGCCTTGGCCGATGCGCTCCTGGATTTCCAGGGTTCGGCGGATCTCACGGCCTGGCTGGCACAACACCCGAGCTGAGCGTCGCCGAAAGGATTCCCGGCCAGTTCGTTGACGACGAGCACTTTAGGTTCGCTGCAAGCTCAGGATTTCCTGATGACTCACCCCCCTGGCGGGGGAAGGCTCGGTCTTGGCAAGGGGAGCAGGCCATTCCCATCAAGCCCACTGAAGCCTTCATCGGCTGAGCCCTCGACGGCTGGGTGCCTGGGGGTGCGCGGCCAGGGCAGTTCCGATAGAGGCTCGCTACGCCAAGGCTATTGGCCTTTTCGGAATCCGCGCACCCCCCCTCGATTCGCCGAAACCCCAGTGATTCCGTCATTCGCCGCGCGGCACTGCAGCGCAACGACTCTCAGTGTTTTCCAAAGGGTTGACAGGCGTTCTCAGCGCCGTCAAGGTAGGGGGGTGCGCAAACGGTCTTCTGATCGCTTGCGGCACAGGCTCTTTCGGGGGCCGCTGTCACCACTCGTTGGTGACACCTATTGATTGGAAACACGCCATAAGTGGGCAGACACATTTGAGCCAGACTTGCAGTTTCAGTCACCACTCGTTGGTGACACCTATTGATTGGACACAATAACTCTACTATTTCATCGCTTGGTTTGACATTGTCACCACTCGTTGTTGACACCTATTGATTGGAAACTGACAGCCCTCAAACTCCTTGATCAGCGGCAGCGCGGTCACCACTCGTTGGTGACACCTATTGATTGGAAACCTTAATATATAGGACACACCCTGTGCCCCGCGCACTTCTCTCAGTCACCACTCGTTGGTGACACCTATTGATTGGAAACAAGTGGAAGCTGGGAGCCCAAATGAGTGACCATCCTGTACCGTCACCACTCGTTGGTGACACCTATTGATTGGAAACTCTAAAGCCCAATAGCGATCATGAATTTCTTTCTTTTCATGTCTCCACTCATGGGCAACGCCCATTGATTGGACGCACTATTTTGCCAACCGGGTAGAATATCTATTCTTTACCGGCCCATCTCTTTCTCCACGCAGCCTTCAACTCACAGAACCATCTCTGATGCAGACGCGAACATGATCGGCGACTTCTTCCAACATCATTGATCAGTCTCCATGGACGCCAAATGTTCACCTCATATGCCCATGTCCTAGATTTTGCCTCTTTGAACAGACACGGATTACCTGAGCATGATGCACATCATTTGGCAACGCCCTTAAGAGCCGCCAGCCTTTCTGACGCTTCCTCCAGGCCAAACGCGACGAGCAGAAGTTTGATCGTAGGTTGCCTTGGCCGAATAAAATACCGATGAAGTGTCAGCCGCAGCCCACCACCCAACAGATCCGCGCCTGGCTGCGGCAGGGCATCCAACAAAGTCGCCTCATAGTAAAGACCACTGATTCATGGCGCGAGCGCGTTCATCACTAGCGGTGGTCCGAGTCTAATCCTACAAAAAGAGTAGAATAAGCAGACCGCTCAGATACCCACGTTCAAAGCTCGGCATGGCCAAAAGATTTCGAGTTGCCATCTCCTTCGCCGGTGAGAAGCGTCATTTTGTTAAAGAGCTTGCCGAGATCCTTGCCTTCCGGCTCGGACGAGAATCCATTCTCTACGACAAATTTCTCGAAGCAGAGCTTGCCCGTAGCGATCTCGCCTCTTACCTGCCCAAACTCTACAAGGATGAAACAGAACTGATAGTAGTAATATTTTGCAGCAATTACCCCGACAAAGAATGGTGCGGCTTGGAATGGCGCGCAATCTATAGCCTGGTGAAAAAGAAGGCCGATCACACCATCATGCTCATGCGATTTGATCGCGTGGGACCTGATGATCTCCACGATCTAGCAGGCTTCATTGAGCTTGATGAGCTGTCCCCTGTTCAAGCAGCTCACCGCATCCTGGAGCGTTTAGCCCTCAATGAAAGCAGGGATAAGCAGTTTTATCTGGTGCCTCCAGAGGCTTCACAGGAGTGCAAACAGCCACCCCACTCCCCATCGGATTCCGCAGCGTCACAGGGCTCAGCCGTCGTGATTCGCTCCTTCCCACCGAAGGCACAGGATCCGGCCAACCTTGCCCTTCCTCCCCTCGATCTCACCGACCTGTTCAACGACCGCGAGCCCATCCATGAGGGGGTATGGAGCCGCGAGATTCCGGAACGCCTCGCCCTTGTTGTGCCCACTTTGGCCAGCCTGCCCCAGCCCTTGGTGGTGGCGCTCCAAACCCACCTCTCCATCGCCTGGTTTCTCGGCACCAAGCTCACGGCGAAAGCGGGCATTGCCGTGCTGTTGCGCCAACGCACCAACACGGGCGAGGCGATCTGGGATGGCTCCAATCCCAAGGCGCCCCCCGAAGCCTCCCGTTGGCTGATGAGCGAAATCGAGCTGAATTGTGGCGATGAGCTGGCCCTGGTGGTCTCCATCACCCGGCCCGCGCTCGCGGATGCGCAGCGCTCCATCTCCTTTTTGGCACTGCCCATTCGTCGGGTTCTGCACGCTGAGATCCCCGACATCAGCCAAAGCGCCATCACGGATGGCTCCCATGCCCGCTGGCTGGTGGATGCCTTGGTGCGCGAGGCCACCCGCCTCGTTCAGGCCGATCTGCCGCCTCGCATCCACCTCTTCCCCGCCTGCCCCGTCGCCCTCTCCTTTCTGCTCGGTCAACAGGCCGAAGCCCTCGGTCCCACCACCGTCTACGAATTCGCCTTCAACAACCCCAGCCGCTCTTACCAGCCCGGGATGGCCAGCTGATGGCGATGACCTATGCGGATTCCGCATAGTTGGCCGCCATCAAGTCTTTCCCATTTCTTCATCCTTCAGCCGGTTCCCACCCCCTGCCCGTTGCTATGGGTGGTGGATGACCTACACGGCCGTCACCTTTGCGCCTGTGCAGAGCTTCATCCACAGCTCGCGCAAGCTCCGCGATCTGTATGGCAGTTCCTTGCTGTTGTCGCACTTGGGCCACGCCATCAGCGCCGATGCCACCAGACGCCTGGGCCCTGATGTGGTGGTGAGTCCCGCCGACGTCTCCCTCTCCCGCGGCGTGCCCAACACGCTGGTGATTCGCGGCGACTACAGCCTCAGCCAAGCCCGCGCCGCCCTGCTTGCCGCCTGGAGCAAGGTGTTGGAAAACTGCCGCCAATGGCTGGAAAGCACGATCCAGGTTTCTGACTTTTCATCCATTCCCGATGGCTGGACTGGCGACTGGGAAGCGGCCTGGGGCGCGAGTTGGAAAGCCGCCGCTCGCCACAGCTGGGAGGTGTTCCAGGGCCAGGGCGCCACCATCGCCGCGGCCCGGCAGGCCATGACGGTCAACAAACGACAACGCGACTGGAGCCTGCCGAACTGGACGGGCGAAAGCTCCAGCCTCTCCTCAGCCGAAGCCGTGGTGCGGCCCACCATGGCCCGCCTGATCAAACCCTGGCTCCTCGATGCCGAGGCCGCCAAACGGGAGGCCAGAGACATGCTCCACCAATTGCGCGACAAGCTGGGAGACGCCTTCGCCGGAGAGAACGAGGAAATCTCCCTCCTGGAACTCGTCAAACGGCTGATCACCTACCAACCCATCCTCAAAACAGCCTTCCAACTCCCCGGAGAACAGCCGCTGCGGGAGGCCATCGTGGATGCCCTCCTGCGAAACTTCCCGAGACTCACCACCCGCTCTCGCTCAGGCGAACGCCCAAACGCTGAGAACGACCAGCCGGAATCCATCATCTGGTTCATGGCCGATGGCGATGGGGTTGGCCGCCACCTGCAGGCCCTCGCCGAAGCCGGCCAAGGGGAAGAGGCCGCCTTGCGTTCGTTCAGTACGGCCATCAGGCGCTGGGCCGCCTCCCTTTACGACCAGGTTCCCTGTGCCATGGGCGAGCCAGCGGGCGAAGGCCCCTCACGCAAGGCCACGGTGGTCTACGCAGGCGGCGATGACGTGTTCGGCTCGCTGCACGAAAGCGCGCCCGGCAAGCAAGACCTCACCACCGCGGATCTCTGG
>JBKDSY010000124.1:0-9366 GCA_046340755.1 Cyanobacteriota bacterium
ACTTTATGATGAGAAGAGGAGTGAGCTTGCTCAGAACCGGGCTAGGAAGCCTGATCTTGAATCACTCCTTTGTGAATAGTCTCAACTCCTAATCTTGCATGTGTTGGCGCGGCTATGGTTGAATTCTGATTGAAACTCCCCAAAAACTCATGTTGAAACCATAAACTGCCGAGATAGATAACACTAATATCTTTTGGCAGGATAAGATTTGCTTTTGTCGGAGAATTCAGCTGTAGAATCCGTGCAATTAATTCTTCTGGAATACTTCCACACCACATAGGGCAATACGCCGCCTGCATCATGTCATGAACCTGCAACGCATGTCGATTTCCTCCGACTCGACCAACCATCATATTTGTAAAGTACCTGGCCCGTAGATGAACTACTCGCTGTGCTTGGTGAAAAGAGTCAATGTTTTCATGTAACAAAGCGAGTCTCATTTGTATCTCGGAGTCTACCGTGAACAATATAGTCTCTATCTGCCATTAGCTGTTCGACCATGGGTATACCAGAGAAGTCAGAATCTAAAACTGTGGGCATTCTGCAACAGCATAAGGACTATTTCCGCTAATGATTAACTCTATGTTTGGAGAATCTCTTCGAATGGCTCGCAGTGGCTGGAGAGTCTATCCAGGCTGGATTCTGATGTCGACTAACTGAAAGCCATTCAACAGTCGGATGGCAACTTTCCCTAAGAAGATCGGATTATCGTTATGGATGCAAAGATTGAATCTTGCCGCGCTAGGGGTGCTCATGCTACCGATAGTATTAGAATGGTAGATATCCTGTGCATCAACGAATAAATCCCCAAAGCAACCTCCCAGGAAGATTTTGGGTCTAGAGTCTCTTCCCACTATGCAGACAGAGGGGGGAGGTATTAACATTGGATAGGGCACATTGAATCATATTGAAAACTAGGTAGTCCTCCAAGGGAAGCTTTGCGGTGTTGACCGTTTTATCAACGAATGAGAGATCCTTGGAAGCGGCGTAGTCCCCAAATCATACTTGAACAGGCCTATGAGCAGGAACTCAAAAATGGATAGGCGTTTGGATTCCAGCGCACCCTATCAGATGGATAGGCGTTTGTATTCCAGCGCACCCTATCAGCATACTCTCGCCGCCCCCAATTTTCAAATTTCGCCCCCCTCCGCCGGCCTGTCGCGTCACCCAACACCGGCTGCAATACCCCAATTTTCGTTCCGACCATGGTTTTGGCCGGATTTAGGCCTCGAACTAGGGGATTCCCCAACATTTTCGACCCCAAGTCGCTCCTCGAAAGCGGTTCTCACCCCTGCTGGGGTGGCCCCCTGTTGACCCGGATCAATCCTCGGGCGGCAAATCGTCCCACCATGGCTCTCTAGTCATCTCTGGCAGGGGTTCAGCTTTCACGTCAATGGGCGGCCCCCGCGGTGCGCAGTCCTGCCACATGCCCATATGGCGCAGGGCCGCCTCGACCAGCTCGGTATCCGCGAGGATCGCCACGACTTCCATGGGGCTTTGACACTGGGTGCATATCAGGGGGTCTACTTCCCAAACCCGCTGGAGAAGCATCGCCCAGGTTTTTTTATGCAGGGCTTGGGCCTCGGTGGCTTGGGGTTCGTCGGTGGGGTTTGCACCGGCCCCACTACCCCGCTTCCTGATGCAGCCTCGGGTTTTGTTTGAGTACAAGCCATAAGGGCGCCTCTAAAAACTCAATAATTTTCGACTTTTTCTTGCATTTTGGAAGTTGTTGAGCTATAGTTGTATTGTCAGCGACAGAGGATAACCACAAATGAAGAAACGGTATAAAAAACCAAACGAAAAGAGTTTTTTCGATGAGGAAAACCGACGCAAGGCGCTTTCTGAGGTTTTGCACCCGCTTAAACGCCTTCAGTCAGCTATTAATTTTGAAATATTTCGTACGGATTTGGAAAAAGCCTTTAAAAACACTCCCCGTGGCCCTGGAGGGCGACCGGCTTTCGACTTGGTGCTGATGTTTAAGGTATTGATAATTCAGCGAACTTACGACCTTTCTGATGCTCGTACGCAATTTGCGATCAACGACTCACTGTCCATGCAGGATTTTCTAGGGCTAACCCTGGCTGACTCTGCGCCTGACGAAAAGACAATTTGGGCTTTTCGTGAATGTCTAAGGGTTGCTGGTGTGGAAAGACTATTGTTTGATCATTTTGATAAGGGTTTGCTCGATTCTGGCATGATCTTGAACAAGGGGTCGATTGTTGATGCCTCGTTTGTCGAAGTGCCAGTTCAACGAAATAACCGGAAAGAGAATCAGACGATTAAGAAGGGTGGTATTCCTAAAGATTGGACGAAGCCTGAGAATGCTAATAAGTTGGCGCAAAAAGACGTTGATGCACGGTGGACGAAAAAGAACGATGTTGCCTATTACGGATATAAAGATCACGTTAAGGTAGATGCTGGAAGTAAGCTCATAACCGAATATTCGGTCACCGATGCGAGCGTCCACGATTCGCAGGAAATTGGAAATCTCCTAGACGAAAATGATAGTGGCAAGCCCTGTTATGCCGACAGCGCTTATGTTGGAAATCCAATAGCTGCAATAATGGAAGATTTAGAAATTAAGGGCCAGGTCAATGAGAAGGGTTATCGTGGGAAGCCCCTGACTAAAACGCAAATGAAAGCAAATCGAATTAAATCGAAAATTCGTGCCCGTGTAGAACATGTATTTGGATTCATTGAAAATAGCCTCGGCGGATCAACCCTGCGTTCGATCGGCATGGGTCGAGCTAAGTTTGGAATCGGAATGATGAACTTAGTTTACAATTTATTTCGAGCTGAGCAAATCATTCGACTGCGACTTGTCACATAGGGGCAGGTGTGTACTTTTAGTTAAACGAGAGGAATTGAATGAGAAAACGAACCATTAGAAGTAGTAAAAATGTTCAAATCCAAAGAGAATCTAATTGATTTTGCCCAGCTCCTCGTGGCGAGGAACGAAATCATCGAAAAATCAGAGTTTTTAGAGGTGCCCATAATATAAAACGTATTTCTGACGATGAAGGGGAATGTGGCCAACTATCGCGGCCAGGAAGTCCAGCACATCGAAGGTCTCGAAATTCTGCGGGTGGTAACTGGTGACGCGCTCGCCCCGGTAAATGACCTTATCCGCCCCTTCCTTCCAAGTTATGTTTTCCAGGGCGAATGGCGGCTTGGCGATGTAACGGGCGAGGTGCCGCATTTGCTTGACGCTCTCCTCGTCCGACCACTTGAAATCGACCCGGCGCTCGGCAAACACTGAGAAACCAGTGTGCTGCCAATTTAGTATCTTACCCATCATCTCTGGCGTGATGAATCCTTTCTCCATGGCGAAGGCCGAGACGGCCTTCTTCCACAGCGAGAGCAGGTATATCCGGGAGCCCTCGTCGCATCTAGGAAGCTGGTAAAATTTTCCGCAGGCGGAGAATAGCCCGTCTGCGGCGAGCACATGCACATGAGGATTTGGTGCCAAGTATTCGCCGGAGGTCTCGATACCCTGGGCTGCAGCCGGCGTGCCTTCGCCCAGGGGAAATATCTCACTAAGGCCTTCCTGGTAGAACGTCAAGGTGCACTCCCAGGCGATGCGGGAGAGGTCTGTCAGGGCCTCGCGGTTTCGCATGAACCCGGGCCTTAGCAGTTTCGGGATGGTGAAAACGAAGTGTCGGTGTGGGACCTCTTTCAGGATGTGGTCCACAATCCACATCTCGGTCTCCAGCATGCGTTTCTGCCTACAGGACGGGCAAAGGCCGGCCTTGCAAGAGAACGCAAGGGCAAAAACGGCGCCGCAGGCGGGGTTTTTGCATTTAACCCGCGCGAAGCCGAACCGCGGTATCCCGCACTTGAGGTATTTCTCGATCTCCCGGTCTAGTTCCGCCCGCCAGAGGCCGAATTTGTGGCCATAGGTTTCGTCATAGCACTGGCGTAGCTCGTCTACGTGATCGCGGAGCATCCCGTAGAGGGGCGTTTTTTCGGGGCGGCGTGGGCGGTAGACTGCGGGCACTCATGGGCTATATACCCAAAAAGGTGCCATAACATGATACAAAAAAGGCCTAACCATTGCTTGCACCTGACGGCCTTCGGCCGCAGGTGAAGCCGGCGTTCGAAGGATCAAGGCCTTTGTTGCCGAGCATTACGGCAAGGCGCCATCTGGGGAAAGTTTCTCTGGTGCCATCCCTAGATCTGTTTGCAATAGGATTGGCAATCGGATGGAGCACTCCATGGCCCTTAAGTTGAAGAAGTGTTGCCGTAGGGCTGCGTGGGTCGCTGTTTTCTTATTGGCCAAGGCGGGAATCGCCGCGGCGGCACCGTTGCCTGTAGATCGCACTGTCCTGCCGATTCCAACCCCACCGTTTGAAGGCACGATTGGCTTCACCAGCAAGGAATCCACTCCCGCCTTTCCACAACCAGTCACCGCTCCAGCCGGTGCGCCCAACGTGGTGCTCGTCCTTCTGGATGATGTGGGTTTCGGCGCCAGCAGCACATTCGGTGGGCCCATCCCCACCCCGTCCCTGGATCAATTGGCACGCAGCGGCCTCCGCTACAACCGCTTCCACACCACCGCCGTCTGCAGTCCCACTCGTGCAGCACTGATCTCCGGTCGCAATCACCACTCGGCCCATACCGGGGCCGTCACCGAGATGGCCACCGGATTCCCTGGCTACGACACCCTCTTGGGTGGTGACACGGCCACCATCGGCCAGATCCTGCGGCTCAACGGCTACAACACCGCCTGGTTCGGAAAAAACCACAACGTCGGCGACTGGGAATCCAGCCAGGCCGGCCCCTTTGACCGCTGGCCCACTGGCTTGGGCTTTGAAAAGTTCTACGGCTTCATCGGTGGCGTCGCCAACAACTGGAGGCCCGCCCTGTTTGATGGCACCACACCCATCGAGCCTTACCTCGGCAACCCCTCTTACAATCTTGATTTTGATCTCGCTGATCAGGCCATCAGCTGGATCAAGATGCAAAAGACCATGGCGCCAGATAAGCCCTTCTTCCTCTACTACGCCACCGCCGCGATGCATGCACCGCAGCAGGCCAGGCCCGAGTGGATTGCCAGATTCAAGGGCCAGTTCAACCAAGGCTGGGACAAGGTGCGGGAAGAAACCTTCGCCCGTCAAAAGGCTATGGGCATTATCCCAGCCAACACCATGCTCACCCCTCGGCCCAAAGAGATCCCCAGCTGGGATTCCGCCACCCCACGCCAACAGAAGGTGTATGCGGCGATGATGGAGCTTGCCGCCGCCCATTTGGCCCAGGCTGATTACAACATCGGTCGCGTGCTCCAGTCCATCGACGCCATGGGCGAAACAAGCAATACCTTGGTGATCTACATCGTTGGCGACAACGGAGGGAGTGGCGAAGGCTCCCTTCAGGGCACGTTCAACGACATGAACATCGTCAGCCAAAGCCAAGAAAGTCTCGACTACATCGAAAGCCGCCTCCCCGATTTCGGCACATGGAAGTCGTCCAATCTCTACCCCGTTCCCTGGGGCTGGGCCATGAACACCCCCTTCAAGTGGACCAAGCAAGTGGCCAGCCATTTTGGCGGCACCCGTAATGGCATGGTGATCTCTTGGCCCAACGGCATCCGGGCTAAGGGTGAGATCAGGCCCCAGTTCTCCCACGTGATTGATATTGCTCCGACAATCCTCGAAGCCGCCAAACTGCCCCAGCCCGTTTCCGTGAATGGCTTCAGGCAGCGGCCCATCGAAGGGATCAGCATGGTCTACACATTCGCCAGCCCCAAAGTCGCGGGCCGCCGAACAACCCAGTATTTCGAGATCTTTGGCAATTCCGGCATCTATCACGATGGCTGGTTCGCCTCAACCGCACCCTTTCGCCTTCCCTGGAGTGGCGTTGGCACCAGCGTGGACGTAAGAACGACAAAGTGGGAGCTCTACAACATAGATCGGGACTTTTCCCAGGCCGATGACCTGGCCCAACAAAATCCCGCCAAGCTTCGCGATATGCAGCAGCGCTTCTTCGATGAAGCCAAGAAGTTCAATGTGCTGCCAATCCAGACCTCAGCGGCGGAACGTTTCGGTGAAGGCATTCGCCCCAGTCTGACCGGCGACCGTCAATTGTTCAACTACCCCGCCGGCATGAAGCGGATCCCAGAGGGCGCCTCGCCCAACATCAAGAACAGGTCCTGGACCCTCAGCACAGATGTCAACCTCAAGGGCGGAGAATCAGGCGTGATCGCCACGCAAGGCGGGCTATTTGGTGGCTGGGCTCTGTACTTCGAGAACGGCAAGCCAGTGTTCAGCTACACCTTTGCCGATGGCTCGAACTACCGTGCAGTCAGTCCTAAGGCTCTTCCTGCCGGCAAACATTCCGTCGCGATGGACTTCGTCTATGACGGTGGCGGCCTCGGCAAAAGCGGTACCGCCAATCTCCTTGTGGATGGAGCCAAGGTGGCCTCAGTGCGCGTGCTCAAGACCACACCATTTCGTTTTTCTACGGAAGAAACCCTTGACTTCGGCGAGGACACCGGAACACCAGTCGACCTCTCCTACGACGTACCGGCGAGGTTCAACGGCACCCTCGGCACGATCCAGATCAAACTGAACCAGCCATGACGCAAAAAACCATGAGCCTTGGCCTTGCGTTCTCCCGCTCGGCGGCATTCATTATGATCCTGTTTCCCACTATCGCTACTGCTCAGCAGGATGGGCCTCGTGGTTATATGCTCTCACCCGAGGGAATGCATGGGTTAATTCTCACCAATTACGCGATTCAGGCTAATCAATCTCCAGACGAGGATCTTGTTCTCCTCAACAGCAACGTCACAACTTATCTCTCGGTGCCTCAATACGCTCACCCTCTCAAGGTGTTTGGCAATTTTGGTTCCCTCTTTTTGGCCCAGCCAGCCGGGTATGTGAGTGGTCGCGTCAAAATCGGGCAGCAAACGTTCGCGAACACAAGCAGTGGGTTTGGGGACACCGCCTTTGGTGCGATGGTTGGTCTGGTCGGGATGCCAGCTCTTCCCGACGATCAATACATCGCCTACAAACCTGGTTTTTCACTTTCAGCTGTTGCCACCGCTGTGGCCCCGACAGGGGAATACGACCAGATCAACATCTTCAATCTCGGGACTAATCGCTGGATGTTTCGTGCTGCGCTACCGATGAGCTACTCCCTGGGCACATCTTTCTTGGATCCCAGCCTCACGACATTTGAAGTGATGCCAGCGGTGACATTCGCGACCACTAACAATGAACCCTTCGGTGCCGACAAACAGACACAGGATCCGCTCTACCAAGTCGAGGCACACATCACGCGTAACCTGAATAGCAGGCTTTGGGTCTCCGCCGACGCAGCCTATTTCTATGGAGCCAAAACGTTCACCAACGGCATTGATGATCAGAACACCCGCATGAGCTTCAACCTCGGCGGCACAGCGGCCTACAACCTCTCCGCCGCCACCCAGCTTCGTCTCTCCTATGCTCACTCCCTGTTCAACAATGACTACGGATTTCAGGGGCAGGGCTTTCGCCTGATGTTGGTCGGCGGGTTCTGAGTTCCGACCCGGGCATCTGCCCTCTTCTTATGGTGATGGCCTGCGGTAGACCCTTGCCGAGAGACGACACTTCGAACAGGCCCCTCGAGTGGACAGGCCACCACAAACTCTCTGCTATGCCGCCCTGTGCTCCTAGCCTGCCACTCAGGGGCAGCGTTCGAAGGCTTGAGAAGGAGCCCATATGAACGTAAAATAGTGCTTGGGGCATAGAAGAGATGAAATGCCCATCGTGTACAGAAATATCTTGGTAAGATCTATAGATTCCTTGTCTTAATGATACATCTGGCGCGAAGGCCATATAAGCACGAGGCTTGATGGGGGCATAGAATAAAGTGAGTTATTTGGTTTGGAACTACATTTGAGGCAGGCCTGAGCCGACAGCCGTAGCCCGCTAAAGTGAAACTTCATTCAAGGAGTGGAGCGTTGGAGCAGAAAGACTTCGGGCATAAGAGGGGCTTATGAAAACTGTTTGGATGCTCGGCGCAGGGTTTTCTAAGCAAGCTGGCTATCCAGTAGTCTCTGATTTCCTTGACCCTTCTTTCTATGTTCATAGGCTGATACGAGAAGAACTTAGGAATTATAGTCAGATACAGGCAACTGTCATGATGCCTGAGGTAGAGAAGTGGTCAAGTCTAGATAATGATCTAAACAGACTAATGTCTTCTTTTCTCGATAGTGGTGACTCTGCTAACACGAGAAAGCTCAACATGTTTATCATGAGGACGTTAGATATGATTACTGACTACCTTCGTGATGTTCCTACGCTTCCTTATTTAGAAGCCTTTGCTTGCCACATTGGGGCGAGCGACTCGAGCATTATTTCCTTTAATTATGATACCTTAATTGAGGAAATCTTTGGATTCATAAATGTATGCGATTACAAAGAAACAGGGGGGGATGCCCTTTAGAGCCTATATATAATCTAGGTATTGATTCTGATTCCTGCAAGAGCCGCTATGATGTGGAAGAATATATTGACTATGGATCAGGATATCTCCCTAGCAAGCTGCCAACACAAGGGCCAATTAAAATTTTGAAGGTCCACGGCTCAACCTGTTTAAGATACTGTCAGAATTGTTCAAATCTAATCTATAGTCCTCCATTCCCAGGTTGCGATCTGAATTTGGCAGATACCTGCCCTCACTGCGAAGACAATACCGACCAGGACCTCCTTTTTGTTCCGCCAGCCTCGGACAAGAGCTTCGCTGTTTGGAGGTTCTTAGCTCCGCTTTGGACTATCGCAGAGCAAGAGTTAATAGCTGCACAAAACCTAGTGATTATAGGCTATTCCCTGCCTAGAGAAGATCGGTCCGCCAGGGATTTGCTACTTAGGGTTCGCGACATAAATCCTGGATTACGAGTGTTAATAGTTGATCCCTTTCTATCAGATGCAATGTGCAACAGATTTCGTGAGGTATTTCCGAAAGCTATTTTTCTCAAGGAAAGCTGTATGAGCTTTATGGGTATTCTAATGATGCTACGCACTAAGCACACCGCATCAATATCAGATATCTTATCACCGGAAGTACATTCGTTCTTGTTAGATCTTGTTTCAATAAAATCTTCACGACCAGAGGGCGCATTGGGGGGCACTCTTCCACTTGGACAAGAACCATTCGAGTGGATCTTTAAAGACGATGAGCCTGAAGGATTTAAAAGACGCGTTATTTACATGCTGGGATTATGTAAGATGCCGATTATTCGTGAAGCATTATTTAATCTGGCAAAATCTCCAGAAATAGCAGATCAGACCCGTGCAAATATAGCGTTTGCTTTGGGCGGGGTCGCAGATCAAAAGGCAGTCGATTACTTGAATGAGCTTTTGCACGAAATCACCCGGATTGAGG
>JBKDSY010000125.1:0-10172 GCA_046340755.1 Cyanobacteriota bacterium
GCGCGCTCGATGTCCAAAATGATGGAGGGCTGAATCCCTTCTGTTGGTTCATCGAGCAGCAACAATCTCGGTTCCCCGAGCAGGGCGCGGGCAATGGCAAGTTGTTGCTGTTGGCCACCTGAAAGGTCACCCCCCTTGCGGTTTAAAAACTTCTCCAGAATTGGAAACAAATCGAAAACGATGGGATTGATGTGCCGATTCTTCCCGATTCCTCCAGGTAAGGCCTCCATGCCAAGTAGGAGATTTTCTTTCACGGTGAGTTGGGGAATGATGTCGCGCCCCTGGGAGACGTACCCAATGCCAGATCGCGCTCGCTGATAGGGCGGTTGAAGCTGAAGCGGGGTGCCCTCAAACTCCACGGTGCCGCTCTTTTGCTGTAACAAACCAATGATGGTTTTGAGAAAGGTTGTTTTTCCAACCCCGTTGCGACCAATCAAGCAAACCATCTCCCCCTCAAGAATATGAAGATCTACATTGCGCAAGATGTGGCTCTCGCCGTAATAAACATTCAATCCTGAAACCGTGAGAACATTCTTGTTCATTGTTGGAACCGCGGCATGGGAGGCAACTGTCATGGCAGAAATCGTTTGTCAGGTAAGGACTGTGAAAATTAATCTTGAGATTGTCCGAGATAAACTTCAATCACCTTGGGGTCGTTTTTGACAGTTTCCAGCAAGCCCTCTGTCAGAACGGTGCCCTGATGCAACACCGTCACGGGTGCATTCAGATCACGAATGAATTCCATGTCGTGTTCGATCACCACCACAGTATGTTCACCAGCCAGCGACTTGATCAACTCTGCGGTGCGGCTGGTTTCCTCGTCGGTGAGCCCGGCCACCGGTTCGTCCAGCAGCAGAAGTTGGGGGGATTGGGCCACCACCATCGCAATGGCCAACCATTGCTTTTGTCCATGGGAGAGGGAGCCTGCTTGGGAACGGGCGTAGGGGGCCAGCCCCACATAGCTGAGCAGGCGATGCACCTCATCCTTGATGGCAGCAGGTAGCTTGCTGTTCAACAGCCCGAGGGGGTTTTTGAGGGGAGCAGCCGCCAGTTCCAGGTTGTGAACCACGCTCAGATTGTCAAACACCCGCGGTGTTTGAAACTTTCGGCCAATGCCAAGGCGAGAAATCTTTTGCTCCGTCAACCCCCTCAGGTTCTGCCCCTGGAACAACACAGATCCCTTGGTGGGCTTGATCTTTCCAGTGATGACATCCAGGAAGGTCGTCTTGCCAGCCCCGTTGGGCCCGATGATGGATCGCAATTCACCCGGCATCAGGCGAATGGACAGGTCTGTCAGAGCGTAAAAGCCATCAAAGCTGACGCTGACGTCAGTCATCTCAAGTAGGGGAGCAGCGACCATGGCAGATGGGGGGTGAATGTGTAAGAAACGAACTCAATGTTGGCCACTGGTCGGCGAGGAGACATCCTCCAGTAGGGCAGGATCCTGATCCAGTTGGGGATAGGTCGCCGCCTGTGGGGCGATACCAAATGCCGCCAGTAATCTGGCAAAGCCACCATTCTTGAACCATCCGTAAATGCCGTCAGGCATCAAAACAACCACGAAGATAAAGAGAGCACCCTGAACGAACAACCACATCTCAGGAAGGGCTTCACTCACCAAGCTGCGGAGATAGTTCACCAACACGGCCCCGATGATCGGTCCAACCAGAGTCCCCCGACCACCAACGGCAACCCAAATCACCATCTCAATCGACATGGAAATGGTCATGAACTGTGGAGAGACAATCCCTGATTGCACGGTGTAAAGAGCACCGGAAACCCCGCAGAGGGCTCCGGCCACAATGAAGACGATGGTTTTGAATGGTACCGGGTTGTAACCCGTGAAACGAAGTCGAAGCTCGTCATCACGAATGGCAATCAAGGCATCCCCAAACCTGCCGCTGGTGAAATAGCGGCAGATCAAAAAAGCGATGGGCAGAAGAACCACTGTCAATCGATAGAGCCATTCTTGGATGTTTGATGAACCAACCAATTGGCCAAACAATTCAGTGGTGCTAGTTTTCAATCCATTGGTGCCATTGATGAGTTTCTGTTGACCATTGAAAAAGTGGTAAAACACCATCAAGGCCGCTTGCGTAATGATGGAGAAGTAAACGCCCTTGATGCGATTGCGGAAAATGAGATAACCCACCAAGCCTGCAATGATCGCTGGCACAAGCCAGAGGGCGATCAGTGTGAAGGTGGGGGACCAAAAGGGTTGCCAAAAGAAAGGTAAGTCAGCTACACCATAATTCTCAAAAAACTTGGGAATGCCATTGCCGCCCGCTTCGCTCTTTGTGTTGAGCATCAAATACATGGCAACAGCGTAACCGCCAAGTGCAAAGAAGATGCCCTGCCCCAGGCTGAGCAATCCCGTATAACCCCAAATCAGATCAATTGCCAGAGCCGTGATGGCCAGTGCAAAGTAACGGCCAAACAAGTTCAGGCGAAAGTCGTCCAGTATGAGCGGCAGAATAAAGAGGGCAACAGCCAGAAGTATCCAGGGAAGGAGTGATCGGAGTAGTTTCAAGGCTGTAACTCGGGAATGAGGTAGTGGGGGATAGGGGCGGAATAAAACTCAGTAAATTCAGCTCAATTTTCAACAGACCGACCCTTTTGTGGAAACATGCCATTGGGCCTGAATTGCAGAAAGGCGATAATGAAGATGAAGACAAGCACCAACGACATGCTTGTTGTGGCAAAAAATTCAACGAAACCTTTGACAGAGGCTGGAAGATTGGGAAAAACGATTAGCAATGAACCCGACCCAATCACCGATTGAATGACACCCAGCAGGAACGATGCCAACACCGTGCCCAACAAATTGCCCACACCACCTAAAACAATCACCATGAAGCACGAGACGATGTAGGCCGCTCCCAGGTTGGGCCCCACGGATCCCAGAAGGGTGATGGCCGCACCAGCAACACCCGCCAATCCCGAACCGAGGGCAAACGTGATGCTATCCACCCGGTCGGTTGGAATTCCTAGGCAATTGCTCATCTGACGATTCTGGGTGACCGCTCTCATCCGCAGGCCCCAGACGCTCTTGCTCAGGAACCAAAACGTTGCGATCAGGAGAACGGCGGACAGCAGGATGATAAAAATACGGATACCTGGCAATTCAATGCCGGCGATTTTTCCCCAGCTGCCCTGCAACCATTTCGGTGCCGTGACATCAATATTTCGCGGCCCAAACCAAGCGTTGGAGAGGGGACGGATGGCCGACAACCAGCTGGCGATGGCAATGCCGATCAAGGAGGTGCCAATCCAACTCAGGCCACTGATGTAGGGCAAAAAGGGCCGATCAATAAAACGGCTGCCGAGAAGTCTGGCCGAAAGCCAACCGAGGGCAATGGCGGCAAGAATTCCGATCAGCATTGCGGTGGAGACACTGCGCACCAATTGGATCAGGAGGAGACTCACCCCCCAGGTGGCCAAAAGGGTTTCCAACGGGCGCCCATAGAGTTTGCGAATCAGGGTTCGCTCCAGGAGGGCCCCCACCAAGGCAGTGACGAGAAAGGACGCCACCAAGGCAATTGGAAAATACAGCTCAAACAGAATCCCTCCCATCGGCTTGAAGATGCTTTGGACGACGAACGTCACGTAGGCCCCGAGCATCAAAAATTCCCCATGGGCCAGGTTGATGACGCCCATCAAGCCAAACACGATGGCCAAGCCCGTGGCCGCTAACAGCAAAACAGAGCCAATGCTGAGGCCATCGAGGAGCTGTGAGAAGAAAAGCTCCATTAATTAAGATCTCATCAGGTGGTTAAGGAATACAAGCGGTTCTATCCTCGACTTTGGCGCAAGAAAAGGGTGGCTTCTTGATGAAGCCACCCCGTTAAATCACATCTTGAACTTGCCTGCGTCTGGCCGATCCAGGGTCCAATCGCAGGTGAAGCCCTTGGTCTCGGGAACGAACTGGTTCCAGGGAATCGGGGGAACGGCGGTTTTGGAGTCGGAGAGGATCTTGAACTGGCCGGAGGGTTCGGCCTCCCCGATCAGCACACGCTCAGAGGTGTGGTGGTTGGGGAACATTTTGATTTCCCCTTGGGGAGCGGCAAAGGTAATTCCAATCATGTTGGAACGAACTTTATCGAGATCCTCAAATGTGCCTGCTTTCTCAACGGCGTTCTTCCAGAGATAAACCATGTTGTAGGCGGATTCGGCCGGGTCGCCGGTGACCCGATCCTTTCCGTACATGGCCTGGAAGTCTTCCGTGAACTTCTTGGATGCAGGTGTATCCAGGCTCATGAAGAAGTTCCAAGCGGCGTAGGTGCCGTTGGTGTATTCAGGACCGATCTGACGGATCTCCTCCTCAGCGATCGAGAAGGACATGATCGGATATTTCTTGGGATCAATCCCTGCGGCCTTGAACTGCTTGAAGAGGGCAACGTTGGAGTCACCATTCAGGGTGTTGATGATGATGCCGCCATCGGGATACACCTTCTTGATCTTGGCGATGATCGGCGCCACTTCCGTGTTGCCAAGTGGGATGTAGTCCTCCCCAACGGTTTCTCCGCCGCGGGCCTTCATCTGTTCCTTGATGATGGTGTTGGCCGTGCGTGGATAGACGTAGTCGGAACCAACGAGGTAAACCTTCTTCCCAAACTTTGGCCCAAACTCTTTGAGAAGCCAGTCAACGGCGGGCTCGGCTTGCTGGTTTGGAACGGCGCCGGTGTAGAAGATGTTCCGTGAACACTCCTGACCCTCATACTGAATCGGGTAGAAGAGAATGTGGTTCTTGGCCTCAAAAACGGGCAGCATCGCCTTGCGGCTGGCCGATGTCCAGCCGCCAAAGACGACAGCCACCTTGTCGGACTCAATCAGCTTCTGCGCTTTCTCGGCAAAGGTGGGCCAATCGGAGGCCCCGTCTTCGGAGATGGCAGTGATTTTGTAACTCTTGCCACCCACCTTGAGGCCACCGGCATCATTGATTTCCTTGATGGCCATCTCTTCAACCTCTTTGAGGGTGGTTTCCGAGATGGCCATGGTTCCACTCAGGGAGTGGAGAATTCCAACTTTTACTTCGCCGTCAAATTGACCACCACCGCCCCCGCCTCCACAGGCGGCGAGTGAGAGCGTCAGACTGAGTGCGGAAACACCACTGATCCACCGTCGTGTGGAGAAGTGCTGTGCCAGAGGCTTCATGAAAAGGCTCCAAAGAGATGGTGAAGACGCCCCTGAGGGACATCGCACAAAATCCCAGAATTGGGGATCAACGGGAAAAATATCGACAGGCGCTCGCAAACTCTGGTATCAACCGCGACGTTTTCAAGATCTGCCGCCGTTTTCTGTGGATTTGCAGACGAGTTGTGTCGGCTTGTCAAGGAAAAAAGAGATTTATTCCGACACCCCATGTTCCGTGGGGGGCAGTTGCCGCAGCAGAAACTCTTCCACCTGCTCAATCCCCTGTCCGTGCCGCAGATCGGTGAAACACCAGGGCCTGCCTGGGCGCATCCGCTCCGTGTCCCGTTCCATCACCTCCAGCGACGCCCCCACCAGCGGGGCCAGATCGGTTTTGTTGATCACGAGCAGGTCACTACGGGTGATGCCCGGCCCCCCTTTGCGGGGAATCTTGTCGCCTGCCGCCACGTCGATCACGTAGATGCACAGGTCAACCAGTTCCGGGCTGAAGCTGGCGGCCAGGTTGTCGCCACCGCTTTCCACGAGCACCAGATCCAGCCCCGGGAAGGCCTCCTCCAGCTCGGCCACCGCCGCCCGGTTGATGGAGCAGTCTTCCCGGATGGCGGTGTGGGGGCAGCCACCGGTCTCCACGCCACGGATCCGAGCCGGCTCCAACGCGCCGGCTCGGGTGAGGAACTGGGCATCCTCCTGGGTGTAGATGTCGTTGGTGACCACCGCGATCTCCAGCCGATCCCGCAGTCGGCGGCAAAGGGCTTCCACCAGGGCCGTCTTGCCGGAGCCCACCGGACCCGCCACACCCACACGCAGGCGGCTCGCCGCCATTCCCGTACCCATCCAGCGACGTCCATTCTGGCTTGGCCGGAAGCCCTTGGGTTGTCTGATCCCTCAGCTGCGGAACAGGCGCGAGTAGAGCTCCCCATGGTTGAGCTGGGCCAGGGCGGCCCCCACGCCTCCACACCAAAGCTCGTCTGGGCTGGCGTGGGCCAGGGATTCAGCCCGCTCCGCGATGGCCGGTGCCAGGCGCAGCTGAATTCGTTGGGCGTCGGTGGGGCCCAGGGGCACCAGGCGCACAGCGGCGCTGAGCTGGGTGGCCACCCAGCCATGGAGATAGGCCTCCACTCCGGCCTGCACCGGCACCGTCAGGGCCACCAGGGCCCAGGCCCAGGCCGCGGTCCAGGCCAGGGGCGGCGTGGCACTGCCCGGCGGGCTGGGGGGGAGGGGCGAGCCCAGGTCGCGGAGCAGGGTCAACAGGGATCCGCCCATCTGCCGGTGTTGGGCCCGGGTCTCTTGGGCGTCGCGCAGGGCGAGGAGCCAGCCATCCCGGGCGATCACCTCCCGTCGCGCCGACCAGCTCCCCTCCCCGGCCCCCTCCCGCCAGGAGGCCAGCGCCCCCATCAGGCCGGGCAGGGCCGCCGCCTCCAGGGTCAGGGTGCCCCGAGCCAGCTCAGCCCGGAGCCAGCGCTCCACGGCCGCGCCCGTGGGCAGCTGGCCCCGTTGCACGAGCGACTCCAGCCCCTCGGAATAGCTGAAGGCCCCCACGGGCAGGGCCGGGGACACGAGCTGGAAGAGGTGGAGCCTCCGCAGGGCCTCGGGCGACGCCGTCATTCAGCCGTCTCGCCGTGGGGGGGGCGGGCCCCGGGATGGTGGTGGGCCGACCCGAGGCCGTAGGCGCCGGTGTCGGGCAGGAAGGGCTCCAGGCAGGGGAGCACCTCCAACCCCTGCTGCCGCAGGAGGTCCTCCAACACCGGGTCGGCCAGCAGGCGCAATTCCCCCTCCCGGAGCTCCAGGGCCACATGGCGGTTGCCCAGGTGATACGCGGCCCGCAGCAAGGCCAGAGGCTCCCTGGAGCGCACCCGCAGGAGGGGCTCCAGGGCGGGCTCCACCCGCACCCGGGGCTGGCCGTCCTCCCCGGCCAGCCACTCTCCGGGGCGCAGGGCCTCCCCGCGGGGCAGCTGGAGCAGCAGGTCGAGGCCACAGCGGCTGCGGCGGTGGCCCCGCAGGCGGGTGCGCTCCTCGGCGGTGAGCTGGAGCTCCAGACCGTTGTCGGGGACCCGGCCTGGCGGGCCCAGTCCCAGCCGGTGGCTCAGCACCAGGGGCGTTGGCGACGCGTCAGTCATGGGGCACACTGCTCCCATCAGCCGTTTCAGTGTGCCTGGAGCCCGGCCCCCCGCCGATGCGGTGTCACCAGGGGATGCCTTGGCGCCCGGCCCCTGGCACGGCCGGGCGAGCCTTCACTTTCAGCGATCCCGAGGGCGCACCACCGTGCAAGGCGGGGCCTGCGCCCCCCTCAAGCTCATGCGGTCCACCCCCCAGGCCGACGGGCGCTGCGAGCTTCCCCTTCTCCACACCGCCGGTGGCCTGGTGGGAGGGGACCGGTTGACCCTGGACCTGCGCCTGGGGGAGGGCAGCCAGGCCCTGATCACGAGCGTGGCGGCCCAGAAGATCTATGGCTCCATCGGGCGATCCCGCAGGGCTCCCCAGGGGGAGTGGGCCTGCCAGACCCTCAACGCCACCTTGGAGAGCGGCGCCGATTTGGAATGGTTTCCCCAGGAGTTGGTGCTTTACGCCAACGGGCTTTACACCCAGCACACCCGGGTGGTGTTGGCGCCCGGGGCCAGTTGGTTGGGGGCCGAGGTGGTGCGGTTGGGGCGCACCGCCGCCGGGGAGGGCCTGGAGGCGGGACGCTGGCGATCTTCGCTGGAGATCACGCGACGGCTGGAGGGCGGAGATCCGGAGCGGTGGGAGCTTGTGGACCGGTTGGAGCTGGCCGGAGCGGCCCTCGCCGATCCCCATGGGATGGGGGGAGAGGCGGTGTTCGGGTCGTTTGTTTGGGTGGGGGCCGACCGGTTGGAGGGCGACACCCTGGCGGCGTTGCTCCATCAGTGCCGCCAGGCGCGGCAGGGTCTGGCGGGGGAGATGGGCTGTGGCGCGTTGGATCGGGGGCTGGTGGCCCGCTACCGGGGATCCTCCACCACGGCGGCCCGCTGGTGGTTCACCCGGCTTTGGCAGGCCGTGCGGGTGGTGCGCCAGTTGCCACCTCCGACCCTGCCCCGGGTCTGGCCCTTCCAGGAGGAGCCCCTGGAGAGCGGGGATGGCCCCCTGACGAACGGCCACGATTCGTCCGCATTGAACCCGGAGGCCCCCGTCCCGCTGCGACAGTGAGACTCTCTTGACCCCTTGCCGCCGAACCAACCGGACCCATGCACCTGACCCCCCAGGAAAAGGACAAACTCCTGATCGTCACCGCCGCCCTGCTGGCGGAGCGCCGTTTGCTTCGGGGCCTGCGGCTCAACCATCCCGAGGCTGTGGCCTGGCTGAGCTTCCAGGTGTTGGAGGGGGCCAGGGATGGCAAAACCGTGGCGGCCCTTATGGAGGAAGGGAGCACCTGGTTGAGCCGCGAGCAAGTGATGGCGGGGGTGCCGGAACTGGTGCAGGAGGTGCAGATTGAAGCCGTCTTCCCCGATGGCACCAAACTCGTCACCCTTCACGACCCGATCCGCTGAGCCATGGCCTCCCTGATTCCCGGCGAACTGTTGCCCGAGCCCGGCAGCCTTGAGCTCAATGCCGGCCGCCCCACCACCACCCTCTCGGTGGCCAACACCGGCGACCGCCCTGTGCAGGTGGGCTCCCATTTCCATTTCTTTGAGGCCAACGCGGCCCTGTCGTTCGATCGCCAAGCCGCCCTGGGCCAACGGCTCGACATTCCGGCCGGCACCGCCATTCGCTTTGAACCGGGCGACACCCGGGAGGTGCGTCTGGTGCCCTATGGCGGCCAACGACGGGTGATTGGTTTCAACGGCCAGATCAACGGACCCATCCCCTGAACCCCCATGGCTTATCGCATCGACCGACGCATCTACGCCGAAACCTATGGCCCCACCACCGGGGACCGGCTGCGCCTGGCGGACACCGACCTCATCCTGGAGGTGGAGCGGGACTGCACCGTGTATGGCGATGAGGTGAAATTCGGCGGCGGCAAGGTGATTCGCGATGGCATGGGTCAGGCCCAGGCCAGCCGGGCCGATGGGGCGGTGGACACGGTCATCACCAATGCCGTGATTCTCGACTGGTGGGGCATCGTCAAGGCGGACATCTGTCTGCGGGATGGCCGCATCGTGGCCATCGGCAAGGCGGGCAACCCCGACACCCAGGAGGGGGTGACGATTGTGGTGGGTCCGGGCACGGAGGCCATCGCGGGCGAGGGACACATCGTCACCGCCGGGTCCATCGACACCCACATCCATTTCATCTGCCCCCAACAAATCGAAACCGCCCTGGCCAGCGGCGTCACCACCCTTCTGGGCGGGGGCACCGGGCCGGCCACGGGCACCAATGCCACCACCTGCACCCCCGGGGCCTTCCACCTGGCCCGGATGCTTCAGGCCGCCGAGGGCTTGCCGGTGAATCTGGGGTTTTACGGCAAGGGCAACGCCAGCACCCCGGAGGCGATCGAGGAACAGATTCGCGCTGGCGCCTGCGGCCTCAAGCTCCACGAAGATTGGGGCACCACCCCCGCCGCCATCGACTGCTGCCTGTCGGTGGCCGATCGCTTCGATGTGCAGGTGTGCATCCACACCGACACCCTCAACGAAGCGGGTTTTGTGGAAGACACCATCCGCGCCATTGCGGGTCGCACGATCCACACCTTTCACACCGAGGGGGCCGGAGGGGGCCACGCGCCCGACATCATCAGAATCTGCGGCGAGGCCAATGTGCTCCCCAGCAGCACCAATCCCACCCGGCCCTAAACCCGCAACACGTTGGAGTAACACCTCGACATGTTGATGTTTTGCCACCACATGGATACCAAGAGTCCAGTGGATTTGGCCTTTGCGGAATCACGCATCCGCAGGGAAACGATTGCTGCCGAAGACATCCTGCACGATCTGGGTGCGTTTTCCATCATCGCCAGCGATTCCCAAGCCATGGGCAGGGTGGGGGAGGTGATTCAGCGCACCTTTCAGACGGCCCACAAGATGAAGGTGCAACGGGGGGCCTTGGCTGGCGACGGTGAGCGCAAC
>JBKDSY010000126.1:0-3329 GCA_046340755.1 Cyanobacteriota bacterium
GCTACCAACAAGAACTAAGGGGATAATCAACAGCACTGCCAGCCATTTTTGGCCTTTTGGAAGCAGGATCATGATCGTAGCTACTGACAGACCAATCGTTAAAAGTGAAACGGCTGACAAGTAGAGAGGTGCAAATATTAAGGGATAACTTGAGATGGGACCAAAAGCTCCTAACGCACCATAAAGAAGTTCAAAGAAGTTTGAATACATTGATAAGAAATCTACCAAGGGAAAGCGACCAGTGATGGGCCCCAAGATTTCATTGAGATTGAAGCTGGCGTGATAGATATCGTGTAACCCCCAAATAGGCTGGATTAGATCAGGCACATACACAAAGATAACAAGCAAAGCAAGACCAACGCCTGCAATAGAAAATACGTCCTACGAACGTCGGTTGATCCAGGCAGGCAGTGGCTGATTGGCGACTAGGAACAACATACCCGGCAATATGATTACCATTAAGAATGTCACTGTCGTTCCAAATCCAGTAAATGTAGTTGTTGGGGATGTTATATGAGTCGGAAGAGCGATGGTCGAAGACAGGAAAATAATTAAGCTGATTATTTTCAGTGCGCCATTGGAAGCCCAGCTAAATAGTCTCGAATCATGCGAAATAACACTCGAGGTGGCTACTAGAACAGCAACAATAAGGCCTATGAGAGCAAATTTATCTCCCGCCTAAAAATAGCCAGCGGAGAGAATAAGTATCCCGAATTTAGGATAAAGATAAGACAAAATGAACAAGAATAAATAAATCAACCAATAAGCAAGGGCGCCTACCGAAAAAAATAGCATCCCCTTTTGAAAACAGAGATGTCCTGGTGAGCTTTCGAGAAGACATACAATGCTGCCGACTCCCAGTTTACACGAGAAAGCTGAAGCCAGGATGGTTACAATCCTAGCTTCAGTTCATGGATCAGGCGTTGCTGCCGGACTTATAAGCCCAACTCAGTAGCGATAATGCTCAAGCTTGTAGGGGCCTTCAACGGGCACATTGATGTAAGCCGCCTGCTCGGGAGTCAGCTCGGTGAGCTTGGCACCGATTTTGTCAAGGTGAAGACGGGCCACCATCTCATCGAGGTGCTTGGGCAGCACATAGACCTCCTTGTCATACTGATCACCCTTGGTGTAGAGCTCGATTTGAGCCAACACCTGGTTGGTGAAGGAGTTGCTCATCACAAAGCTGGGGTGACCGGTGGCGCAACCGAGATTGACAAGGCGGCCCTCGGCGAGCAGCAGGATGCGGTTGCCACTGGGGAGAATGACATGGTCCACCTGGGGCTTGATGTTCTCCCAGGTGTATTGCTTCAGGGAGGCGACATCGATTTCGTTGTCGAAGTGGCCGATGTTGCAAACAATGGCCTGATCCTTCATCTGGATCAGGTGTTCGTGCCGAATCACCTGGAAGTTGCCTGTGGCGGTGACGAAGATGTCCACGTCTTTCACCACATCGTCCAAACGGACGACGCGGTAACCCTCCATGGCAGCCTGCAGGGCACAGATTGGATCGATCTCAGCAATCATCACGGTGGCACCAAGACCACGCAGGGACTGGGCCGATCCCTTGCCGACATCGCCGTAACCCATCACCAGGGCCACCTTGCCAGCCACCATCACGTCGGTGGCACGCTTGATACTGTCAACCAGAGACTCACGGCAACCATAGAGGTTATCGAACTTGCTCTTGGTGACCGAGTCGTTGACGTTAATGGCCGGGAAAGGAAGCTCGCCGCTTTTCTGCAGCTGATACAAGCGGGCAACACCCGTGGTGGTTTCTTCTGTCACACCCTGGATGTTGGCTCGGATGCGGGAATAGAAACCGGAATCGACCGCCAGCTTGGCCCGGATGGACTTGAAAAGAGCAATTTCTTCTTCGCTGCCGGGATGATCAAGCACCGAGAGATCCTTTTCCGCCTTGCTGCCAAGGATCACCAGCCCGGTGGCGTCTCCGCCATCGTCGAGGATCATATTGGGGGTGCCACCATCGCCCCACTCCAGGATGCGGTGGGTAAAGGCCCAGTATTCGTCCAGATTTTCACCCTTGTAAGCAAACACAGGGATGCCAGCAGCGGCGATGGCGGCGGCGGCGTGATCCTGAGTCGAGAAAATGTTGCAGCTGGCCCAGCGCACTTCAGCGCCGAGGGCAACCAGGGTTTCAATCAAAACAGCCGTCTGCACGGTCATGTGCAGGGAGCCGGCGATGCGGGCACCTTTGAGGGGTTGCTCAACGCCATACTTTGCCCGCAGAGCCATTAGGCCGGGCATTTCGGTTTCAGCAATCGCCAACTCCTTGCGGCCGAATTCCGCCAGACCGATGTCGGCAATCACATAGGAACTTGTGGCCTGCAGATGGGGAAAGGCCTGGGCAGGCGCCACGGGCGTCGCAACCATGTCAAAACTCCTTAGGAGATGGGGGGCAATATCTGCGAAGACGCCGAGGCTTCGGGCTCGCTGGATTGAGAATCTACAGGTTTGGGCTCGGGGGTCGCGATGGAGATGTGCCAACTGGCCGATGCGGACGCCACCCGCGCCCTGGGTCGGCGACTGGCTGCGCAGCTGTTGACGGCCTGGCAGGAGGAACTGGAGGCAACGCCGGCCGACGGGGCGACACTCCCAGCGCTCCCCCCCCCCCCTCCGCTCCTGCTGCTGCGGGGCGAGCTGGGGGCGGGCAAAACCTGCTTGGTGCAGGGGTTGGCGGAGGGGCTGGGCATCCAGGAGCCGATCACCAGCCCCACCTTTGCCCTGGCCCACCATTACAGAGGAGAAACGGAGATCAGCCCGGTGCCGACGGCCCTCGTTCACCTGGATCTCTACCGATTGTCCGAATCCGCCTCCGCCGATGAGCTGTTCGCCCAGGAAGAGGAGGAGGCCCGGGGCCTTGGAGCAGTGTTGGCGGTGGAGTGGCCGGAGCGGCTGAGCTTTCTGCCCGAGCCCTGCTGGCAGGTGGAGCTGACCTTCGCGGGGGAGGGGCGCCTGGCCCGGATGGTCGGGCGGGGGATCAGGGGAACCTGAGCCTTCGCGAGGTGTCGGGCCCCGAAGTTCAGGGGCCCGACACCTCTTCAAGCCAACACCAACAGGCCGGACGGGCAGAGGGCTGACTCAATGCCCGACGCGGGTCAGACCCCCACGTGGTGCAACCGGGAAGGGGCTTTTCCCTTCCGCTGGGGCCAGGTTGGATGGATCAGGGATGGCACTGGGGCGGCAGGGGGGCTGGCAGGGCTTGGGAGGTGGAGGGAGTTGGCAGCGCGGAAGGCAGGGGTGCGAACTGGACTGGGGGATTGCCTGGCAACCGCACCCAAACCTGCCATCCAGCCCCGCGTGCATATTCA
>JBKDSY010000127.1:0-18172 GCA_046340755.1 Cyanobacteriota bacterium
TCAGACATGGGCATTAGGCAGAGGCTTTTGGCAGAGGCAACGGGTAGAGGCAACGGGTAGAGGCACCAGGCTGGTGCAACACGTAGAGACACCAGGCAGAGGCACTCAATTCTGCATCCAGCTTGTCGAACATAAGACTAAATATGAGTCCCACAACAGGTCCTGACTGGGACTATTGGATCATCTTTTGAGGCTTGTTTCTCGCCCCAGCCCCCTGTTCGACAAATCATCCGGAGCCTCTTGGTTCCTCCCGCCGTGGCAACACCCTCACACGCATGAAGCCCCTCCTTCGAGCGCAAGAGCTGTTGACCCAGGCTCAGCCACAGGTTCTGCCTCATCCTGAGACTCGTCAAGACGACATATCCTTTGGCCTTTGCCAACCCTTGAAAACCACCGCCACTGCTCCACTCCAAACCCCAACCCCAACCCCAACCCCAACTCAAACCCAAACCTCAACCCAAACCCCAGCCCCAATCCCAACCCAGCCCCAGCCCCAATCCCACCCAGACCTCAACCTCATCCTCAACCCCGTTGGCCCCAGGCGGCCTTCCTCATCAACCCCGTCCCGCTTGCTGATCTGTGTCAAAGGCAGATCAGCAGACGTTAAGAACCCAGTGGCGAACGCAATTCTGCTGCTTTGGCCAATGGCTGGCCACGTTCCTTGGACACGATCACCGACTGCCGGGATGGATGGACAGGCTCGGGAGCAGACCAGAAAAGCCGGTCTGCGGATGAAGGAGGCGCTGGTCAACGGCTTTAGCAAGCCTTGGCTGTAGAAACTGAAACCTACACAGGGAGGCGCTCCGCAACTGAAATCGACGAAAAATTAGATATCAGAAGTCTGGGATGCGTCCCGTTACGAGACCAAAACCAAGTCTCAGATGAGCCAAGTGAGCCTGTGAATCGATGGCCTGAATTCCACGTCAAGACTAGTGAGACCGACTTGCTTCAGATCCAGTCCCCACCAAGCGGGCAGTCTGGCTGCCAGAACCCTTGCCGGACTGATCAGGGCAACAGACGTGGACCAATCCAGGCCGAAATCAAAAGCAGGCAGGTGATCTGAAGAAAGCAGGCACTGTGCCGTGCGCCTCAAGGAACCGGCGACCTTCCATCTCGACCACGGGCTTGACGCGAGACAAGGGCTTTGGTCTCAAGTCTCAGCGTTCAAGACCAAGACTAAGGATTCAAGACACAGGGCTCGGGTTTCAAGGCTCAGGACTCAGGACTCAGGGCTACGGGCCAAGGTATGAGGGCTCAAGGATCAAGGCCCGAGAATCAGCGGTCTCAAGTCAAAAATTTGTGCCTAGGGCCCTGCTCCCATGGGCCTGGCGCATCGCAAGCCACACGAACGCACTGAGATGATCACTTATCTTACCTTAGACTCATTATAGGTCCTGTTATGGGTCTAATGTAATTCTTGTGAGAAGTTTTCCAGGGGTTTGGGAGCCTCTGCGGGGGGCAGGCATAGAGGTTCAAGGCGACAACACGAGCTTTTGCTGCATGAGACGTTTGCCAAAGCTCATGAGACAAACACCTCTCCCATGTCACAGATCTCTTCCTGAATGGAACTACCGCCAATCTGATGTCCTGCAGATGGAGATAAGAACAGTGTGATCCTTCAGCAAGAGGTTACTGAGCAGCCGAATCCCAAAAACCACCTCTCACCCCAGCCTAGAATCCCTCTCTCCTCAATGAAGCAAAGAAACCTTAATAGCAAAGAAACCTTAATGATCGGAAGCCATGGACAACCGATATCCATTACAATCCAATGCCTTGGACTATGAATCCATTACAACCCAAAGCCTTGGACTATGAGTCCATCACAACCAAGGCGTTGGTATAGGGATCCAGCCACATTATCGCCCAGAAACTTGTATCCGGGATTGGCTCCAGAAAATTGTAGCGACCAATAGGCTGCAACCACAAGACTCTTCCCAAAGACCAAAACACCAGTGCCCTTCTCTGATCTGTCTCGAAGCCAGGATCCTTGGGAAAGCACCTCTGAAAAGACCTCATCAAGGATCTCCGCTCCCAACGTAGGAGATTCTTGGAGCCAGCTGAAGACCCAGCCAGACTGCGGCAACCGGTCTCAACATCAGTATCCTCCTAGGTGTGAACAGGCAACAGCGGCAGATCGCAGTCGAGTAAATGATGTATTCGCTGCTATTCCCAGGTCGCTGCAGGTGTTTTCAGGTTACCGTCATTGACTCAGTCAACTACAGTTGACTCGGCTAGACTTGATGAGATATTTGAACTTATTCACTTGGTTGAATCGATTGTCCCGGCCGACCCAGCT
Source organism: Cyanobacteriota bacterium (assembly GCA_046340755.1). Classification (GTDB taxonomy): domain Bacteria; phylum Cyanobacteriota; class Cyanobacteriia; order PCC-6307; family Cyanobiaceae; genus Cyanobium. The sequence goes on from JBKDSY010000127.1 coordinate 2,297, forward strand.
TGCTTGGTGCCTTGATGACTCGCCACTTAGTGACTTGGCCGACTTTGATAAATCGGCTGACTTGATTAAATTATTGACTGAGTGAATTGGTTGCATTGCCTGAATTAATGGACCTGACTGACTTGACTGACCTGACTGACCTGCCTGAAATGGCTGAAATGACTGAAATGACTGAAATGACTGAAATGAATGACTTGACTGAAATGAATGACTTGACCGACCTGAATGACTTGACTGAATAGAATGAATTGAATGAATGTACTGACCTAACTGACTTGAATGATTTGGTTACTTGATGACTTTGCTGACTGGCTGGATTGAGCTGACTTGGTTAACTGAAATTGACCGACGTTATCCAAAACTGCCCGCAAACAACCACAAGCGAACCCCTCAGGGCTATCCCGAGATTCTTATTTGAGTCTCGATACAAGTCCAGTCTTGACTCTCATATGAGACACTCAGGAACCAATCACCCCTCCACCGGCCGCTGCCGATACAGCTCCTTGAGCAGGTGGTAGGCCTCGTTGATGCGGCGCATGGCGTCCAGGGACCCTCCTGAATCGGGGTGGTGTTTGAGGGCCATGTCCCGGTAGGCCTCCCGGATCTGGGTGAGGGTGACCCGTTGGCCGGAATCCGTGGGCAGCTGCAGCTGCCGCAGGGCCCCATGCAAGGTCATGGTGGATTCCAGGGTTTGGAACGAGGTGCCCCGTTGCCGCCGCCGGAAGCGATGCACGAAGCGGTGCACCAGGGTCGGAATGCGCAGGTGGAGGGTTTCGGCACTGAACGGGTCTTCCAACACGCCCGCCGTGACGATCACCCGCTCCAGGCTGGGGGGGGCATCGCTCCAGTCGGGGGCCACTTCTCGCATCAGGCGCACCGCCGCCGTCCAGGTGAACAGACGCCCCTCGCAGGGGTCGGCGTGGGGCCAGATGTCATGGGCCAGCCAGCCCATGGCCGCCTCCACCACCGCCGCGTTGGGCGCCTGGCCAAAGAGGTTCTGCCAGTGGGAGGCCACTGTGTCCAACCCCTGGCGCAAGAGCCCCTCCGACAACTGCGGCCAGGGCTTGATCCCCCCCGGCTCCGGCTCCCTCTCCACCTGCAAACTGCGGCGCAACTGCTGGGAGCGCCGCCGCACAAAGCCCGGCAGGTCAATTCCCTTGGCCTTGCCGCCCTTCTGCGGGCCGCCGCCGCCGGGAGCGATGCCCGCCGCTGCCGCGCCCCAGCCCTCCATGGCCCAGCCGCTCTGACCCACCAACACCAGGGCGGCGCCGTCATCGAGAGCTCCCTCGTCCAGAGCGCCTTCATCCAGGGCTCCCTCATCAACAGCGCCTTCATCCAGGGCTCCCTCATCGAGAGCTCCTGCATCCAGGGCGCCCTTGTCGAGAGATTCCCCATCGAAAGCTTCCTCATTGAGGGGGATCCCAGCGGGGTCAGCCTCGTCGAGGGTTCCGGCGTCAAGAGCCCCGTCATTGAGGGCTCCAGTGTTGATGGCCCCATCCTCCCCATCCCCATCCACGAGGGCGGGGTTCTCCAGGGCGCCAACCGCCATGGCCCTGGCAAGGTCGCGGGCGGCGCCAGGGGCGGGCAACGCTCCTGGCGTCCCCCGGTCGTCGTCCGCGCTGGGGAATACCTCTCGAAGCAGGCGCTCCAACACATCTCCCCGGTTGCGCAGACCCCACTCCTTCTTCAGCGCGTCAACGTTGGCCAGCATCTCCAGGGACAGCTCCGAGGTGAAGCGACGGCGGGCGGCCGGGTTGGCTCCTTCGCTCTGGGGGGTCTCCATCGCCCGTCAGGGATCGATGCGCCACTGGCGCAGCAGTTGCTCCTGGGCCTCCAGTGCCTCCCGGTAGCGGTCCGCCAAGGGGTTGGCGGGTGTGCCCTGGGGCAGCGGTGATTGGAGGTTGGGGGGCGGCTGCAGCCAGGTGGGCAGGGGGGGGGTGCGCAGGATTTCCGGCGGCGGCACCAGCGGGCCCGGAGACCGGGGCAGGGGACGGCTCGCCGGACCATCGGGGACAGAACCGCCGCCAGGCGGAACGGCTGGCGTTGGAACGCCACGGTCAGGCACCCCTTGCCCTGGTTCCGCGAGCGCTGGCACCCCGGGCGGGGGAGCGACGGGCCGTGGAGCGACGGGCCGTGGAGAGAAGGGCTGTGGGGCGTCCGGCCGTGGCCCGCCTTCGGCGTTCGGCCGCGCCGGCACCCCCTCCAGGGTGGGAGGGGCGCTGGGCAGGGGGCTCACCCGGCGGTTCAGGCGGGCCATCTCCTGGCGTCGCTCCTGCTCCTGCACCTCCGCCAGCTGGGACGACGGCACCACACTCAACAGATGGCCCGGGGTGGAATCGGCCGGATACACCAGCGACAGGCGCACCGGGGTGGGGCGGCCCGGCTGCAGCTGCAGCTGGGTCAACGACAAACTCTGGCCAGAGCGCAGGCCCACATGCACCGACTGGAGCCCCTCCGGCGTGCGGATCTCCATGGAGCCGCGAAAGGCCGTGAACGGTCGCCCCCCCAGCAGGGACGGGTGGCTCATGACCAAGTCGTAGGTGCCCTGGCCCTGCAGGTTGAGGTCAACGTCGAAGCGCACACCGTAGGTGCCGACGTTGTCGAGCGATGAATCCACGATGCGGCTTGCCAAGGGGTTCACCTGCACCTCCCCGGTTCCGAAATGGGTGCGCGCCGTGCTTGTCAGGGGCACATGCAGGGGGCCTTGGCGGGTGAGATCGTGCTCGAGGCTGGCTTGGTAGTGGTCGCCGATGGCCACGCCGCCCACCCGGGAAAAAATCGTGCCCGCCTGGATCTCCGGGATGCGCCGCAGATACACCCGCCCCGGCGCCAGCCGCCCGCTGTCCATCACGGCAAAGATGTCCTCATCGCTCTGGGGATCCTTGGCCGCCACCACGGCAATCTGCAGCGGCCCGTCGCTGCGGCCCTTGAGCAGGGCATTGGCGATGCCCAGGGCTGGCAGGGCCGTGCGGAACAGCACCATCCGACCGCGGGAGGGAATCGTGATCTCCTCGTCCAACTTCGGATCCAAGCGGCCGCGCAACAGCTGCACCGCCGTCGCGTCCCCCGGGCCCGTGTTCCACGGCCGGGGCCCCAGGGGTTTCACCCCCAACAGATGTTGAGACAGATAGGGCGCCTCGAAACTATTGCGCACGGCTCCGGCGGAAAAGCGCACCCGCACCGGCTGCAGGCTTGGATTCACCAGAATCGCCGCCAGGGTGAGCTCCGTGCGACGCCTTGATGGGGAGATCGAGGCGCGGTAAGGGGGGAAATACTTGTGGTGCAGGTGCAGCCCAAAGTCGCCATTGAAGGTGTAAGCGGGCATTTGCAGCGCCATCCCGTTCTCCGCCGCGACCGCCACGCCGGGCACCGTGCTGATCAGGATCCCGGGCCCCTCCACCTCCTCGGGCTGGTTGGAGTGCAACACCGGCACCGTGTTGAACCGCCCCCGCAGGGGCACCGCCCGCTGACCCTCCATCAAGGCCACATAGGTCTGGGCGGCGACGGGGGCTCCCAGAACGAGCAGTCCGCCCAGGGCCAGGCCAGGGAGCAGGCGGGGGGAGGTGGGGTCGAAAGCCGCGAGCACTGCAGGGGAGACGAACAGTCGCTGGGGAGCAGCCCATCATGGCGACCCGCTCCCATCCTGTTGGACAATCCAGGGATTTGGTCTCGGGGGATCCGCCAGGCTCGCTAGAACCTGTGGACCACCCCTTTCGACCATGTTCTCACCCCTTGGTTGCTGCTGGCCTGCGGAGGACGACGCCCCGTCCCGCCATCTGCGTTACCAAGAGCGCAAGCTCCGCATGCTCACCTTCTGGCGCGATGGACTGGAGCGGCAGCTGGCGGCGGTGAATGCCGCGATGGCCACCCTTGAGCGCCAGATGGAGCGCGACCGGCCCGCCGCCCCCTAGGGCTGCCGCCGCCGCCGCACCCCTCGGGATCGCCGAGTTGCTCCCGCAGCGTCGCCAACCCCTTGTGGAGGCAGCGCTGCACCGTCATGGCACTCACCTCCAGGGCGGCGGCGGCCCGCCGGTAGCTCCAGCCCTCCACCACCACCCAGCGCAGCACCTGTTGGGTGCGGGGGTCCAGGCCGGCCAGAAGGGTTTCCACCCGGGCCAAGTTGGGCTCCCTCTCGTCTTGAGCCTCCTCCTCGGGGGCGGGCAACTGGTCGAGCAGCTCCGCATCCAGGGGGGCCGGCCGGGAGAGCTGGCGGTGGCGCCGTAACAAAGCCCACTGCTCCAGGGTGATCCCCAGGTGACGGCCCAGCTCCCCGGCGGTGGCCGAGGGGCTGACCGGCTGGCCGGCCCACTGCTCCTCCAGGCGGGCCAGGCGGGTTTGGCGCTCGCTCTGGCGTCGGGGTAGCCGCACCGCCGCCGCGTCATCCCTCAGGTAGTGAAGAATTGCCCCGCGGATGTGGGGCCGGGCATAGGCGGAGAACGGGACCGGCCCGGAGTGGTGATACAGCTCCGCCGCCCGGATCAGGCCGAGCAGACCCACCTGGATCAGGTCGTCGCGGGGCTCCTGGCAGCGGTGCCAGTAGTGGCTGGCCAGGGGGGGGACCAGGTGGCGATGGGCATCCACCAGACCATTGCGGCGTTGCAGATCGGCGGAGAGGGCGGGGGTCCGCCCCGTTCGGGCGGCGCGGGGACGGGGTGGGGCACCGGTGCAGGTGTTCATGGGGACAGCAAGTTCAAGGGTCGTCAGCACCGAGCGCGGGGGCCCCACCGGTGAACCGGGGAAGCCCCTCGCTCTCCTATCAGCTCAGCCCGGCGGCGTTCGCCTGGCAAGCGTGAAATCACCTGATGTCGTCCTTCAGTCCGGTTCCGCCCCGTCGGCCTCCGGCACCCGGGCCGCCACTTCCCCCAGCAGCGCCCAGGGTCCATGGCCCGCCAACCAGGCCAGATCGGAGCGGCCGGTGCAGAGCAGAAACCCCGCGAAGCCAAGCCCGTTCACGCTGAACCCCGCGCAGTGCTCCCTCACCCGCCGCACCGTCAGAAACCAGTGGTCGTCAAACAACAGGTTGTAGGCATGGCGCGGCTCCCCCTGGCCCCCCGGATCCCCCAACCCCAGCCGAGCCGCATGCTCCCGGTAGAGGGGGCCCAGGTCCTGGCCCCCCAGGGGGTCCCAGCGGGCGCTGAGGGCGTAGTGCCAGGGCCACTGGCGCTGGCCCTCCCGGAGCTGGTCGTGGAGCAGGGGCGCCAGGGGACAGCTGGCTTCCTCCGGCTGGCGGGGCAACAGCTGCAGGTGGCGATGGGGCTGGCTGGCCCCCGCCGTGGGGCCGCTGTTGAAAAACCACAACCCCCCGGTGTCGGCCGCCACATGGGCCACGGCTGCCCAGTCCAGCTCCGTCAGCCAGCCGCCCTGGGGTTGCCAGCCCTGGGTGATCAACAACAGATGGCAGGGCTGCACCGGGTATTTGTTGAGGATCAGGGCGTGGCTCCGCTGGAGCTGGCCGATCTCCAGGGGGGGTTCCCAGGGAAGAAAGGGGTTGGGTTTCGGACCACTCCGCGTCAGGTGCCGCGGCGGTGCCCCCTCCAACTTCCGCAGGCGGAACGGCTCCAATCCCGGCAGCCGCAGTTCGCTGGTGGCCAGGGGCACCAGGGCGCCCAGTTCCAGGGCCCGGGCGGAGACGGCCCTGGCCTGGCCCCAATAGTGTTCAGCCCGCACCGAGCTGGAGCCGGGCCAGGGAGGCTCCCCGGTAGTAGTGGTTGAGAATCTCCGGATAGCGCATGCCCTGTTGGGCCAGCTCCTGGGCACCGGTTTGGCTCATGCTTGCCCCCAGGTGGCCATGGGCTTCCTCCACGATCTGTTGGGTGGCCGCATAGAGGCTCTCCACGATTCCCCCCTGATAACTGAGAATCACCCCCGCCGTGGCGGCCGTGGCCTGCCGGGTGGGCCCACTCACGCCCCGGAGGCCCTCGTAGTTCTGCCAGCGGGTGGTGTCTCCGAGGTGCCAGTGCTCGCTGGCGGGGCGGGCCATGTGGGCCATGGCATAGGAGCGGGCCGCCACGGCCTGGGCCCGCAGCGCTTCCTGGCTCCAGTGGCTGGGCATCTCGCCACCCACCACGGAGCTGATGTAGCTCTCCAGCGGCAGGTGGTTCACCACCTGGATGCCATCCGCCGCCCTTAGCAAGCGGAAGCGTCCCCCGTAGGCCCGGCCATCGGCCGTCAGGTCACCGCCGTCGCCCGCCTCGACCCACACCTCGCTGCGCTCGCCCAGGAGGTCGGCGGCGCTGCCCAGGGCGCCGGCGGCCCCCTCCCGCAGCAGCTGCCCCTCCCGGGTCGACACCCGCCACGGCCCGCCGGCCCCCAGGGCGGGGTTGGCGGAGAGTTTCAACAGGGCCACCCGGATCTCCAGATTCACCGCCGCGCCGGCTTCCGCCGCGCTGGCCCCCGCCGCGCCAGCGGAGCCCGATGGGGTGGCCGGCCCGATCCGGCGCGCCTGCAGCGCCCCGGGGCCGGTGCCTCCCCCCGCGCTCGGCGTGCCCACGCCCAGCCCGGGGGCACTGCCGCCGGCGGGCGGGGCGCTCAGGAGGGCATCGAGCACATCTTGCTGACCGGAACGGCTGGGGGGGTTGAGCAGGGACTGGGAGGCGAAACCCACCCCCACGGCGGAGAGCGCCAGGGGGGTGGCCAGAAGAAAGGGATGGCGCAGGGCCTGGCCCCCTAGGGACCGCAGGCCTGCGCCCAGTCCAGGGAGGCTGGGGGGTCGCCAGGCACCAACGGCTTGGAGCAGTGCCCTGGCTCGACCCGCAAGCTGCCCTCCCACAACAAATGCCCAAATCCTGTCAGGCGGATCATGCCTGAAGAACCCGCTTCACACCCCATCCCCCCCGGACGGTCGGAACATTGCCAGCCCACCACCCGGGGCCGCCGCAGCCGCTCCAGCCAGTAGGGCGCCACCAGGGCATGGGCCGAACCGGTGACGGGATCTTCCTCGATGCCCAGCCCCGGAGCGAAAAACCGCAGGTGGTAGTGGGCCGGCTCGCCGCCCACCCGGGGCAGGTTCGGGCCGTCGGGGGGGAGGGCCTGCATCAACACCAGCCCCTGCCGCGCCTCCCCCGTCAGGGCCTCCGGCACCCCCTCCAGGGACGCCAGGGGATCCGTGGGGGGCAGGAGCACCACCCGATAGCCCAGGGCCGAGCGCCAGCTCGCCTCGGGAGCCAGGCCCCACCGCTGCCGCAGGAGCCGCTCCAGGGCCTCGGGCAGGGTCCAGGGCTCCAGGGCCAGCCGGGGCAGCCCCAGCTGGCCGCGAGGACCCGCCAGACCCCCCTCCGGCGTCTCCAGGAGCCGCACCGGCAAGGGACCGCTGCGGCTGTGGAAGGTGGTGCGGCCATCCTGGGGCAACAGGCGCCAGTGGCCCAGGGCCAGCAGGGCCGCCAGGGTGGCGTGGCCGCAGAGGGGCACCTCCTGGCGGGGCGTGAACCAGCGCAGGGCCCAGCCCCCGGCCCGGGGGAGCAGAAAGGCCGTTTCCGATTGCTTCAGGCTTCCCGCCAGCCGTTGCATCCAGGCGGTGGGGGCCGGCTCCGTCAGGAGCACCACGGCGGCGCCGTTGCCCCCCAGGGGGCTCTCGCTGAAGGCCTCCACCAACAGGGCCGGCAAGGCCGTCACCACTGCAGCTCCTCCGGCCGGGGCTCCCGGTCCATCAACGCTTGCACCGCCTGCGGGGCGGACAGGCGCCCATCGAGGAGCTCCACCACCTGGCGGCAGATGGGCAGCGACCAGCCGTCCCGATCCGCCAGCCGCAGGGCAGCCCGGGCCGTGCGCGGCCCCTCCACCGTGGCCTGGATCCGCTCCTCGGCCGCCGCCGCCCCCACCCCCTCCGCCAGCAACAGGCCAAAGCGGTAGTTGCGGCTCAGGGGGCTGTTGGCCGTCGCCAACAGATCGCCCAGGCCCGCCAGGCCGTAGAGGGTGCTCGGATGGCCGCCGAGGGCCTTGAGCACCAGGCCCGTTTCCGCCAGGCCCCGGCAGAGCAGCGAGGCCTTGGCATTGGCCCCGAGCCCGAGGCCATCGCTGATGCCCGCGGCGATGGCCATCACATTTTTCAGCGCCGCCGCGATCTCCGTGCCCAGGGGATCCGCATTGGTGTAGAGCCTCAGGTGGGGGGTGCGCAGCTCCCCCTGGAGCCGCTGGGCCAGGGCCCGATCAATCGAGGCGATCACGCTGGCGGCGGGCAGGCCGCTCGCCAGTTCCGACGCCAGGTTGGGCCCACTGAGGGCGGCCATGGGCACATCCGGCAGGGGGCCGCTCCAGAGCTGGGTGGCGGTGCAGAGCCCCTCCGGATCGATGCCCTTGCTGCAGCTGAGCAGGGGCACCTCCGCCGGCCACCGCGGCGCCAGCTGGGCCGCCAGGGCTGGGATCCCCGCCATCGCCACGGCAGAGACCACCAGCTCGGCCCCGGCCAGCGTCTCGCCCGGATCGCCCCCCCGCCGGCGGCTCCACGTGGCGACATCATGGCCCCGGGATTGCCAGAGCTCCGCCAGGGTGCTGCCCCAGGCCCCCATCCCCAACAGCGTGATCCGCAGGGTGCCTTCCCCCGAGGCGAACTGCTGCCATCATGCGCCAAGCCACCCCCCTGCCCGTGTCGGCCGCCGCCGCCCGCTCCCCCCACCCCTGGCACGCCTGGCGCGGCCATGGCCTGGTGGTGGGGGCGGGCGGGATCGGCCGCGCCCTGTTGCACGCCCTGCCCGAGCGGGCGCCCCAGCTGCGGCTCTGGTCCGCCGGGCGCCAGGGGGCAGACCTGCCCCTCGATCTGGAGGATCCGGCCAGCCTGGCGGCCTTCGCGGAACGGGTGGGTCAAGAGCTGGCCCCCCTACGGCTGGTGATCTGCGCGGCGGGCCTGTTGCATGGCCCGGAGCTGCAACCGGAAAAGCGGCTCAGCCAGGTGAACGCCGCCGCCCTCCAGCGCAGTTTCGCCGTGAACGCCTGGGGCCCCCTGCTCCTGGCCCAGGCCGTGGAAGCGGCCCTTCCCCGGCAGGAGCCCTGCCACTTCGCCAGCCTCTCGGCCCGGGTGGGGAGCATCGGCGACAACCGGCTGGGGGGCTGGTATGCCTACCGGGCCGCCAAGGCGGCCCAGAACCAGCTGCTGCGCACCCTGGCCCTGGAATGGCGGCGGCGCTTGCCCCTGGCCTGCGTCACCCTGCTCCATCCGGGCACCACGGCCACGGCCCTGTCGGCCCCCTTCCGTTCCTCCGTGGCCGCCGACCGCCTGTTCTCGCCGGAACGGGCCGCCGGCCACCTCCTGGAGGTGCTGGAGGGTCAGACCCCCGAAACCTCGGGCGCCTTCCTCGCCTGGGATGGCCAGACCATCCCCTGGTAGCGACCGGGTGGGGTGCCGTCAGACGCCGTGGGCCTGGAGGATCTCCATTGGGATCACCTCCAGGGTGGAGGCTTCACAGGCCGCCAGCCGCACCGGCGGGGCCATGCCGTCTTCATAGGCTTGCAACCAGCGCTCTGCGCACACGCACCAGTGGTCTCCCGGCTTGAGGCCTGGAAAGTTGTGGTGGGGGGCCGGGGTGGAGAGGTCATTTCCCTGGGCCTGGCTGTAGGCCAGAAACCCCTCGGTTACCACGCAACACACCGTGTGTTGGCCGAAGTCGGCGGCGTTGGTGCGGCAGGAGCCATCCCGAAACCAACCGGTCATGGGCTGGCAGCCGCAGATGTCCAGGGGTTCTCCCAAGACGTTGAGGGCAGGGGAGGTGGTGATGAAACGCTCTGTCACAGGGGTTTGGCCGAAGCGCGGGCACCAGTCTGGTGACGAAACCGGAAAACTGTCGACTGGAGGACCCCCACAAAATCCATCAGGTGGTTGACGAGTCGCGGGGGGTAGGCGTTAAAGGTCGTCTAGCACCACCCCCTTCATGAGCTGGGATTTCACCGAAGACGCGGCCTTTCTCGCCCTTTGCGACGCCTTCAAGGAAAGCGGTGAGTCTTCGGCGGTGGAGTTTCTCGCCCATGGCGAGGGGGCCTTCCATTTCCAGGAACTCATCCAGAACGCCGCCGGCGAGGGCATTGACCTGAGCGATTCCGACGACATGGAGGATTTCCAGCAGGAAGTCATCGAAACCCTTGAAGACCTCTGCACCTGAGGGAGGGCTCCGATGCGGTGCACTTGAGGGAGGGCTCTGAGCTGGTTTCTCAATCGCCCGAGAAGTCAGAGCCGGCGGTGCTCAGTCGGCATAAAAGAAGGCAACTTCCTTGGCCTTCAAACCCTCCCACCCCGCGGCCTTCAGGCGGGCATCCAGGTCGGCCTGGGCGTAGTGCTTCGCCCCGCTGCGCACGATGCGGTTGCGCATGGATTTGGTGACGCCGCTGCGGGGGCGGGCATTTTCCTTGTCCATCACCTCTCGGTAGAGGGCCACCATGGGCTCGGGCAGGGGGGAGCCGTCGAGGTCGATGCCCGCGGCGATGGCGTCATCGATGGCGTTGGGGCCGGAGAGGGCCATGGCTGGGAGGGACAGGCCCCCCCAGCCTGCCACGGCGCTCAGGCGCTGAAATAGCGGGCCTTGCTGTGCAGGGCCACCAGGGCCGTGGTGCTCTGTTCCGGCTCCAACTGATCGCTTTCGTCCATGGTCAGGCCAATGCGCTCGGCGCCCAGCCAGGTGAGCTGCTGGCGGGAATCGGCCACATTGGGGCAGGCCGGATAGCCGAAGGAGTAGCGGCTGCCCCGATAGCGCTGGGCCAGGATCTCCCGCAGGTTGGTGGGCTCCTCGGCGGCAAAGCCGAGCTCGGCGCGGATGCGGGCGTGGGTCCACTCCGCCAGGGCTTCGGCCATCTGAACCGCCAGGCCATGGAAGTAGAGGTAATCGCTGTATTGATCCGCCTTGAACAGGGATTGGGCGAAGCGGGTCGCCTCCTCTCCCATGGTCACCGCCTGCATGGGCAACACATCGGTGGCCAGCGGTTGGCCCGAGGCGGACACGGCCGCATCCCGGTAGAAATCGGCGATGCAGTAGCGATTGCCTCCCCGCTGGCGCGGCAGCTCAAAGCGTCCCAGGAGGGTGGTGGCCTCCGTGGCTGGCGCGCCGGCCGCCAGGGGCGCCGGATCAAACACCAACACGGCGTTGCCCTGGCGGGCGCAGGGGAAATAGCCATAGGCCACCCGGGGAGTGAGCAGGCGCTCCTCCAGGCAGCGTTGCAGCCAGTGGCGCAACACCGGCTCCGCCTTGGCGGTGAGCATGGCCTCGTAGGCCTCCCGGCTTTGCTCCTGGGTCTTGCGCAGCTGCCACTGGCCGGCGAAGAGGGCATTGCGATCGAGGTAGCCCATCACGGCCTCCAGGTCGATTCCGTCTTCGCGGATCACCTGGCTGCCCCAGAAGGGGGGCGGCAGGGGGGGCTCCTCGGGCACCGCCTCGGAGCGCTGGGTGGGATCCCCGATGGTCTCGGTCGCGGCGGTCTCGGTCAGGGCGGTTCCCGTCCCGGCAGCTCCCGTCCCGGGGGCCTCAGTGCCGGAGGACTCAGTCCCGGCGGTCTCGGCGGAAGCGGCCGCACCGGCAGCGGCCAAGGGTGGTTCGCCCTCCAGCCCGGCAGAAACGGCCGGGCTGGCCAGCTCGGCAGGCTCGGCGCTGGCGGCGCCCGGGGCCTCGCCCCACTGCAACCCCTCGGGGGGACCGTCCAGGAACCCCTGGTGGTCATCCCAGCGGCCGGCGGCCTTCGCCTCCATCAGGGCATCCATGAAGCGCAGATCGGCGAAGGCATCCCGGCCATACATCACCTGGCCCCGATAGGCCTGGCGGCAATCGCCGTGAACAAAGCGCGGCGTCAGGGCCGCCCCCCCCAAAATCACCGGCGCGCTGATGCCCACCTGGTTGAAGGTTTCCAGGTTGTCTTTCATGAAAGCGGTGGATTTCACCAACAGGCCACTCATGGCAATGCAATCGGCCTGGTGCTGTTGCTGGGCTTCCACAATGGCTTCCACCGTTTGCTTGATGCCCAGATTGATCACCTGATAGCCGTTATTGGTGAGGATGATATCCACCAGATTCTTGCCGATGTCATGCACATCCCCCTTGACGGTGGCGATCAACAATTTGCCCTTGCTGGAGTTTTCACTCTCCACCTTTTCCATCGCTGGTTCGAGGTGGGCCACCGCCGCTTTCATCGTTTCAGCGCTCTGCAACACAAAGGGCAGTTGCATCTGGCCCGAACCAAACAGATCCCCCACCACCTTCATGCCATCCAGCAGGAAACTGTTGATGATCTGCAGGGGCGGATAGGCCTGCAGGGCCTCATCCAGGGCCTGATTCAGGCCGATGCGTTCCCCATCAATGATGTGCTGCTTGAGGCGCTCCTCGATCGGTAGATCCGCCAGGGAGGAGGCGGAGGCACGGGCCTCCTTGGTGGACACCCCCTCGAACATCGTGGTGAGCACGGTGAGGGGGTCGTAAACACAGATCTCGCCCTCAAACCGACGCCGGTCGTAGATCAGATCCCGACACACCTGCTGCTGCTCCGCCGAGATCTTGGCCAGGGGCAGGATTTTCGCCGGGCTGATGATGGCCGCGTCCATCCCGGCCTCGCAGCAGTCGTGGAGGAACACGGAATTGAGCACAATGCGGGCCGCCGGCGAGAGGCCAAAGCTCACATTGCTCACCCCCAACAGGATGTGCACCTGGGGCAGGGTCTGGCGGATGCGGCGGATGGCCTCAATCGTGGCCTGGGCATTGCCCCGGTCTTCCTCGATCCCCGTGGAGATGGGCAGGGCGAGGGGGTCGTAGAAGATCTCGTGGGGGGGCAGGCCATGCTCCAGGGCATCGCGATAGGCCCGTTGGGCGATGGCGAATTTCCGCTCGGCCGTGCGGGCCATGCCCTCCTCATCGATCGTGCCCACCACCAGGCCGGCTCCGTAACCTGTGGCGAGGGAGAGCACCTTGAAGAAGCGTTCGTCGCCGTCTTCGTAGTTGGTGGAATTGAGGATGCATTTGCCGCCCGCCACCTTCAGGCCCGCCTCCATCTTCTGCCATTCGGTGGAGTCCAACATCAAGGGAAGATTGACGTTGGTCACCAGGCGACTCACCAGCTCCGTCATGTCCTTCTCCCCATCCCGCCCGACGTAGTCCACGTTCACGTCCAACACGTGGGCGTTTTCCTTCACCTGTTCCCGGGCCACCGCCACCAAACCATCCCAGTCCTCGTCATTGAGGAGCTCCCGCACCTTTTTCGAACCGCTGGCGTTGAGCCGTTCCCCGATGATCAGGAAGGATTGGTCCTGGTGGTAGGGCGTCACCCCATAGATGGAGGCGGCGGCGGGTTCGTAGTGGTAGGCGGGCCGGGGCTGGGCGGGATCCGCGCTGGCCTGGCCGCCCCGCACGGGCCGGGGGGCGGGTTTGAGGTCTTTGCCGAGCTCCACCAGGGCGGCGATGTGGGCGGGGGTGGTGCCGCAGCAGCCGCCGATCACCTGCACCCCCAGGTCTTCAACGAAGTGCAGGAGCTGCATCTTCAGTTCCAGGGGCGTCAGCCGGTAGTGGGCCACGCCCCCCACATTCTCCGGCAGGCCCGCGTTGGGAATGCAACTCACCACAAAGGGGCTGTGTTGGCTGAGATAGCGAATGTGTTCCTTCATCTGCTCCGGGCCCGTGGCGCAGTTCAGACCGAGCACATCGATGGGGAAGGGCTCCAGGATGGCCACCACCGCCGCGATATCCGACCCCACCAACATGGTGCCCGTGGTTTCCATCGTCACCGACACCATCAGGGGCAAGCGCCGCCCCACCTTGGCGAAGGCGGCTTCGATGCCCATCAAGGCGGCCTTGATCTGAAGCACGTCCTGGCAGGTTTCAACGATCAACAGGTCGACATCGCCGGCCAACAGGCCCTCCACCTGCTCCTGGAACGACGCCCGCAACACGTCAAAGGGGATGTGGCCCAGGGTGGGCAGCTTGGTGGTGGGTCCGATGGAGCCCGCCACGAAGCGGGGCTTCTCGGGGGTGCTGTAGGCATCCGCCAGCTCCCGGGCCAACTCGGCGGCCCGTTGGTTCATGGCAAAGGCCTGATCCTCCAACCCGTATTCCGCCAACACCACCGAGGTGGCGCCAAAGGTGTCGGTTTCGATCACATCGCAGCCCGCCTCCAGAAACTGGCGATGCACGGTCTGCACCGCATCGGGCCGGGAAAACACCAGCTGCTCGTTGCAGCCTTCCAGGGCGAGCCCGCCGAAATCCTCCGCCGTGAGATTGAGCAGCTGCAGGGAGGTGCCCGTGGCCCCGTCAAACACCAACACCGGCCGCTCCGGGCTGTGCAAGCGCTCCAGAAACCCCATCCGCTGGACCCGTTGCGACGGTGTGGAGGTGGCCAACATCAACCCTGAACCCTGATCCGCGTGACCCAATGTTCATAACTCGGATCTCGCCCTTCCGTGATGCTGGTGATCCGATCTCTCAGCCGATCCATCAAGGGTCTGTTGGTTGGCAGCTCCGTGGTTTCGACGCAGCGCACGGGGGTGATGCGGGCCGCCGTGCCGCTGAGGAAGACTTCATCAGCAATGAACAGCTCACTTTTATCCACGGCCCGCTCCACCACCGGGATGCCCATGGCGGGTGCCAATTCAAGAATACTGGCTCGGGTGATGCCTTCCAAAATATCCTGATCCACTCCGGGGGTGATCAGCTGGCCATCGCGAACAATGAACAGATTCATGCCGCTGGCCTCACTCACTTTGCCCCGGCTATTGAGCAGCAGGGCTTCATCAAAGCCACTCTTCACCGCTTCCGTTTTCGCCAGGGAGCTGGTGATGTAGGCGCCACTGATCTTGCCCCGCAGGGGCAGGGAGCGGTCTTCCTGGCGGGTCCAACTGCTGATGCGGCACGACACACCCTCGGGAGAGAGGTAATCCCCCATTTCAATTCCGTAAATCAGGAAGTCGGTCTCGATGTCATGCAGTCGGGGGGAGATGCCCAGGCCACTGGTGTAAACAAAGGGCCGCATGTAGAAGGGCTTGGTGGGCCGGTTCTTCTGGATGAACGCCGTGATGGCCTCCATCACCGTCTCCTCCTTCAATTCCGTCAGGAGCAGGCGGGCGCTCTGGCTCAGCCGGCGGGCATGGCGGTCGGCGCGAAAGAGCAACACCTCCCCCGGATCCTCCGGATTGGGCAGGCCCCGCATGCCCCCGAAGGCGCCGGTGCCGTAGTGCAGGGCATGGGTGGCCACCGACAGGGTGGCCTCGGCAAACGGCACGCAGGTGCCGCGAAACCAGGCGAACGGAAGGAACTGGTGCATCGGGCCAGTCAAGTTGGCCCGATCTTCTCACCGCAGCCTGCAGGATGGGTGGATGCATCGTTTGCTAGACCTCTCCAGCCCAGATCTTCCAGAAGGGGAGGAGGGGGCCTTCATCCGCCACGACCCGGCCGAGGTGGTGGTGCTCAGCAGCGCCCCAACGGATCTGTTGGCCCTGGAGCGGCTGCGCCACCAGCTCCCCTCCCCCTCCGGCGCCTGCCTGCGGCTGGTGCCCCTGGCCCTGCTCGCCCACCCGGCCACCATTGACGATTACATCCGCGTGGTGCTTCAGCCCACCCGGGTGGTGCTGGTGCGGCTCCTCGGCGGCCGGGGGCACTGGAGCTACGGCCTGGAGCAACTGCGGGTGTGGCAACAGGCGGCCACCGGCCGCCACCTCCTGATCCTGGCGGGCACTCCGGAGGAGGAGGGCCCGCTGGCGTCCCTGGCCAGCGGGCCCCTGGCCCTCAACCTGGCCCTGGCCCAGTGCTTCCGGGTGGGGGGCCCCGCCAACCTGCGGCTGGTGGTGGACGCGCTCCTCAGCCTCTGCCAGGGCACCGTTCCCCCTCCCCCCAGCCCCCTGGCGGAGGCGGATCCCCTCCCCCACGACTGGCGGGAGGATCCCGGGCCCCGGGTGGGGGTGGTGTTGTATCGCGCCCTGCGGCAGGC
>JBKDSY010000128.1:0-7120 GCA_046340755.1 Cyanobacteriota bacterium
GTGTATTGGTGATCCGTGTGCACCTCAATCTCCTGCTCCCCCAGCCACAACGCCAGCTCAAGCACCCGCTCGCCAAGATCCCCCTCATGGGCGTAGCTGATGAACACCGCAGGCTTCCTCTCGGCAGGGTTGCGGGACAAAGGGTCAGTGGTGGCTTCTGCCCAGGTTAGACGCTGTTCCGCAGGGCAGCCACTTCAGGGCCTTCCCAGGCGGGATGGCGTTGTCATGCGGTTGGAGGCCATCGCAGGCCGGCTGCGGTGGTTCCACCGGAGAGTCAGCTGCCTTGCAGGAGGGGCAGTTGGTCGTTCATCTGGGCGAGGGGAACTCCATGGGTCGGAAGCCGTTCTCCAATCTTCAACAGAGATAGTGATCCCAGAACCGGGCCGTCAGGCCTCATCCTACTCATCATTAACACCTATCATCGTGATAGTCCATGTAAGTTATCAGCAGCCTCTCGCTCACCTGCATCCCTGACAGGGTAGAATACAGATCTGCTAAACCTGCTTCAAGATGGTTCTGCTCTGATGGGTGCAAGCGATCCCATCCTCACTTCAATCAGTAGGATTAACCCCTACACCAAGCAGGACCGCAGCTAACCATGGATCCCTCCACCAAGTTCACCATCATTCGCGATGATGCAGGCCTCGATCGCATTGCCGGGCGAAGCTTCGCCACCTACGCCGAGGCCTTTTCAGTCTTAGAGCGCTACTACGCTGACTGGGGTTGCTCGCAAGATAGCCAGACTTACCGAATCATCGAGCAGGCCGGTGAACCGTGAGCTGCGGGGAGTCTGCCGGTCCACCTAAGCCTTCTCCAGATCATCTGCTCAACTCCCTACAGCCATCCCAGAAACCCTCAACGCTCACGCACAATCAACCCCAGCAATCGACCCAACCCACCACTCCTGGGCTGATCACCGCATCCCTTCCCACAGGCAGGGATCAATCTGCATCAGCCGATGCAGCAATCGCGATCGGTCTTCCGCGGAGAGTTCTCCATCCGCTGTCCACTTCAGACTCGTGGGCAGCAGGAAAGACGTTGTCTTTGAATGGATGAGGCTGGTCATGGCGCACCTCGTGGATCAGTGGTGCCATCCTCTGATGCCCTTCCCCAGGGGGCAGTCCCCGGTTGGGGACACTTCAGTGCCAGCGCTGGTAACCCACCGGCTCATATTTCACAAAAACAATCCGCCAGCCTCGTTTCACAAGCCCTTTCAGCTTCCCAAGAAACACCTCGCTGTCTTCACCGGAGAGCCAGTTGGCCTTGATCAAGGGGAGTTGGTCGCTCATCAGGTCAAGGGGGATCTCCACGAGCAACAGGCTGTTCTCCCCAGCCGCCCGTTGGATCGCCCCCTCATCACTGCGCTGCCACAGCCGCAGCAACAACTCCAGGGCCAGGACGCGCCCATCCTCACCGGGGTCTTCCGCCTCCAACGCCGAGGCGGACATGGATCGACCGGCCAGGGGCAAGGCCCGCTTTCCACCAATCTCCAGCAGGGCCAGGGCCACCAGATAGGACGCTTCAGCCATCGCGGAACCATGCACACCGCCCTACCATGCCCAACTTCATCCCTCATCGCAATGCATTGAGGCGAAATGGGTAGGTGTACTCAAAAATCCTCCAGCTGGTGTTGGCTCGTCCCCTGGATGGCACCGGCTTAGGGTTAAATTCTGCAGGCCATTTCACCGCTACACGCCCTGAGGCCATGGCCACCATTCACGACCAGCTCCAGTCTTACCGCTCCGAACTTGCCACGGCCCAGAGCAAGGGGGATCAGGCGATTGCGCGCAAGCTGGAGCAGCGCATCCAAGACCTGGAGGCCTACCAGCAACGCCATCCAGAGGCGGCAGAAGCCCCGTCCCCACTGGAAGTGTTCTGTGATCTCAACCCCTCCAACATCAATTGCCGTGTCTATGACGACTGAGTTGTCCCCAAATGGGGGCTGCGCTGGCAGAGAACCTGTTGCATCATGGTGCCCTCGCCCCAGTTGACTCCCCCCATGGGTCATCCAACCTTCACGACCACCCTCACGATCCATGAGCTGGAAGACAGCTATTCGCTCTACTGCAATGCCCTGCGGATCCTGATCCGCGAGGGTAAGTCCATGCAATCCATCAAACGCAGTGTGTGTTGGTGTCGGTTGTCCGAACTGCATGCCTTGCTGCCGCGGCAATACAGGGATCCAGATCATCTCTACCTCCTGATCAAGCGCGAGATCGGCGCGTGAAGCGGGTTCTAGCCATCATCCTCGGCGGCGGTGCCGGCACCCGGCTCCAACCCCTCACCACCACACGGGCCAAGCCGGCCGTTCCCCTCGGTGGTCGTTACCGACTGATCGATATCCCGGTGAGCAATTGCATCAACTCGGGCATCGAGAAGATCTATGTGCTCACCCAGTTCAACAGTCAATCGCTCAACCGCCACCTCAGCCTCACCTACAACCTCTCCAGTGGCTTTGGCGGTGGGTTTGTGGAGGTGCTCGCCGCTCAGCAAACACCCGACAGCCCCAGTTGGTTTCAAGGCACGGCCGACGCGGTGCGTCAAAACCAGGAGTTGTTTGAGAGTTGGGATGTGGATCAGGTGTTGATCCTCTCCGGAGATCAGCTCTATCGCATGGATTACGCCGCTTTCGTGGCCGCTCACCGCGCCCGGGGGGCGTCTCTGACGGTGGCGGCCCTGCCGGTGGATCCGCAGGCTGCCCCAGGCTTTGGCCTGATGCGCGCGGATGGCGAGGGTTGGATCCGCGACTTCCGCGAGAAACCCACGGGCGCCGAACTCGAAGCCATGCGGGTCGACACCGCCGCCCTGGGTCTGTCCCCGGAGGAGGCGGCCCGCCGGCCCTTCCTGGCCTCCATGGGCATCTATGTTTTCGATCGAAAGCTGCTCTTTGACCTCCTGGCCAGCCATCCCCAGGCCACTGATTTCGGCAAGGAGATCATCCCCGCCGCCCTGGCCGCGGGTCATAACCTGCAGAGCTACATCTTCCAGGGCTATTGGGAAGACATCGGCACGGTGAAGTCGTTCTACGAGGCCAACCTGGCCCTGGCAGACGATGACCCGCCCTTCTCCTTTCTGGATCAAGGGGCGCCGATCTACACTCGCGCCCGCTATCTGCCCCCCAGTCAGGTTTGGGATTCCCACCTCAGCCGCTCTGTGTTGAGTGAGGGATGCCTGCTTCAGCGCTGCCGCGTGGACCATTGTGTTCTGGGTTTGCGGTTGCGGGTGGAGGAGGGCGCCATTTTGCAAGACACCCTGGCCATGGGGGCCGACAGCTATGAATCGGCGGCCATGCGGGAGCAGGTGCGCGCCCGGGGCGGGGTTCCCCTTGGCATCGGTGCCCGCACCGTGATCCAGCGGGCCATCCTCGACAAAAACGTTCGCATCGGCGCCGATGTGAAGGTGATCAACAAAGACCGCGTCGAAGAAGCCGATCGCACCGCCCTGGGCTTCACCATTCGCAGCGGCATCGTGGTGATCGAGAAACAGGCCACCCTTCCGGATGGCACCGTGATCTGATGCGTCGCCATTTGTCGCAGCCCTAGAGGCGATCAGGGTTGCAAGCCAACGCCCTTGCCCCCGATCGCCTCCAACTGCCGGAGCACCCCCTCCAGCTCGCCCATCAAGGCCTTGCGACGGCTTTCCTCGGCGGCATGGCGGCTGGCGGCCTCGGCCACATCGGCCTGGCAGTGCGAGCAGATCTGCTCGTCGGGCCAGATGTATTGCTGACAGGAGCGACACAGCGCCAGTTGGGGCACGGGTTCCTCAGGCGTGCGCTCGGCGATGCGCGGTTCGGGCCTGGCAGGCGCCGGCAGCACCTCCCGCCCGTGGATGGGCTCCTCGTAGAGCTCGAAGCGACCGATGGCGAAGGGCTGGTTGGGGGCCTCCGCCACTTTGCGGATCTTTTCATGCAAGCCCCGCTTCTCGAGCTGCAACGCCCGGTAGTGGCAGTAGGGGTTGTTGCCGGGCTTGCCGAACAGGGAGTCGGAAGTCCAGGTGCACCCGCCGCGGCACACATCGGCGTAATAGCAACTGCGGCAGTGACCCCAGAGAGACTCCACGCCGCGCACCCGGGCAAAATGCAAGGCCTCGGATGTGTTCCATAGCTCCGCCACGGAGCTGTCACGCACGTTGCCGCCGCCGTAGGTTTCGGTGGCCAGGGAGGGACAGCCCTTGATGGTGCCATCCGCTTCCAAACCGATCACGTTCTGCCCGGCGGCGCAACCGGTCCAGTGCAGTGATTCATCCCCGAAGCCGCGCCAGAGATGTTCATAGGGACCGTAGTAGCCCAGGTTGTTGCCGAAGGTGATCAGCAAACCTCGCTGGTGGCCCTCGTGATAGAGACGATTGAGCAGGGGCATCAGCTCCAGAACCCGGTAGGGCTGCAGCAACAGGTGGTCGTTTTCAACCGCGTTGCCCATCGCCACGGTGATCTGCAACTGCCAGTGGCTGGCGCCAGCCGCGATGATCCGGTTGAACAAGGGCTCCAACTCGGGCATGGTTTCGGCGCCGATCTGCGTGTTGCAGCTCACCCCCAACCCCAGGGCCTTGGCGGTTTCCATGGCGCGCAGGCCGTCGTCCCAGGCGCCAGGCACGCCGCGCACCCGGTCGTGCAGCTCCCGCATCCCATCCAGTGACACGCCGATGCCAAACAACCCCGCCTGTTGCGCCGCCTCCAGCCGGTCCCGTTGGAGGTTGTGGGCACCGGTTTGCATGCCCACCCGAATGCCATGGCCCGCGATGCGCCGCACCAGTTGGATCCAGTCGGGTCGCAGGAAGGCTTCCCCGCCGATCAGGGTGATCTCCCGTGTGCCGAGGGCGGCCAGCTGGTCGATCACCGACAGTGCTTCGTCAGTCGAGAGCTCGTTGACACGTCGCTTCCCCGCGCGGGAGCCGCAATGGGAGCATTTGAGATTGCAGGCCAGGGTGATCTCCCAGACCACATGCACGGGCGTGTGGCCATTCAGATCAGAAAGGGTGCGGGCCCGGGCGGGCCTCGGTGGGGATTGGGGGAGTTCCATGGATCAATTCGGCGCGTTCAGCTGATCCAGCAGGCTCTGGGCCCAGGCGGTGAGTCGTTGAAGCTCAGCCTGGTCGCCGCGGTTCTTGGCCTCTTGAATCGCCACGCCGTAGGGAGGCACGGGCTCATTGGCGGCACGTTCCCCCTGGAGCAGGTTGGCGTAATAGGCCACTTCACCCTTCAATCGGCTCAACTCGGCCTGATCGCCCCGGGTTTTGGCCTCTTGAATGGCAAGGGCATAGAGCGGACGGATGGGATAGCCCTTGTCCTTGATGGCTTGCTCCAGCTTCGGGAGCAGCTGGGCCACCTCAGCAGATTTGCCGATGTAGTCAAAGGCGACATCGCGCAGGGCAGCCATCTTCGCCGCATCACCGCTCTGGATGGCCTCCGTCAAGGCTGGGCCATACAGCGTGTGGATGGTGCCCTGGTTGGACTGTTCAGTCATAACGATCTCCATGGATGGGACTGGACGAGATGGATGGGTTCCTTCGCCCTGGTGAGCGCGTTGCTTTCATGGCCGTTGACCTCCTCCAGGTGTCGTGTGAATGACACTGTTGGACTTCGATCCACGGTTGAAGACCTCAGGAATCCCACCAGCCACAGCTTCTTGCAAGCATGATGCCGAAGCCGTCACTGAGACAACAATGCGGTGTCAGATTGCTGACTCCTGGTCGGCTCGGGGTTGCTTAGTTTCACACCATGGGTCTGCCTCGGTAGAGAATCAGACCCACTGTTCGGCACCATCAAGCTGATTCGATCACCATGATCACTCCCCTTCTTCAGCGGGGGTGGTTTTCCCATCAACCTGCCCTGAGCACCGCACCATGACGCAAACGGCCTCCACCTTCGTTCAATCCCATGACGAAGTCACCCAGCTGGCAGCTGGCACCATCAGCCTCCAAGCCACCTACAGCTTTCAGAATCCTTACTCCATCAATGGCCCCTTTGGATCGATTGACCTCACGATCACGTCCACCCCATCCGGCCTGGAAGCAGCCTTCGGTGATCTCACCATCCAAACCCTCCTTGGCTTGGGCACCTTGACCAAACTGCACTACACCGGCACCGCCAGCTTTAATGGAAGCACGGGATACACCACGGTGCAAGCCGAGGGCATCGGCACGATCAATTCCTATCCCGACCATCCCAAACCCGTGAAGGCAGCGATTGAGCTATCCCTGGCGCCGGGCTTTCAATCGGGCACCATCACGGTGCAGGGATTCTTGTCGGGTTTTGCCCTCACCCCCACCTCCTTGCGGATTGGCGATCCCGCGTCGTAGGGGTTGGGACGGGTCACCAGGCCATGCCAGGACCGCCGCGAGGTTTGATCACCACGGGGTTCCGATCGGGCTGGCGCACCAGGACGGCGGGGGGATCCCCCCGCCCCGGGATCCAGGCGATCGGCACCGCGTAACGACCATCGGTGAGGTCCCGCGGGGATCCGGTGAGGGTCACGCCGTCTCCGGGAGCGACCGTGAAAGCATCGACGCGACCCGGCCCCAATGGCGTGCCCCGGTGATCGCGCGGGGTGATCACCATCACGCCTCGGGCGTCCTTGCCTTGTTGTTGGATATTGATCAGGGTGGCCTTTGACTGGTTGCCATCGACCCCAAGTTCCACGTGGAGTGACCACTGGGCTTCCCGTCGCCCAGGGCAAGCCTCACCGTAGGTGGCCACGGCGTGAAAGCCAAGGGTGCCCTCAAACCGGGTGAGATCGGTCAGTCGACGGTTGTAGAGGCCATCCCGTTCCATGGCTCCGTCGCCATGGTCGCCGTCATCCACAAGGGTCACAACGCGCGTCATGGTGGGCACGGGGATTCCGCTCCCCGCCATCCTGGCTGCCGCTTGGGCCGTGGTGTAAAAGGCATTAAGGGGATCCGCGCCGCCGCTGGGGGCTCGCAGTCCCAGCTCGCCGATCCGCTGACCCAAGCCGGCCGTTGGCGCTTCGATCGACAACTGGATCCGCCCCTTGGGCGCCGTGCGGTTGGTATTGCGCAAGGCGACCAGGGGATCCACTGGATCGCCCGTGTACAACCGTCGTTGGCGACCAATGGGCATCAAGCGGGGGCCACCAGTCGGGAGGATCAGGATGAAATAGCGCTG
>JBKDSY010000129.1:0-4200 GCA_046340755.1 Cyanobacteriota bacterium
AGCTGCCCTGGTGCACCCGCAGGTAGTGGCGGTGGGTGAGGGGGGTGCCGTAGCGCTCGATCACCAGACGGTCCCGCCAGTCGGGGATCAGGGGATCGAGGAGGTGGGCGAACACGGCGCAGCGCTCGGCTTTCAGGGCCCGATAGGCCGCCGTGCCCCGCTCCAGATCGCGCCAGAGCTCCCAGGGTTCGTTGGCGGGGGTGTAGCCGTGCAGCACGTGGTGACCGGCGGGCGCCAGGGAGGGATCCAGGAGGGAGGGCATGGAGAGCACGGCCATGTTGCGCTCGGCGCCGATGCCCCGCCGCCAGTCGCCCACCCACACGTGGTGGATCGGCAAGGCCTCCAGACCGTCCCCCCGCAGGCCCAGGTGGCAGTGGAGGAAGCTGGCGCAGGCGGGGGTGGCGGCCTGACGATCGCGCCAGCGGGCGGGCACGGCGTCGGCGGGGAGGAGGGAGAGGGTGTCCCAGGGGCTGGCGTTGCTGATCACGCCCCGGCGGGCGGTGAGGGTGTCGCCGGAGGCGAGGCGCACCCCTCGGGCCTTCCGCCCCCGCACCAGGATTTCCGCCACCGGCGCGTTGGTGTGCAAGCGACCGCCATGGCGCTCCAGCCCCCGCACCAGGGCGGCCACCACGGCCGGACTTCCACCGATGGGGTAATCGAGGTGGGCCTGCGGCGCGAACCATTCGCCAAACAAGGTGGCCATCGCCGCCGCGCTGGTCTGGGCCATGTCCAGCCCGGAGATCAGAAAGCAGAGCAGCTCCACCCAATGGAGCAGGAAGGGATCGGTCAGTCGGGGGAGCACCAGGGGAGCGAAGGCGCCCCCGAGCTGGGCCAGCCGGCCCGCCTGCCCCACCAGGGCCATGCCCCGGGCGCCGAGGACGGCGGCGGTGCCCAGGCCCGGCCGCAGGGCAATCAAGGGGAGGGCGCGGGCGGCCTGGCAGAGGGGTTCGAGGAAGGCCATGAAGGCCTGCCATTCCCGGGCGGCCTCGACGCCCCGCAACTCCCGCACCACCTCCAGAAACGGCTCCAAGCCAACGCCCACCCGCAGGTGCCCCTCGGGCAGCAGCAAGCCCCAGTCGTCGTAGGTGGCGACGGGAACGGATTCACCGATCAGGCGCAACACCTGGGCCAGGGGATTGGCACTGGGCCAGGAGCCCAGCCCGCTCCACAGCGACGGACCCGATTCGAAATGAAACCCCCCCTGTTCAAAGCCATGGGCGGCGCCACCGGGCGTGTGGTGCGCCTCCAACACCACCACCTCAAGACCATGGGAGGCCGCCACCGCACCGGCGCAGAGACCGCCAAGGCCGCTGCCGACAACGATCAGGTCAACCTCTCCGGAGGTGGCTGGCGGGTTGGGGGCCATGGGTGTGTGCGGCTAACCCTCTACCGGGTGGGCCGCCACGGCTTCCGGCTGGACTGGCATGGCCTCCACTGCCGTCGGCTGCACAGGACGGCTCCCCACCCCGCAGGCTTGACCCCGGGCGGCGCAGAGCTGGTCAAGGCTCGGGCGGCCAGTGAGTCGCAGGCGCAGGCGCGCCCAGAGGTCATAGGCCGCCGCTGCGAGCTCCCCCACCAGGGGCCAGCGGGTGGGGGCATAAATCCATCCCAGCCCCACCAGCTCATAGGCCCGACGAAACACCGTCAGATCGCGCAACACCTCGCCGTCGGCGGTGAGGCCATGGATGCGGCCCATCGCCTCCCGGTAGGTGATGCCCCCATGGGCCGAGGGGTCGTAGTCCGCAGGGTCAATGTCGACAAAGGCGAGACGTGGCTGCTCGCCATTGCGCCGTTGGTCGCGCCGCTGGAGCATGGTCACCTCTCGCATGCAGAGGGGGCAACCGCCGTCGTAAAGGATGGTGAGATCGGCCATGGGAGGCAGGTTAGGGACTTCCTGCCGGGGTCGGGGGATCGGCCGCCAGGGGGGCCCCATCCTCCAGGCCCGGATCCCCCACGAACAGGGCCGTGCCCGCCGGCGCGGCTTGGGGCGGGCGCCGCTCGCTGGGGCGGTAGCGCTGGCCGTCAAACCGTTCCCGCACCAGGGAGCGGGGGGCGCCGCCGCCGGATTCGGGCCGCCAGAGGTCGCGCCAGCCCTTGCTGCGGGTGGTGCCGAGGATCAGGGGCAGGCGGGTGATGGAGAAGCTTTGCAGGAGCTTCCATCCCGCTGCCGGCGGCGGGAGCGGCGTGAAGAGCTGCAAGGTGCACCCCCCCGAGCCGCAGAAGTTCGGACCCATCAAATAGGCGAGCAACTCCTGCCGTCCATCGCCGTTGAGATCGACGCGGGCCACCACAACCCGGTGCCGTTCAGGCTCCCGCGCCACCAGCTGGCGGGAGAAGGAATCCAGCCCGCCAAGGATGGCGCTCCGCTCCTCGGGGCTCAACTGGCCCCGGAAGGGGACGCCCTGCAGGGGTTGCCACTCCAGGATCCCCCCGTCGGCCATCAAACTCAGATAGAGCCGGTCACCTCGGAGCAGGAAGGAGCGCACGTAGGGCAACTGCCGCGCCAGCTCGTCCGACAGGCTGCCCGTCGGGCAGAGCGCCTTGGTCATGGCCACCGGACCCAACCGCAAGCTCCCGCTCACCTCCCCGCCCGGAACGCTCAACAGGGGCAAGGCCGCGCTGACCTCCCAGGGCGCCTGCCCCCGGTTGCAATCCAACCGCAGCGCCGCCGTGCCATCGCTGCCCAACCGCAGCGTGTAGTCCCCTGGATTGCGCGGCACCCGGCGCCCAATCGCGTCGTCCATGGATTGAATCGCCACCAGCTGCCACTGGCGGCCGACCAGGTTGGCCAGGGTGGGGTCGATGGGGGTGGGGGGGCTGGCGCTCTGGGCCAACAGGGGGAGAGGGCTCCAGGGGGCCAGCGCCAACAGGGCCAGGACCATGCCCCTCAAGCCCCCAAGGCCCCGGCCGTGAAGACCGGTTCCATTCGCCATTCCGGCTCCCCAAACCAAGCGCTCCAGGCCCGGCAAGCGCCCACGCCGCCGGCTCCTGAAGCCCTGCCTCCCTCTCGCAACGCTCAACCGCTCCAGGCCAGGACCAGCCTGGCGACAACGGACAACGGGGGGGTGTGGCTGGCTCGACATCTGCCTGGCGTCAGGGCATCCCTCACCCTATGGCGATGGGCCGGGCGGGTCGGCGTGGGAGACAGACACCTTGAGGCTTGGTTGGCGGCTGTTGATGGCTCTGGGCTCCTGATGGCTCTGGGGTTGGGACGAGCCGGGGGCTTGGGTCATGGAGTCGGGTGGTTCAGACCCTTGCAGGAGCCTGGAAACTCAGACAGGCGAGAGACAGGCTGCGGTAGGAGGCAGGCGTGTCGGGCGAAAGGGAGATATGGGGAGGAGGGGACCGGGACAGGAGGCATTTGGGGACAAGGAGTGGGGAGAGTTTGTGCTCGGACTTCCTAGATAATCAAACCATCTGGTCAATCCTCAAGATATCCACAGCCCAGGTTTTAATGAAGATATAGCTGAACTACGCGTTCGGAAATAAGGCCATTTAGCAATCAAGAAGTGCTCTGGTGTTAATCAGCTAGCGTTATCGCGACGCATGTGATCCAAAAACCTCATGAATTCGGGCAAGCAAAGGAAGAACCTTAGGCCAAGAAGTTAAGGGCAAAAGCTTATCCAGCGCTTCACAGGTTAGAAGATGCGGGATTTCTTCTTGTACCCCATCGCAGAAGACGTGGGAAGGGGTGACCCCACCTTCGTAGATCGCCTGCTCCTATTATTATGCCTGGCGTTTCTTCCCCAAAGACTAGATACATCCCCCTTTAATTGTGCCTTAGGGGTTGGGAGCAATGGATGCGTTCCGAGCATGCCGCCATAAGAGCCCGTGACAAGTTGCCCTGGCGGTATTGAACCAGGGCAAGCGGGTGAGGGTGTGGTGTTGGTTGAGCCTGGCACAGGCCAGGGGGAGGAGGGTTTGCCAGGTGGGTGTGGTGCGCCAGCGGCGGAGGGTTCCGTCAACCCCGCCGCTGAGTAGCTCACCGTTCTTTAGTTGGATCAGGGTTAATGGCCATCCACGACCATATGCAATCGGCTTGCCATCACTTATGGCCATCCCCTCACTCCAGCGCCTGAGGGTCCCATACGAGCCACCACTAATGACCTCCCCGTTCTTCAGCTCAACCAGACTCACCACAGCATCCTGACTGGTAACGATCGGCTGGCCATCCCCCACCGGCTTGCCATCTCGCCAGCG
>JBKDSY010000130.1:0-6858 GCA_046340755.1 Cyanobacteriota bacterium
GGCCCTGAGCCTGGGCCGCCAGCCCGCCCGTCGGGCAGAGGCCATCAAGCTGCATGAAGCGAACGATCGGCAACCCCGTGCCGCGATGGAGCTGGCGATGTTGCACTGGGATCAGCCGGCTGAGCTCTCCCGGGTCGCCCATGTGCTCGACCATCCCGACCTCGGCGCCGCCCTGGCCGGTGCCAACCGCACCGACGAGCTGCCCTGGGGGTTCTTCATGCCAGACGGCGACATGTTGCATGTCTTCAGCCGCAGCGAACAGCGCTGCCTGCTCGGCGCCGTGCGTGCCACCACCGCGCGCCTGCAGGGCGCCCAACCGGCTGACCCACTCACCGCCGCCGATTGCCAGGGCGTGGCGGACGACCTGCGCGACCTGCTCTGCACCCGCCTGCCCTCCGCCACCGCCAATCCCCGAGCCCCGGCCACCCGCACCTGGCTCCGCTGCCCCACGTCATCCGGCGCTGCGGCCTCGCCCCAAGGAAGCCTGCAAACGTAAGAATCGCGGGGCTGGTCAGTGGAGGGGACTGTGGTCAAGGTGATTCAGGTGGGAAGAGGGCTCAAGCCAACGCCTGTTGGACCAACTACAGCAACCGTTGATCCGTGCTGACCACGCTGCCTGCTTCACGCCGGGCCAGAGCCAGATAGAAATAGTCGTAAACAGGATGGTCGAGAAAGATCAAGCGCACGGCAGTCGAGGCATCCAGGCCACAGGCGCAGGCCATCGGCGCTCCCGCTCGGCGCGCATCAGATCTTCCAGGGCCAGCTCTCCGTTATGGATTACCGTCGGGGATGGCTCAATTGGACCTCGCCGGGCGATGCGATCCAGCACTTGGCAACGACGCTCTCGAGGATCGCCGCATGGGATGTCTTCAAGATCGGCTAACGCCTGCTGACTCAGGCTGTGCTTATGGGCCTGGGCTGTTTCACAGTGGGTTCCGTCCCACAGTGCTTCTCGAACTCGGGTACGGAGAGCCATTTTGGGACTTTGAAGGCGTTGCGTCCCATTGCAGAGTGGCATCTGTCTATCGTCCTGCGGGTTCACCGTGTCGGTCGCGGAGTCAACTGCATAATCAAGTAAAACATCGCCGTCGCACGGGTTATCGAGACACCAAGGCTCTGTCTACCTATGGCTTATGGATATCTTCCAATCAGCCCTGTCAGGATCACCCTCTGGGGCTGATCTAGACTCATTCTTGGCTGTTGGAGCTACGGCACCATGCACGCCAAACTGCTCCGCCATGGCCAACTTATTCTGACCACGCCCATTGTGCCTAGGGGAAGAGGCCCCCTAAACTGCCTGTCGCGCCACCTGGAGGCCTGGTGATGGTCGCCACCCGCTCCGCCCCCAGCGTCGTAAGCCCTGCAACCCCTGCCGCGAAAATTGACATGTGTGGCTGGAGACATTGACATGAAAATCCTGCACTGGCTTGAGATCAGCAATTTCAAGAGCTACGGCAGCTCGGGACGCATCCCACTAGATCACCCTTCGGTGTTGATCGGACCCAACAACTGCGGCAAAACCACTGCCCTGCAGGCCATTGCCCTCTGGGCCATCTCAGCGCGCACATGGGTGCAAGAATCCAGGGAATCCAATGCGACACAACGCACAGCAAAGCCGCTTAACCGCCTCTCAATCCTTGCGGTTCCAGTGCCAAAAACCCGCTATTTCTGGAACAATCTTCGGGTATCAGGCAACAAATCAGGCAGAAAAATAATCTTTAAGATCTCTGTCGGCTTGGAGGTTGATGACGAGGTCATCCCTGTGACTATGGATTTTAGTCACCACGCCAGTGATGAGCTCATCTATGCCAAGCCCGATGCCGCCACCACCAGACACCCGAAGGCCATAGCCAAGGCTGCCAACCTCGATGTAGCTCTCCTGTATCCCATGTCCGGCATCGCGGCGGATGAACCCCTCATCACCCGCAGCCGAATCGATTACCACATGGGTCGTGGCAGCACTGCCGAAGTATTGCGTAACCTATGCCTCGTGGTGCATCAGAACAATCCACACGACTGGCAGGAAATCACCACCCTGATGCGCCGCCTTTTCCATGTCTCCCTGACCATTCCTGAGGAAAACGAGGGCGGCTCTCTCGATCTGTTCTATGAACAGCCGGGCGCCAAACGACCTCTCGATCTTTCCCTGGCTGGCCGAGGCTTCCAGCAGATGCTCCTGATCCTTGCCCAGCTCTATTCGCACGAGGAGAGCATCCTCATGATCGATGAACCTGACGCCCATCTGGAAATTCTACGGCAACAGCAAATCCATGAATTGTTACGCGCCATCGCCGATCGCAAGCGCTGCCAGGTGCTGATGGCCACCCACTCCGAGGTGGTGATGCAGACGGCGCTTGACGCCAACCTCACTCTCATCTTAGGCGGCCAGGCTGAGGATCTCGCATCCAAGAAAGCGATCAAGGAATCCCTGAAGAGCTTTGGCGCTGCCCATTACGTGCGGGCACGGGAAACGGGCCATGTGCTCTACCTGGAGGGCAGAACCGATCTGGCCATGTTGCGCGCCTTTGCCGATCGACTTGACCATCCCGTCCGAGACGTCTTAGGGGATGGCTCACATGTCAATGTCTACTATCTCCAGGACAACCACCCAGTGTCAAGCCACGATCCAGATGAGCTCTTGGATAGAGTGGAAGGAGCCTTTGGAAAGACCGCAAGGGATCACTTCTTTGCACTGCGACAGCTTGTTCCCAAGCTGCGCGGTTTGGAAATCATTGACGATGACAACCGCAATCTGAAATGCTCTGAGGGTGAACTGACTCGGCTTCCTTGGCGTCGATATGAGCTTGAAAATTATGTCGTTACCCCTGAACTGCTAATCGAATGGGCCCAGCCATCCGTCACGGATCTCTTTGCCGATCGACGCGCTGCCATCCTGGACCAGTTGCTCCTGGAGCAGGTGTTTGATCAAGATGAGGAAGATTTTCATAACTACCGCCAGGCCAACACTTCCACACAACGCACCATCTGGCGTGCAAAAACTCAGACCAAAAAACTCAGTCTGCTCGCTGAGAAGTTTTTCCAGCTGGTGGCAGACGCCACGGGCAGTCCCCTGCTGCTGCGCAAAACAGACTTCTACCGGATGATCGAACGCCAGGATCCGATCTCAATCGACCCGGAGGTGAATGAGAAGCTGGATGCGATCCAAAGGCTGCTCCAGCCACCGGATGGCACCTGATGCCCATGCCCCCCACCAACGCCCTGCCCAGCCGCACCACCGACCGCGCCTACGACATCCTGCGCAGCGAGCGCTCGCCCCTGGAGCCGCTCTTCCATCCACGGTCCGTGGCCGTGATCGGCGCCAGCGAGCGGCAGGGCAGCGTGGGCCGCACCCTGCTCTGGAACCTGATCAGCCATCCCTTTGGCGGCACGATCTACCCGGTGAATCCCAAGCGCCACAGCGTTCTAGGCATCCAGGCCCACACCTCCAGCGCCGCCATTGCCGAACCCGTCGACCTGGCGGTGATCGCCACCCCGGCGGCCACTGTGCCGGGCCTGGTGGCCGAGTGCGCGGCGGCGGGCGTCGGCGCGGCCATCGTGCTCAGCGCCGGCTTCCGGGAGGTGGGCGCGGCGGGCGCCGCCCTGGAGGCCCAACTGCGGGACGCCCTGCGGGGCAGGCCCCTGCGGCTGCTGGGCCCCAACTGCCTGGGGCTGATGAATCCCCGCTCCGGCCTCAACGCCACCTTTGCCGCCGCCATGGCCCAACCTGGCCACGTGGGATTCCTCAGCCAGTCGGGAGCCATCTGCACCTCCGTGCTCGATTGGAGCCGGAGCCAGGGGGTGGGTTTCAGCGCCTTCGTTTCCATCGGCTCCATGGTGGATGTGGGCTGGGGCGACCTGATCACCTACTTGGGGGACGACCCCGACACCCGCAGCATCGTGATCTACATGGAGGCCATCGGTGATGCCCGCTCGTTCCTTTCGGCGGCGCGGGAGGTGGCGCTCACCAAACCCATCGTGGTGATCAAGGGGGGCCGCACCGCCCAGGCCGCCCGGGCCGCCGCATCCCACACCGGTGCCCTGGCCGGCAGCGACGCCGTGTTGGAGGCGGCCTTTCGCCGCTGCGGCGTGCTGCGGGTCGACAGCCTCTCCGACCTGTTCGACATGGCGGAATTGTTGGCGAAGCAGCCGCGACGACCAGCCGGGCCTCGGCTCACGATCCTCACCAACGCGGGCGGGCCAGGGGTGTTGGCCACCGATGCCCTGGTGCTCCATGGCGGTGAGCTGGCCACCCTGAGCGACGCCAGCCTGGCGCGGCTCAACGCCGTGCTGCCACCCCAATGGAGCCACGGCAATCCAATCGACATCCTTGGCGACGCCGATCCAGAGCGCTACGGCCAAGCCCTGGAGGCGGTGATCGACGATCCTGACAGCGATGGCGTGTTGGTGATCCTCACGCCCCAGTCGATGACTGAACCAGAAGCCACGGCCCGGCGCCTGCGGGAGCTGGCGGAGCGCTGCCCCAAACCCCTGGTCGCCAGTTGGATGGGCGGCGCTGACGTGGCGGCGGGGGAGGCCATCCTCAACGACGCCGGCATCGCCACCAACCCCTTCCCCGACGCCGCGGCCCGCCTCTTCAACAACCTCTGGCGCCACAGCTACAACCTGCGCGGCATCTACGAAACCCCATCGCTGCTGCCCGAAACGCCCCAGGATGGGGCGGCTGGCCCCGCCAGGGCCGCCGCCCTCCTGGCCGAGGCCCGCCACCAGGGCCGCGCCCTGCTCAGCGAATGGGAAACCAAGCAAATCCTCGCCGCCTACGACATCCCCGTGGTGGAAACCCGGCTGGCCCACTCCGCCGAGGAGGCCGTGGCCGCCGCCACCAGCATCGGCTACCCGGTGGTGGTGAAGCTCCACTCCACCACCATCACCCACAAGAGCGACGTGGGCGGGGTGGTGGTGAATCTGCAGGATGGGGCGGCGGTGCGCGGGGCCTATGAGGCCATGGCGCTGGCCATCCAACAGTCCCATGGCGACGAGGCCTTCGCGGGGGTGACCGTGCAGGAGATGGTGCCGCGGGGGGAGGGCTTGGAGCTGATCGTGGGCAGCAGCGTCGATCCCCAGTTCGGCCCGGTGATCCTCTTCGGCACCGGCGGCACCCTGGTGGAGGTGCACCGCGACAGCGCCGTCGCCCTGCCGCCCTTGAACACCACCTTGGCCAAGCGGTTGATGGAGCAAACGCGGATCTACACCGCCCTGGGGGGCGTGCGCGGCCAGGGGCCGGTGGATCTGGTGGGCTTGGAGCAACTGCTCGTGCGGGTGAGCCGCCTGGTGCTGGATCACCCCTGCATCCAGGAGCTCGACATCAACCCCCTGCTCGCCTCGCCCCGGGGCACCAGCCGTGCGCTGGTGGCACTCGATGCCCGCATTCTTATCCTCACGGGGGAAGGGGAGATCTGCGCGGCGCCCCGCCCGGCCATCCGCCCCTATCCAATCCAATACGTGCGGCCCTGGCACCTGCGCGACGGCACGGCCGTCACCATTCGGCCGATTCGCCCGGAGGATGAACCCCTGGTGGTGGCCTTCCACCGCACCCTCTCGGAAGAGAGCATCTATTTCCGCTATTTCCACATGATGTCGCTGGGTGCCCGCATCGCCCACGAGCGCCTGATCCGCATCTGCTTCACCGACTACGACCGGGAAATGGCCCTGGTGGTGGATCGCCAAAACCCCGCCACGCGAGACCACAGCCTGCTGGCGGTGGGGCGCCTGAGCCGACTCCACGGCCGGGATGAGGCGGAATTTGCCCTGTTGGTGAGCGATCCCCACCAACACCAGGGCCTGGGCACCGAACTGCTGCGCCTTCTGCTTCAGATTGGCCGGGATGAAGGCCTGCGGCGCATCTCGGCCGAAATCCTGCCGGAAAACCAGGCCATGCAGCGCATCTGCCAGCGGTTGGGCTTCACCGTGCAACCCTCCCCGGAGGTGGTGCGGGCCTGGATCGATCTGCCATGAACCGTTTCCTGCGCCGACTTCAGGGGCTGGGCTACCTGGTTCCCGCCGCGCTCACCGCCGGGCTCTGGCTCAAGGGCCTCCATCCCGGCCTGCCCGGGCTGAGCTGCCCGCTGCGCAGCCTCACCGGGATCCCCTGCCCCACCTGCTTCCTCACCCGGGCCACCAGCGCCGCCCTGACCGGCGACCTGACCACCGCCGTGCGGCTCCATGCCTTTGGCCCGGTGGTGGCCGCTGGCCTGCTCTGGTGGTCGATCACGGCCATCCGCCAACGGCGGTTGGTGCCACGCCAGCTGCCGGCCTGGCCCGCGGCCTGGGCCGCCGTGGCATTGATGGCCTACTGGCTGATGCGCCTGGCGTTGCGCTACAGCCTGGGCCTGCGGGACTTTCCCAGCTTTCCATCGGGTTAAGCCCAGCGGTGCGGCGCCACCAGCGGCAACCCACACCACCGGTGCGGATCAACACCACGGCGACCCATGGGCCGACGACCAGCTGGAGAAGGCAGATCGCGCACGGGCCGCATCAACAGGAGGGCCAGGGTTAGCATTTCACGCCAAAGATGCCTGCCCCCACACCCATGGTCATCAGGACGGTTGTCTTCAGCCTTGCCATGGCTTCCTCCTTGCTGGCGGTTCAGCCAACGCGGGTCCTGGCCCAGGAGGAGGGGTCGTCCGGCTTGCGGGCCGCCAACCTGGCCCGCATGAAGGCAGAAAACCTGAATGGCGGGCTGCAGGTGTATCGCGCCGCCGCCTGCATGCACCAACGAGCGGGTGGCGCCTGCCTGGTGAAATCCTCCAAGGAGGGCTATCTGTTTCGCTTCCCGGGTGGCGGCCCGGGCTGGCAGCAGTTGGGCAACCCAGCCACCGTGGAAACCGAGTTGTTGGTTGC
>JBKDSY010000131.1:0-11511 GCA_046340755.1 Cyanobacteriota bacterium
TGTTTCACTCCGGCTACCTTGAATCAATTGAAAGGTTTGGTTTCTTTCACGCCACCCACCAGTCGCTCCACAAACATTTTTAACAACAGAGACACAAGACCGACGCCACCGAGCACCAAAGCCGCCCCATAGGCAAGTTCCGTGTCGTATTGCTTATAACTGTCTTCCACAAACAAAGGCAGGGTTTGGGTTTGACCAGCGATGTTGCCACTCACCACGGCCACGGCTCCAAATTCCCCCAAGGCCCGAGCCGTGGTAAGCACAAGCCCATACAACACCGCCCAGCGCACCGAAGGAAGGGTCACCTTGCAGAACACCTGCCAGCTGGTGGCCCCCAAGGTGCGAGCAGCTTCCTCCTGGTCCCAACCTTCTTCCTCCAACAGAGGAATCACCTCCCGGGCCATGAAGGGAAAGGTAACGATGATGGTCGCCAGAGCCATCCCTGGCCAAGAAAAAATAATCTGCCATCCCAGTCGACCCACCACATCCCGCAGCAATCCATTGGTGGGGCTATACAACAGAACCAGCATCAGACCCACCACAACGGGGGAAATTGAAAAGGGCAGATCAATCACACTTAACAGAAATGCCTTGCCTGGAAACTGCCGGCGGGCAATGGCCGTCGCCGCAGCCAAGCCAAAGATGGAGTTGGCTGGCACGGCAATCACCGCCATCAGCAGGGTGAGCCGGATGGCGGCGAGCATATCGTGGTTGGTGAAGTTCTCAACAAACGGTTGCCATCCATTGGCCAAGGCTCCCGCCACCACCTGCAGGGCAGGCAATAGAATCAAGACGCAGACATAAACACAAGCAATCAGGGGAATCAGGATGGCCGAAAGGTTGCGTCGAGGTTGAACCGGGGACTGTTGGGGCGGAACAATGGTCATGGCAGGGTTCCCATAGGGGACAGAAACAACGAAAAATTGAGAGCGCAGGGACCGCCTGACCTCATCAAGGAGACATCGGCGTTTTGGCGTCCCAGTGTTGCCCCCACACCTGAAGCCCGTTGATCACCAGCAGACTCACCAGGGAGAAACCCAACATCACCATGCCGATCACGGTGGCGGAGGCCAAGTCGTATTCCTCCAGCTTTTGGATGATCAAGGTGGGGGCGATCAGATCCTTGAAGGGCACATTGGAGGAAATCATCACCACGGAGCCGTATTCACCCACGGCCCGGCTGTAGCCCTGGGCCACCCCCGACAAAATGGCAGGCATCAACTGGGGCAAGATCACCAGCCACCAGGTTTGGCGGGATGAGGCCCCCAACGACCAGGCCGCTTCCTCCTGATCCACCTCCAGGGCACGCAGCACGGGTTCCACGCTGCGCACCACGAAGGGCAGGGAAATGAACACCATGGCGATCGACACCCCTAGCCAGGTGAACGACACCCTTAGGCCAAACAGGTCGTTGAGGGGGGCGCCAAGCCAACCGTTGGTGCTATACAACCCCGCCAAGGCCAACCCCGCCACGGCCGTGGGCAGGGCAAAGGGGAGGTCGATCAGGGAATCCAACACCCGTTGGCCGGGAAAGCGGCACCGCACCAGGGCCCAGGCGATCACCACGCCAAACACCCCATTCAACAAGGCCGCCCCGAGGGAAAGGCCAAAGGTGACGCGATAGGCGGCAAGGGCCTCAGGCTGGGTGGCCAGGGTCCAGAACTCCGTCGGACCAACCGCGATGGCCTTCAGGGTCATCGCCCCCAGGGGCAGGAACAACACCACAATCAGATAGAGCCAGGTGATCCGCCAGGACCAGCTCAAGCGCAACCAGTTGGGCCACGACGACGGTGAACCCGCGGAGGTAGAGACCATGGGAGGGAGGAATCGGAAGGCGGTTGACGGGGATGGGGTGGTTCAGGCAAAGCGTCCCGGGGCACGCAGACACCGGGCAAGCAGAGGCAAAGAAACAGGTCCTGCCGATCCATGGGCGCCAGTTCACCATTGCCCGACCATTGCAGGCTCCAGGGGGGAGGGAGCTGGCTCATGGCAGGGCGGGGATGAGCAGGTCGTTGTCGCCGATGGCGCGCAGCTGCCCATCGGCCCGGAAGCGACTGAGGATTTTCGTCACCGTCACCCGGGTGAGGCCGCAGAGATCGGCCAGCCCGCGGTGGGTGAGGTTGAGCTCGCTCAAGGAAAGCCTGCAGCCGTGGCTGTTGATCTGGCCAAAAGAGCCGCCAATCCAAAGCAACAGTTTCATCACCCGCGCTTCGGCTGACCGGATGCGCTGGATCACCGCCAACTCGGCAAGCATCTGGCGCTCCCGACGAAGGTGTTCTGCCCGTTCCTCGGGGGAGGGCTCGAGATGATCCACCACAACCGTGGTGAGGCAATGCAGCTCGAGCGGATAGAGGGGAGGCTCTTCGCTGCTGATCACATCTCCGGGGCCCCAGAGGCAAAGGGAGATGGATTCGCCGTCCATGTCCCAGGTGACGGAGCGGACATAGCCCTCGACGATGCGCCAACTCATGGCTTCGGGGAGGACGTTGTTGGGCTGGAGGGTCAGGCGCAGGGGGCGCTTGTGCAGGCTGATGGTCATGGCAGATGGGGGGGAAGCGGAGGGGCGAGCGGGGAATGGAGAGAGGATCGGGACATTCGGCGACAACAAACGGGAGAGAACGGGGCCATGGGGTGCTCGGGGTGGGCGGGGCGAACAATGCAACCATTATGCCTTATTCCCGATTGGCTTTGCGGTATTCGACGACACGGTTGGGGAATGCGGGGGTTGGTGGGCCAGAGCGGAGGGCCTCAGATGAAAAACATGGGCTGGCCTTGCCGCAGGGAATCCCGTTCCCGCAGCAGATCCAAAAGGGTGAGTCGGGCCAGCACCTCGGCCCGGGCCGCGTCGGCCCGCAGATCCAAGGCGGCCACCGCCCGAAACTCCGGCGTGTTCCGTTCCGGCTCCTGGGCTGGGCGACGTTTGCCCTCCAGGCAGGCCACCACCTCGCCGACGCGGATCTCCTCCGGGGGCAGCCGCAGCTGAAAACCACCCCGGGGGCCTCGCAGGCTGCGCAGATAGCCCGCCTTGCGCAGGGTGGTGAGCATCTGCTCCAGGTAGCGCTCGGGGATGGCGTGGCGACAGGAAATGTCTCGGGTCTGGAGCAGTTGGCCACTGCCACTGGCCTCCGCCAGGTCCATCAGGGCAATCAGGCCGTAATCCGTCTTGGCACTGAACACCATGGCCCGCCTTGTCCTTGCAGCACTGACCATCAAGATAGGACGGTTTCTCGATCGGGAACTGTTTTTCCGGTATCCGGAGGCACACCGGCCGCCACAGGGCAGCCCTATGTTCCAGGTGTTTCCTACCGGTAAACCGTGAAACACCTCTTTCCCGGCCTCTCCCCCACCGTGCGCCGTCTCACGCTCGGCGCCCTGGCCTTGCCGTTGACGGTGGTCTCGGCGGCGGCTCTCCTCCAGCCCCTTGGGCAGGCTCAACAGCCCAGCAAGCCCCAAACCCTCACCCTGGTCTCCTACGCCGTCACCAAGAACGCCTACGACGCCATCACCCAGCAATTTGCAGCGGAATGGAAACGCAAGACTGGCCAGACCGTCACCTTCAAAGGCAGTTACGGAGGTTCGGGATCCCAAACCCGAGCTGTGATTGACGGACTAGAAGCAGACGTGGTGAATTTGGCCATGGCCGCCGACGTGACCAAGATCGAGAAGGCCGGGCTGATTAATCCTGGCTGGGAAAAGGAAGCTCCCTACAACGCCGTACCCGTGAACTCCACGGTGGCGGCCTTTGTGCGGCCTGGAAATCCCAAAAAGATCAACTCCTGGAAGGATCTCGACAACAAGGCGGTGGATGTGGTGACCGCCAATCCAAAAACCTCCGGCGGAGCCCGTTGGAATTTCCTTTCCCTCTGGGGGGCCATCACCCGCACCGGGGGAACCGAAGCCCAAGCGCGTTCCTTCATCACCAACGTCTACAAGAATGTGGATGTGCTGCCAAAGGATGCCCGTGAAGCGACGGATTTCTTTGTGAAGCGCAAACAGGGCGACGTGTTGCTGAACTGGGAAACCGAGGCGATCCTGGCCAAGCGGAAAGGGGAGTGGACCGCTCCCTACAAGGTGTTCTCCCCCAATGTGCTCACCGAGCAACCCGTTGCCGTGGTTGACCGGGTGGTGGATCGGCGCGGCACCCGCAAAGTGGCGGAGGCCTTCGTGCGCTACCTCTACACACCCACCGCGCAGAGGATTTTTGTCGACAATGGGTTCCGCCCGGTCACGCCCGAAGGCAAAGCCTATGCCCGGGGCAAGTTCCCGACGGTCAACGTCTACAGGGTAGGTGATTTCGGCGGCTGGGGCGCCGTGGATCAGAAGTTCTTTGGCAAAGGCGGCATCTGGGACCAGATTTTTGCCAGGAGCCGCTGACAACGTCCGGGGGATTTCCTCTCCTGGAAAGCCCCTGGTTCCCACCCACTCCGTCCACCTCCTCGTTCCTTTGACTTCCCATGGGCATTCGCGTCAGTGACGTCAGCAAGACGTTCGGCTCTCTCAAGGCCATCGACAACCTCAGTCTCGATGTGGAGACGGGGTCGTTGGTGGCCCTTCTTGGACCTTCCGGCTGTGGGAAGAGCACCTTGTTGCGCATGATCGCCGGCCTGGAAAACCTCGACCAAGGGCGCATCTACATCAATGGTGCCGATGCCACGGCGTTGCCTGTGCAGAAGCGAAATGTGGGGTTTGTGTTTCAGCATTTTGCACTCTTCAAGCACCGCAGCGTGCGCGACACCATTGGCTTCGGTTTGGAGCTACGGCGTCTGAGTCGACAACGGATTCGGGAGACGGTGGATGAACTGCTGCATCTGGTGCAGTTGCAGGGGTATGGAGATCGCTACCCCTCCCAGCTCTCCGGCGGCCAGAGGCAACGGGTCTCCCTGGCAAGGGCCCTGGCCTTGAAACCGGATGTGCTCCTGCTCGATGAACCCTTCAGCGCCTTGGATGCAAAGGTGCGCAAGGAGCTGCGGGTTTGGTTGCGCAACCTGCAGGAGCAAACGAATGTGACCACGGTGATCGTCACCCACGACCAGGAAGAAGCCATGGAGGTGGCCGATAAAATCGTTGTGATCAACGACGGCCGCATCGAGCAGATCGGCAGCGCCGCGGACATCTATGACCATCCCGCCAGCCCATTTGTGATGCGGTTTGTGGGCGATGTGAATGAGCTGCATCCTTCCCAGCCCGGGAACGGAGCGTCTCCACTCTTCGTGCGTCCCCATGAACTGGAACTTCTAGATGCTCCGGATAGCCAATCCCTGCCTGCCATCGTGCGACGACTCACCACTTTTGGACGCGATTTCCAGGTGGAGTTGGAGCTAGACGATGGTCAACGACTACTCGCCCAGCTCAACCGTGAACAAGCGCAAGGTCGGCTCGATTTCTTCACTTCCGGCCAACGCACCCATGTGGTCCTCCGGGGTGGTCGTCGATTTTAGGATTGATGCAACCCCGTTAACAACCCTTCCTCACCTGCCTGGATCAAGGCAACAAATTGATTGAGGAGTTGGGAGTTTTGCCGGGTTGGGCTGGGCACCATCCAGATGGGCTCCGCCTGCAGGGCACAATCCAGGGGATTGATGGGCCACAAGAGATCGGTGTCAATCTCCCGCTTCACCATGCTTGATGGCAAAGCTCCTAGGGCTGTCACCGAATCGACCATGGTTTTAACCATTTCATTGCTGCGCAATTCCTGATGAATCGTGAGCTGGTGAATGCCCAGACCCACTTGACGCAACCAAGATTCGAGCATCTGGCGCGTCCCTGAACCTGGCTCCCGGATCAACCAGGGAGTTTCCAATAGATTGTGAACCTTCCGTGGGGCCTTACCAAACCAGGGATGGTGCCGACCCACCACCAGAGAAAGGCTCTCGCTACCCACCACGGTGGTGGCTCCAGCGGGAGGGCGGCCAGTCAGGAACCCCAAGTCGAAACGGCCCGCGTTGAGGCCATCAAGAACGGCCTGCGCATTGCCCAGCTCACATTGAACATGGATCGCGGGATAGCGGTTGCGGAAACGGGCAAGATGGTAGGGCAGCCAATAATTGCCAACAGTGAAACTCGCTCCCAGAAGCAGGGTTCCCGTTTCCAGACCACTGTAATCAGCCAGATCATGCTCAAGTCGTTGAGCTTTCTCTAACAAGAGCTGCCCTTCTTTCTGCAGAAGACTTCCAGCTTCAGTGAGCTGAACACGACTGCCGATTCGCTGAAATAGAGAAAGACCCAACTGGGTTTCTAGCTTGGCGATGGAGGCATTCACCGTCGACTGATTGATCAGGAGATCATCGGCGGCTTTGTCGATCTGCAAATGGTGAGCCACACGGAGAAAGGTATGCACTTGCTCGAGCTTCAGCATCCTCTGAAATTTACACCCCAGCATCTTACATCTAATCCGAGCAGACAATGTAATCTCAGCAACATCACTACCAGCTCAGAAGCCAAAGGGCCTGGGGTCTGTCAAGGCCTGGGTGAAGGATCGCTGTCAAGGAAAAAGAGCCATGGCCAGGGCGGGTGTGAGTAGGGAGAGGCAGCCAGTCAAGGGAAGACCAAGACGAAGAAAGTCAACAAAACGATAGTTGCCGACGGCGTAAACCATGGCATTGGTCTGGTAGCCAATCGGGGTCAGAAAGCTGTGGGATGCCGCAAAGGTCACCACGGCCATTGTGGCTGCGCTGTTGAGGCCCAGGGTGCCACCCACCCCAAGGCTGATGGGCAGCATCACGGCGACCGCTGCCTGGTTGGCCACCAGCTCCGTGAGCAAGGCCGTCATCAGGTAGAACCCAACAAAGATGCCATAGGGAGGTGTGGTGGAGGCAAGGCGTTGCAGATGGTCTTGCAGCCACTGGTCAGCACCGGAGTGGCGAAGAAGCGTTGTCAAAGGGAGCAAGGAGGCCAACAACACCACCACATCCCAGCGAATAGCGGCGTAGACCTCCTGACTGGTGAGCACGCGGGTGATCAGAAGACCCAGGATGGCCAGTAACAGCCAAATCACAACAGCGTCTCGGCGCCAGAGACACAACAGCAGGGCCACAAGGGTAAGGCCAAGGGCCCATGGCAGACGGTCGCGTCGATCCTCCGGTATCTCAGCTGTGTCGACCAGGAGAAGATCACGACTCACCTGGAGCCCCCGCAGGGAGGGCTGGGGGATCTGGAGCAGGAGCGCATCCCCGAGCTTCAATTCCACCTGGCCCAGACGGGAGCGCAAGAGCTCTCGCCCACGGCGAATGGCCAACACGACAGCGTTGAAGCGTTGGGCAAAGCGGGTTTCCATCACGGTCTGTCCGATCAGCCTGGAATCCGGTGGCAGAACGGTTTCCACCAGGCAAAGGCCCGATCCCTGTTCCGTGGCGGATCCTGCAGGTAGCCGAAGCTCTTCATCGGGAAGTTCCAGCCCTTCCTCTTCCCGCAAAGCCAACACGCGGGCGGGGGCAGCCCTGACCACCAACACATCCCCAGCCTCCAAGCGCCGATCGCTGAGAGGGAGGGAAAACCAGTCCCCCCGACGGATAAAGGCCAGAACGCGCACATCAAACATGTGCTGCAGGGGCATGCTCTCCAGACTCTGGCCCACGAGGGGGGACTGGGGGGTGACCCGCAGTTCGGTGAGGTAGCCCTCAAGGCCGTAATCGCTTTCCAGGCTGGTTGGCGAATCGGAAGTCGGCACTTGGAGAACCCTTGGGCTCAGCCAGCACAGGAGGGCCACCCCTGGGCCGTAGACACCGAGGGCCAGGGGGGTGAATTGCAACAACCCCAAGGGACCATAACCGAGCTGCTCCGAGAGGCCGCTCGCCACGAGGGAACTGGATGTGCCAACCAAAGTCCCTACGCCGGCGAGAACGGTGAGAAAGGACAGGGGCATCAACAGCTGAGCCGGAGCAATCCCTAAACGGCGACTCCAGCGTTCCACCACCGGGATGAACATGGCCACCACCGCGGTGTTACTGATCACCGCGCTGAGGGGGCCGACAATCAAGGCCAACACCAGAACCTGTTGCCAACTCTTGGTGATCTCCAGGCGGGCAAGCAGGCGTTCAACGGGAGCCAATCCACCCGTGCGCACCAAACCGGCGCTGAGGACGAACATGGCAGCGACAGTCAGGGTGGCGGGATTGGCAAACCCGGCAAGGGCCTCGGATGGGGACAGCCAGCCAGAGAGCACGGCGGCCAAGGCCATGGCCATGGCCAACCACTCCAGGTCCAGGCGACGCCGCAGAGCGGCGATCGAGCAGACAAGGGAAAGACCTGCGGACAAGGCAATGGGAGCGGGAATCATGGACAGCAGCAACCCAAGGAAATCCAGATCCCGATCGGGTTATCGGAGTTTAGAGTAGGCTGGGCGGACACGTCCTGTTTGCTGGGTCACTCGATGGTTGGTTGGCAGAGGCTGAGGTCTGCTCTAGTGGCCGCTGGGAACCGGCGGGCTTATTCCTCGCTGGTTCTTCTGGCGGTCGGGTAGCTGCTTTCACCGCTGTGCTGGTGGAATGACCTTCTGATCAACCTTCCTATCGCCCTTGGCTTCGCCCGCTTGGTGAGCCTCCTGAATCCCTCCTGGTTGATTCCTGCGCTGATCAGCGGTTACTGGTTGAGCAACCTGGTCGGGATTGTCTTGATGCAAAATGGGGCTATGGCGCT
Source organism: Cyanobacteriota bacterium (assembly GCA_046340755.1). GTDB lineage: Bacteria > Cyanobacteriota > Cyanobacteriia > PCC-6307 > Cyanobiaceae > Cyanobium. The sequence goes on from JBKDSY010000131.1 coordinate 8,635, forward strand.
AGCCACGGAAGGGAGAAAAACCCAACCGGCCCGGGAGATCGCCTGGGGACTACTCAGCAGCAGTGTTTACACGCTGGCCATTCTTCTGGCTGTGAAGCTGCACTGGCTGGCACTGCCCCAGTTGGATGCATTTGTGCCTCAGGCAGCAGAATTGTGACGTCAGGTCATCCGTTGGCTTAGGTAGGAGAGCCGATGGATCATCATTGGTTTGATTGAGATTTCAAGGAAGGATGAGCTGAAGGATCATTTGTTCAGTCGGTTGATCGGACGACTCAAACAATCGTTGATCGGACTATTCAACAATCATCGAAGCAAACGCACTGGAGAAGGGAACTTGGAAAATATAAAACACTACAAAGGCTCCAAGACAGAGAAGGACGATCGTCGATAGGAGCACCCAACCATCTGGGGGGTGATAGGTGTCGGCTTCGATATCGTTGCGGATGCCGAAGTAATGCACGCTGGAAAGGCCCACCATCAACAGACCTACGACTGAAAACGTCAATCCCAACTTCCAACCAAATCCTGGAGCATGGGGAGCCAGAGGCGGGCTGAGAACGCGAATGCGAACGATCAACACACCAAATCCCAGCAAGGAGATTGCACTTCGGATCCAGGCCAGATAGGTGCGTTCGTTGGCTAGATGATCGCGGATCCGATTGGGATTGCGATGCTGTTGATCTCCAGGGGCCTGAACAGCCCCAGGAGAAGATGATGGAGTGGTGTCAGTCAACAGGGGCGGTTTCTGGCTGTGTGTCGAGTTCACTCTGATTCAAGGAAGGAAGACGTCCCAGATCCGCAAAGTCTGTGTCAAGGGCAAACGGGGGAAGATTCAAAAAATAGCCAGTACCACTCTGGGTGTCGCTAACGCGCAAATCCTCACCAGGGAGAAGGCGAACCACACGGGCGACGGAGCTCAGGGACTCGTCAGGTTGGCCAGGCCAACGGAGAGAGATGTTCGCGGGAATGTAGAGAGCAGTGGTCTCCACATCGTCGTCAGTCTGATGACCAGCCGCTAAAACGGTAAAGGTGGCTGGCTCCGGGCTGGCCTTGGTTGGATTGTGCACAATGACGCCCAATTGATGGGTGCTGGCGTTCTCAATGGTGGCGCGATCGGTGCTCTCGGCGATGGCCGTCTCCAGCCGACTCAGATCAGCAAGCCGTCTCGCCGCTTGGACGCTGTAGAGGCCAGTTTGGCTCTCAAGGGTGTCGATTTCCTGGCGCAAAAGATCCAAGCTGGGGGCTGGGGTCGTAGCGGAAAGGCTGGCGTAGGCAGGGCTGAAGGGAAGAAACCCGACAAGGAAGAAGACAAGGACAATGACCCATCGAAGAATGGGGACCGGGAAGGAGGGAAGAGGGCGGTTCAACATGAGAAATGAGGTGAGGTTGATAACGGTTGTGGTGACTGGCGATCAGGGTGGCGGCAGTTCATGCCGCCGGGGACTGCTTAGGGATCGCCAGAGTTGAAGCGTCAGGGAGGAAGCCATGACCACCAGACAAAGCAGGCAAAACAAGGCAAGGGATGGATAAGACCACAATTGACTTTCAATCAGCACAAAGATTCCGATCCCCACAAGCAGAATGGGAGCCCACTCCCGCCCCAGGCGCAAGAGAGGTTTGGTGAACCCAGGAGATTGGGTCATCCACCAGGCCAAAAGACACCAGAGTCCCGTCAGCAAGGCAAACATGAAGAGGAAGATCTGCAAGCGACTGGAATTACTATTAGCTAACATGGCGATGTAGACGCTGATATTGTCGCCCCCGTTGGCAATGGTTAATGTGCTAACAGCGATGATGCCAGCTAACCATTGCTGTGCACGGAATGTCTGCGCAACGCCCGGGGTCAGCGATGCGGAACTTGTGGCATCCAGGGTCTCTGCCAGCTGGGAGAGGCCAAGGCTGATCGGGAAAAGCCCCAAAACTCAAATCCATCCTTCCGGAACAGCAAATCGCCCAAGTAATGAGAGCAAGCTCACCAGAACCAAAACGGTGATGCCGATGAATTGACCACAAACCACATGCCAGGCCCTAAACGACTGGTCCAGGCGTGAGAAAAAGAGCATAAGAATGAAGAGATCATCAACATTCGTTGCAGAAAAGGTGGTGGTTGCCTCGAAGGCGGTCTGGATGAAAGAAGCCATCAAGTCTGCTTTCCTCAAGTTTTAAGCCGGCCCATCTCAAGCCTGGCATCCTGAACCACGCGACCATGTGCGTGAAACTACTTCATGCACACACAACGGCCGTGGATACAGCGATTCTCCAGATACATCCTAGACTTGTCGATACGCCTACACTCACGTCCAGGTGTCCGTCACGTTCCCCCCATCAGCTCCGATTGAAAGCAATGACGAACCTCGCCGGATCCGTAATATCCTCGATGGCCTCCGTCTGCTTGTCATTGTTCTTTTGGTTGCGGTGTTGAGTCTGTTTGTCGTTGTCGTTCCGGTGGGTGAGCGGGGCGTCCTACTCCAACTTGGAGCCGTTCAACCTCAGGTTTTGGATGAAGGCATGCACATCATCGTTCCAGGTCTTCAGTCGGTGATCACCCTAAATGTGCGGTTGCAGTCGCATCTTCAAGAAAGCGAGGCAGCCACAAGTGATCTTCAGGATGTGGGGATTGACCTGGCGGTGGCATGGCATTGTCCACCTGATGCCGTGCCAGGAATTTATCAACGACTGGGTGACAACCAAGCCGTGATCAAGACAGTTCTTGAGCCTGCAATTGAAGATAGTATCAAGGTAACCGTTCACGGGGCATCACCACCTGAGCAGAAAAATTCCCTCCTGGCTCCATGCCCGAGTGGTCTGAAAACCACTGGCCTCAGACCTGTTGTGCCAGCTCTGGAAGGATTCAGTCGCGCTGGGGGAGAAGGCTTG
>JBKDSY010000132.1:0-7012 GCA_046340755.1 Cyanobacteriota bacterium
GGATGATCCCACGCGGCCGGTTGGCGACTGCTGGCGCCAGGCCTCCAGGAGCTCCGAAACCGTGTGGCCGCGAAGGGGATGGCGCCAATGGGGGGCGATGGCCCCCAGGGGCACGAGCACGAAGCCCCGCTCCGCCAGGCCCGGGTGGGGCACCGTGAGGGTGGGCGTGTCGATGGCCTGGTCGCCATAGAGCAGCAGGTCGAGATCCAGGGTGCGGGGCCCCCAGCGCTCCCGCCGCACCCGCCCGAAGCGGTCCTCCGTGACCTGGAGCAGCCCCAGGAGGTCGGAGGCCGCCAGGGAGGTGTCGAGCAGGGCGCAGCCGTTGAGGTAGGCGGGCTGGGGGGGGCCCAGGGGGGCGGTGCGATACCAGGGGGAGATAGCGGTCAGCCGCACCCCCTCCGCCCCGTCCAGGACCTCCAGGGCGCCCTGGAGGAGGGCCCTGGAGTCGCCCAGGTTGCTGCCCAGGCCGATGGCCGCAGTCACCACTGGTCTGCCCGGGTCAGCCCTCTCCGCCGGGGGCGTCAGGGGCATGGCGCCTCCGGCCCCCGCCGCCGCCGCAGGGTGACCGCCACCTGGCCGCTGAAGCCCGGGATGGGGGGGTGGAGCTTGGTGAGGGTCGTCTCCACCTCCCCCACCTCCCCGTGGGCCAGAACCCGATCGCTGATGGCCGCGGCCAGGGCCTCGATCGTGCGGAACCGGGCCCCCTCCACCAGCTCCCGCACCTCAAGGGCCACGGCTCCGTAGTCGAGGCTCTGCTGGAGGTCGTCGTCGCGGGCAGCGCCGGCTAGATCGAGCCATAGGCGGAGCTCCACCTCGAACCACTGGCCCAGCTCCTGTTCCGCCGAGAAAAAGCCCGTGTGGCCGTAGGCGCGGAGCCCCCGGATGTGCAGGCAGTCGTCGCCGCTCGGCTCAGCCACGGCGGTAGAAGGGACGCTTCACCACGGTGGCCGGCTGGGCCTGGCCCCGGATCTCCACCGCCAGTTCGGTGCCGGGCTTCGCCAGCTCGGCGGGCACGTAGGCCAACGCAATCGCCTCCCCCAGGGTGGGCGACCAGGTGCCGCTGGTCACCTCCCCCACCACGGCCCCCCCCTGGAGCACGGGGTAGCCGTGGCGGGCAATGGCCCGGCCCGCCAGCTTCAGGCCCACCAGGCGCTTGCTCACCCCAGCGGCGGTTTGCTGCTCCAGGGCGGCGCGGCCGATGAAGTCGGCGGGCATCTCCAGGTGCACCAGCCAGCCCAGGGAGGCCTCCAGGGGAGTGGTGGCGGCGTCCATGTCGTTTCCGTAGAGATGCATGGCCGCCTCCAGGCGCAGGGTGTCGCGGGCCCCCAGGCCGCACGGGGTCACCCCCTCCGCCACCAGGCGATCCCAGAGGGCCAGGCCCTGCTCCCGGCCGAGCAGGAGCTCAAAGCCGTCTTCCCCGGTGTACCCGGTGCGGGCCACGAACACCGGGGCCCCCTCCAGGCCCGCCCCCTGGAGGGTGAGCTCCCGGTGGCCGAAGCGGGGCAGCCCGGCGAGGCTTTCGCCCACCAGGGCCTCCAGCCGCGCCGGCGCCTCCGGACCCTGCAGGGCCAGCAACACCCCATCGCCCTTGCGGTCGCTGATCTGGATGCCCTTGGGCTCCAGCTGGTCGCGCAGCCAGGCGGTGTCGGCGTCGGCGCAGGCCGCGTTGATCACGGTCACCACCTCGTTTCCGCCCCGGTCGTAGATGATCAGGTCGTCCCGGATGCCACCGGTGTCGTTGAGCAACACGGTGTAACAGGCCTCCCCGGGGCCGATGCGGTGCAGGTCACTGGGCACCAGGCCTTGCAGGGCATCCTTGACCTCCGGGCCCCGCAGGGTGAGCACACCCATGTGGGAGATGTCGAAGACCCCGCAGTGCTGCCGAACGGCGGTGTGTTCCTGCACCAACCCCGTGAATTGCACCGCCATCGACCAACCAGCGAAGGGCACCATCCGACCCCCGCCGCGCACGGCCGCGTCATGGAGGGGGGTGTGCCTGAGGGAAGGGTCGTCGGCCATGGCGGAGCGGGTTTCGCAATGGCCGGGATCCTATGGATGGGATGGGAGGGGAGATTGTTGGCTTCCCTTCAGAACTCCGAAGAAAGCCTGTGATTCGGCTCTCTCCCCTTTTGAATTGGCCCACCCGTGACTAAGTTGAGCGGCCAAACACCGTTGTGCTCCGGATGGGCAAGCGTCCCAACTGCCGCAGCTGCCGCCACTGCACTCCCCCCAAGGGAGCTGACCTCGGCTGGTGCCAGCTGCGGCAGTTGCCGATCCACGCCGATCTGGTGGCTGACCTGTGGTGCCACCACTGGACCGCCAGTCCCCCCCGGTTGCCCTCGGTGGGAACCCCTGGACAGGAGCAGACGGAGGAGCAGCCCCTCCAGGCCACCCATCAGCTCTGCTTTAGCGGTCTGCCGAAAGAGTTCTAACCCCTCGGGGCGCCAGGCCCCCGCCTGCAACCCCTGGCCACGCCTTCCCGAGGAGTGCGCCGCTCCCAGCCCTTGTGCATCAGACGCGGTGCGCCCCCTCCGGCGGGCGGTTGGCAGGAAGCCGGGCCTGCCCCCGGGCCGGGCAAAATTTTTGAAGTGTTGACAAAGCGCCTCGATCACCTGCTTCTGCAGCCCAACTCACCACCAGCGGCGACGGATGGGTGTAATAAGGGGGACTGTTGTCCTTCGCCGCAGAGGTCCCCTGAATTGGTAAGCACCCCTCCCACCCTCAACCCCGTTGACCTGCTGGCCTCGCACCTGGAATGCGAGCACATCACCCTCCCCACTGGCTCCCGCGTCTTTTCCCGTGGCTCGCTCGCCACGGCCATCTACGCCGTGAAACGGGGCATCGTTGAGCTGGTGGGGAAAAACGGCGAGAAAACGTGCTACCGCCCAGGAGAGCTCTTCAGTTTTCAAGACATCGTCTGGCGCGAGAGCGCCCACGAGAGCGACGCCCTGGCCCGCACCCCCGTGGAAGTGCTCCGCTTGGAGCGGCTGAGCTTCCTCAACCTGCTCCACCACCACCCCACCCTGGCCCTGCTGCTGATCGGGCAGCAACACAACCGCCTGCGGGAGCAACGGCTGAGCGGCACCTGCGTTTACTGATCCAGGCCGGCCGGGGGCTGATCCGGGCGGGCGAGGAGCATCAGCAAACTGCGCACCACCTTGGCGGCGAGCACCGCGCTCACCCCCGAGGGGTCGAGTTGGGGCGCCAGCTCCACCACATCGGCCGCCACGAGCCTGTGGTGGCGGAGCTCCTCCACCAGGGCGGCGAAGTCTCCCCAGTAGAAGCCCCCGGGCTCCGGAGTGCCCGTGCCGGACATCACGGCCGGATCAAACCAGTCGAGATCCACGGTGAGATACACGGGACGGCCGCGGTGGGGCTCCAGGGCGGCCGCCATCGCCTCGCGGGCCACCAGGCGGCCCGCGCTCCGCAGTTCCGCGAACTCCTCCCGGGTGCCGCTGCGAATGGCCATCTGCAGCAGCTCGCCCCGGGGCAACACGTCGAGGCAGCGGCGCATGGCGCAGGCATGGCTGTGGTGGGCGCCCAGCCATTCCGTTCGCAAATCGGCGTGGGCATCCAGCTGCACGAGCAACAGCTCCGGATGGCGGGCCGCCACGGCGGCCACAGCGCCACTGCTGATCGAATGCTCGCCCCCGAGCATCAAGGGGGCCAGACCCAGATCCAACACGGCCGTGGTGGCTTCCCGCACGGCGGCCACCACGGGCTCCGGGGCGCCAAAGGGGATGGTCACGGCGCCCAAATCGGCGAAGGCCAGCTCCTCGAGATCCAGGTTGAGCTGGGGGCAATAGGTTTCCAGGCCGCTGCTCACTTCCCGGATCGCCGCCGGCCCGAAGCGGGTGCCGGGACGGAAGGAGGTGGTGCCGTCATAGGGCACGCCAAAGAGGCCGACGCGGCAACCGGCTGGATCACGACGGCTGGCCATGTAGATGGCGCCATCCCGCTCAAAGAGACCATCGGGCAGGGAACACATGGGCATCAGGGGGAAGAGGAGGGAACCGCCAGGGCCCGCTCGATGAAGGCTGGCATCCCCTCAAAGGCGCCCCGCTGCCAACGGGGGCTCCAGATCTGGCACCCCTCGGCCACCGCCGCGGCCCGCTCCGGCCGGGCCTGCAGATAGCGGGGGCCATCGAGGGCGGCGAAGGTCCAGCTCCACCAGCCGCTGGGGTACATCGGCACCCAGCCGTAAAGGGGATCGGCATGGGGAAACACCTGCCGCAACAGGTGCACGGTGTCGATGTGCACCTGGCGGAAGGCCTCGGGCGATTCGCTCTGGGTGGCGAACACCCCACCGGGCCGCAGCAGACGCCGGCAGTGCTCGAAGAAGGCCCGATTGAAGAGCCCCTCCGCCGGCCCGGCGGGATCGGAGCCATCCACGAGCACCACGTCGTAGCTGGAGGCGGCCGCCTCCCGAACCCAGGCGATGCCATCGCCCACCGTCAGGTGGAGGCGGGGATCGGCCCAACAGCCCCCGCCGATGGCGGCCAGGTGCCGTTGGCTCCACTCCACCACCAGCCCGTCGATCTCCACCAGGTCGAGATGGCGCACGCCCGGATGGCGCAGGCATTCCCGGGCGGTACCGCCGTCGCCGCCGCCCACCACCAACACCCGCTCGATCCCCTCGGCGCCACAGAGGGCCGGATGCACCAGGGGTTCGTGGTAGTGGCGCTCCTGCCGTTCGGCGGTCATCCAACACCCATCGAGCAGCAGGCCCTTGCCATAGCGCTCGCTCTCGATGATCGTCACCCGCTGGAAGGGGCTCTGCTCCTCGTGCAACACCCGCCCGGCGAGGCCGTAGCGCACCCCCTGGTGGCATTCATCAATCCAGCCGGGGGTGGGATCGGGGATCTCCAGCGGGCGGTCGGCACTCTCTGTCGGGGGCATGGGGCGGGCGGAGGGTCCGTCACCAGAGCTAATCGGTCGCCAGGCCCCTGTCAGCCCTCCCTGGCCCAGGCTGGGGGGATGGTGGATGATCTGCCCCTCACGCCGCGCCCGGGTACGGAACTCTGGATTCCGGCGGAGGAGCTGCGCTGGCGTTTCTCCCGCAGCGGCGGGCCCGGCGGCCAGGCCGTGAACACCGCCGACAGCCGGGTGGAGCTGGTGTTCGACCTGGCGGCCACCCGGTCCCTGCCGCCGCCCCTCCAGGCCCGGGCCCTGGCCCGCCTGGCCGATCGCTTGGTGGCCGGGACCCTGGTGGTGGTGGCCAGCGAGCACCGCGGCCAGTGGCGAAATCGCCAGGCGGCGCGGCGGCGGCTGAGGGAGTTGCTGGAGGAGGCCATGCGGCCACCACCGCCCCCCCGCAGACCCTCCCGCCCGGGCCGGGCTGCGGTGGAGCGGCGGTTGCGGGCCAAAAAGCTGCGGGGCCTGCGCAAGGGCCAGCGCGGCGGCCAAGCCCAGCCCCCTGACGACTGAGCCGCCTCAGCGCTCCGCCCCTTCCGCCCGTATCTGGGCCTTGGCCGCTTGCCAGTGCCCCTCCAGCTCGGCGATGGAGCGGCCCCCCAGGTCGCCCCCCAGGGCGGCCTCCACCCGGGCGAAGCGATCCAGAAACCGCCGGTTGGTGCCGGCCAGCCCCTCCTCCGGCTCGATGCCGCACCAGCGGGCCACGTTCACCAGGGTGAAGAGCACATCCCCCAGCTCCTCCTGGGCATGGGCCCGGTCCCCACTGGCGACGGCCTCCTTGAGCTCGTCAAGCTCCTCATGCACCTTCTGCCAGACCCCGGCCATGTCGTCCCACTCGAAGCCAGCGGCGGCGGCCTTTCGGGAGATGGTCATGGCACCGGCCAGGGGCGGCTGGCCCCGCACCTTGCCCGCCAGCTGATCGCTCAAGGGGCTGGGCGAGGCCTTGCCCTCCGGGTTTCGCTCCAGGCCTTCCCGCGCCTTGATCGCCTCCCAGCTCCGCTTCACCGCGGCACTGTCGCCCGCCAGGCCCCGGTGATCGGCGGACGCCCCATCTCCAAACACATGGGGATGGCGCCGCACCAACTTGGCGGCGATGGCCCGGGCCACGGCGGCCAGGTCAAAACCCTGGCGCTCGCTGGCGATGCGGGCCTGGAGCACCACCTGCAACAGCAGGTCGCCCAGCTCCTCTTCCAGGTGGCGATCGTCGCCGTGGCGGATGGCGTCAGCCACCTCGTGGGCCTCCTCCAACACGAAGGGGATCAGGGAGGCGTGGGTTTGCTCCAGGTCCCAGGGGCAGCCGTGCTCGGGATCCCGCAGCTGATCCACCACGCGGATCAGGTGGGCCAGGGCCGCGAGGCGCGGATCGCCCGGCTCGGAGCCGGCGCCCGCGTGGGGCTCGGGCGGGGGCGTGGAGGCAAGGGGGGCCATGCCGGTTGGGGGGGCGAGCGTGGGCTGGCCCCATCCTGCGCCGGCCCTGGGGACCTGGGGGGTCGGGCTCGCCTGGATTCGGGCTTGGCCGGATCAGCGCTTGGCCCGCGATGGCGTGCGACGCCTCCGCCGCCGGGCCCAGCCGCGCAGGAGCCGGGGCCAGCGGGGCATCGGATCGCCGTCCTGGAGCAGGTGCAGCCAGCCGCTGGCCTCCAGCCCCACCAGGGCACAGAGCACCAGCGCCGGCTGGGCCCGCCAGAGGGCCAGGGCCAGGGCGGGCCAGGCCTCCAGGGGCGGCAGGGGCACGGCGCCGGCCAAGGCCCGCAACGCCACCAGGGCGCCGAGCAGATAGGCCAGCCGGCCCGCGGTGCCGATCAGGGGGCTGTGGGAGACCAGGGAGCGGTGGCGCAACAGGCGCCGGTAGGGCCACCAGAGCCCCCGCAGGGGCCCCCAGCGGGCCGTGGCGCGGGAGTGGGTGTCGAGATCGGGCGACAGCCAGAGACCCCCCACCAGAAAGGCCAGGCTGGCCACGGCGACCCCCGCCACCCCCAGCCCCGGCCCCCAGAGCAGCCCGAAGGGCAGGGCCAACAGCAGGGTGGCGCGGTCGTGGGCGCGGCCGGAGGCCATGGCCGGGGGGCAGGTGGGCTGCCCGGAAGCATGGCGGCCCCCC
>JBKDSY010000133.1:0-2237 GCA_046340755.1 Cyanobacteriota bacterium
CTCCATGACCATTGGTCAATTCGAGTGGATCGGTGGCGCCAGCGGCGGCCTGTTTGCCATTCCCTTCAGCACCACCTCCTCCTCACCCACCGCCCTCACCATCAGCGGGGGGGTGGCGACGTCCTTCGTTTGATCTCCCTGGGAGGATGGTTGACCGGGGAACGAGACCCGATAGGGATGTCAGGGGATGCGACGGGCGGGGTGGTGTCTCGCAAGCTGGAGTGGGGCAGGCGTTGCGTGGCGGGCGGTGTAAGGCAGGTGTAGTGGGGATGGTTTGGATGAACATTTCGCCGCGCCTGCGGCGCGGACGGTGAAACAGCCCAAGCCCTTGGGCTGCGGGACCCCTGAGCAACGATCCCTCGCTTGCCCACCAACCCCCTGTGGAAAAAGGGCAAAGCCGGGAAAGGGCCAAGGGCTCAAGGGTTGGAGGGCCAAGGAGGCGATCCTGGGGGGAGGAAGCAGACGCGGAACCCAACGTTGCCGATGAGGAGGGCCGGGTGGTAGCTGCTCCGGCAGGCCGAGCGGCAGTAGCGGGGTTCGTAGAACCAGGAGCCGCCGCGCAGCAGCCGCAGCTCCTGGCCCTCCGCAGGCAGCCCCTCCGCGGGCTCCAGCCAGGGCCGCCCATCGCTGGGCCCATTCCGGGGTGAGGGATGCCACCGGTCAAGGCACCACTCCCACACATTGCCGTGCATGTCGTGCAGGCCCCAAGCATTGGCGGGGAAGATCCCCACGGGTGTGGTGTGTTCCCGATACTCGCCTTTGGGAAATGAGCCATAGGTGAAGGTCCCATTGAAATTGGCCAACTCCGGGCTGAGGGTGGCCCCGAAGTGAAAAGGCGTCGTGGTGCCCGCCCGGCAGGCGTACTCCCACAGGGCCTCACTGGGCAGGTTGTAGTTCCGGCCGGTGTGCCGGCTCAGGCGTTGGCAGAACTCCACGGCGTCGTGCCAGCTCACCCGCTCCACCGGGCGGTCCAACCCCTTGAACTTGGCGGGGTCTGGATTCAGCTCCCGCTCCAGCCGTGGCCAGCCCGCCACCACCTGCCATTGGGCCTGGGTGATCGGAAACCGCCCCAGCCAACAACCCGGCACCGTCACCAACCGCTGAGCCTCCACATCCACGCCCTCCACAGCAGCGAGGCGTTTCCATTCCTCCAAAAACTGGACATAGGCGTCCCGCCCTTCCTCCCCGGGGGGGGATCCCATGGAAAAGCTGCCCCGGGGAATCTCCACCAGTTGGAGGGGCACCCCTGGCGCCAGCTCCTCCACCACGCCCCCCACCGAGAGGGGATCGGTCTCCACCCGCCAGGTCCGCCTGCCGAGCAGGCTGTAGGCCGAAGTGATCCTCGCGGTTTTGGTTTCGGCCAAGCGCTGGCGCTTCAGTTGTGAAGGGGCCGGTTGAGGGGGCGCCTCCTCTCGTTCCTTCCTCAATCGAGCTTGCCTCGCCTCGGCGGCGGCCTGTTCTCGCGCCTCCATCTCTCGGGCCTCACGCTCCTTGTCCAGCCGCTGCTTCTCTCGCTGCTCCTGTTCCAGCCGCTCCTTTTCCCGCTGCTCTTTCTCGCGCTGCTCTTTCTCCCACTGCTCCAGGGCTTGGCGCTCCTGTTCCGCTCGCAGCCTGCCCAGCCTGTCGCGAGCGTCTTGCAACACGGTGTCGATTCGCCGGGCCACCGTTTCCAGCGCCGCCTCCTGCTCCCAGGGCGCCATGGCGGAGAGGGGCCGGCCCGGGTCGAGCGCTGCCTGATAATCGTGGATGGGGGTGAGGTGCACCAGGCAAGGCCGCAGCTTCACCCACAGCAACACCAGGCCCTTCTCTTCCGCCGCCCGCAGAAGGGGGGGCAGCTCCTCCTTGTGAATGAAGTCGGAATTGAGAAAATCCGGGCTTACCAACAGCAGGGCCACGTTGGCGTTAGCCAGGGCGCTCACGATCTCCTCCTTCCATCGCGCCCCCGGCACGATCTGGGAGTCGTCCCACAGCTGCAGATCCTCCCCGCGCAACAAGGGGCCGAGCATGGCCTTCAGCCGATCCACCCACTCCCTGTCGGCGCGGCTGTAACTGATGAACAGCTGGTGACGCTCAAGGCGTGGGGTCATGGCCGCGCAAAGGTCGCCGCAGGGCGGGCGTGGGCTGCGTTGTGTATAGGACCCAGCCTGCCAATCCATTGCTGAACCGCTGGTTCAGGAAGGGGGCATCGGCTGGGTTCAAGGCCGATCGGACGCGAAGGGAACGCTGGTGAACAGGCG
>JBKDSY010000134.1:0-12025 GCA_046340755.1 Cyanobacteriota bacterium
GGCCCTGATCCACCGCAGCGCCGGCCTGGGCCGCACCGTGCTGGCGCTGCTGGCGGTGCTGCCAGGCAGACTGCGCATCCGCGGCACGGATCGGCCCCTGCCCCCGCCCGCCCCCTGAACGCCATGCCCCTCCCTGATGCCTGAGGACGCCAGCCGCTCCGCCACGCCCCGCCTGGCCGCGCTGCTGGGCCGGGGGGAAGGTTGGCTGCTCGCGCCGGGTCGCTCCGCTCTGCTGGGTCTGGCCCTCTGGACACTGACGCTGCCGCTGGCGCGGGAGCGCTGGGGGATGGCCGGCTTGGCGGTGGTGGCCTTCTGGCTGCTGCTGCAGACCGTGCGCCTGGAAGCGCCCCTGCTGGAGCGCGTTCCCTTCCCGCCCCTCACCGTGCTGGTGCTCGGCATGACGTTGCGCTGGGGGCTGGGCCCCCTGCTGATGGCCTTCTCGGGCAGCGGCGAGGATCCGTTCCTGGCGGTGTGGGTGCGGCACGGGATGGCCAGCCAGCTGCTCTGGCTGGCGGTGACGGCCGCGATCGTGCTGGTGGGCCAGCCGCAACGCAACCGGATCGCCCGGGCCGCCGCCGCGCTCCCCGCCGCCCCCCTGGCGGGGGCGTTTCAGACGGCGGGTCCCGCCCGGCGCCGCCTGGGGTGGATCGCCCTGCTGCTGGGGATCTACATGCTGCTCTACGTGCTGTTGTCGGTGCTGGGCGGAGCGTTTGACCGCGACTTCGCCACCTATCTGCGCTGGACCCACACCCTTTGGCGTCTCGACACCCCGGTGGCGGCCTTCTCCCGCCTGCGGGATGTGTGGCTTCTGCTGGTTCCCCTGCTGCTGGTGAGCTTCCGCGGGGTCGGGCGGTGGGGGCCGGCGGTTTTGGTGGCGGGCTTCGGGCTGGTGGCCCTGCTGAGCGGGTCGCGGGGGCTGCTCTTTTATCCGCTGCTGTTGCTGCTGGCGGGCCTCTGGTTGGTGCCGATCCCCCCCCGCCTCCTGCGGCGGTTGCTGCTGGTGGCGGCCACGCTGATGCTGGCGCTCTCGCCACTGATCTTCGTGGCGCGCGACAGCGCCCGCTTCCAGGGCACCGCCGCCCTGGATCCCGTGGCCCGGCTGGGGGCGGCGGCGGCGGTGCTCAGGAATCCGGAGCCGCTGCTGGCGAAAACCCGTTGGATCGGTCGTGATCTCTACGCCTGCCACGACCCCTATCTCTTCACCCCCGCCCATCGGGCGGCGGCGCCGGCGGGGGCGGCGGGGCTGGGGAATCTGCTGTGGCTCTGGGTGCCGCGCCATCTCCATCCCGACCGGCCGGAGATCTTTGACGGCCCCCGCCTCGCGAAGGAGCTGCAGGGGGTGCCGCGCGGCACCTGGGCCGATGTGTGGTTCCCCTGCCTCTCCCTGCCGGCGGACCTCTGGCGCCGCTGGGGAGCGCCCGGCCTGGCGCTGGGATCCCTGCTGGTGGCGCTGGTGGTGAATGGACTCGCCGCCCTGTGGTGCCGCTGGGCGGCTGTTTCCGGGTCGGCCTTCCAGCTGCTCCTTTTGCTGTTCCCCTGCACCTACCTGCAGTCGTTCCCCTTCGGCACGGTGCAGGAGACCTGTTGGGCACTCCTGTGGGAGTTGCCCAAATATCTGCTCACCCTCTGGCTCCTGGGCGCCCTGGTGGATCGCCTGGCCCGGCGCTCCGCGGCCCGAGCCTGATGCGCCGGGTGCTCTTTCTCACGGAGGATCGGGAGGACTACCTCGCCGATGGCCTGCTCCATGGCCTGATTCAGTGCGCTGATCTGCTGGTGGTCGACCATCCCCGCAAGACGGTGCTCTACCGCGAGGGCTTCGGGGCCAGCCCGATCGGCGTGCGCGGCCATGGCTTCACCTTGTACGGGGAGCTGGAGGAGCGGGCCGTGGATCGCGCCTGTGTGCCCCAGCGGCTGGAGCGGGGGGATTTCGATCTGGTGGTGCTGGGGCAGGTGTGGCGGCAGTGGGGCCAGCTGCTGGATCTGGCGCCCTGGCTGCAGACGGTGCCCGTGGTGCTGCTGGATGGCGATGACGACACGCGCCTGTTCTTCCGCTCCGGCACACGGCTGCGGCGCTACGGCTGGCAGCCCTTTCCGATCCGCTCGCGGCGCTGCCTCTATCTCAAGCGGGAATGGCAGGGGCAGGGGCGGAGGCTGCGCCGTCCGCGGGTGGTGGAGGCTTCCTTCTCCATTCCCGCCAACCGGATTCGCGATCCGGATCCCGCCGGCAAGACGCGGCAGTTCGCCACCCATTGCGTTGACCCGGAGGTGGGCGCGGCCCTGGGATTGCCCGGGTCCTACGCCTTCCACAACGAAGCGGCCTACACCGCGGATCTGGCGGCCTCGCGCTTTGCCATCACCACCCGCCGCGGCGGCTGGGATTGCCTGCGGCACTACGAGATCGCCGCCGCGGGCGCCGTGCCCTGCTTCCGCCGCCTGGACAGCAAGCCCGCCCGTTGCGCCCCCCATGGCCTGGAGGCGGGGGTCAACTGCCTGAGCTACCGCGACTGGCCGGATCTGCGTGACCGGGTGGAACAGCTCACCCCGGAGGCCTACGCGGCCCTGCAGGCCGGCGCCCATGCCTGGGTGAGGCGGCACACCACGGAAGCCGCCGCCCGGCGGTTGCTGCGACTGGTGGACGCCCTGTGAGCGACGCTCCTGATGTGCGCCGCGGCTGGCTGCATCTGGCCAGCGGCGCTGGCCTGGGGCGGATCGGCGGCTTCTTCGCCAACCTGGCCCTCACGCGCTTGCTGGGCCCGGCGGACCTGGGGCTGTTCAACCTGATGGCCACCGCGGTGCAAACCGGCGACACGCTGGTGCGGCTGGGGGGCGACTTCGCCCTCAACTATGAGCTGGGGGGGGAGGCCGGCTCCCTGGAGACCCCCCGCGGCCGGCGCCTCACCGCCGTCTTCAGCCTCCAGACCCTGCTCGTGACCGGGCTGATGCTGGCGGCGATCGCCGTCTGGCTGGGGCCCGGGCATGGGCTGTTTCCGGCGACGGTGGGTCCGGGGCAGCGGCGTCTGTGGGGGGTGTTGCTGCTGCTGATGGTGGGGTTGGAGGCGATCTGCGCGGTGCCCTGGGAGGTGTTGCTGGTGGGTGGCGCCACCCGCCGCCTGGCCCTGCGGCAGGGGCTGTTCCTGCCCCTGCGCCTGCTGCTGGCGGCCGTGGGGGCGGCCCGGGGGCAGATCACCGGCGCCCTGCTCGGCTGGACCCTGGTGGCCGTGATCCAGCCCCTCTGGCTGGCCTGGACCCTGCGGGGGCTGTGGCCGCCGCCACCGGCGCTCTGGCGCCCGCAGGGTTCGGAATGGGGGCGGCTGTTGCGGCGCGGCCTGCCCTTCTACGGCGCCAATCTGCTGAGCTCCCTGGTGTTCTTCCCCCTGCTGCTCAACCTCGCCAGCCGCTCCGGCCTGGCGGATGTGGGCTACCTGCGGGTGGGCCAGATCCTTCAGCAGCTCTTTGCCCTGCTGCCCGGCACGCTGGTGCCGGTGTTGTTTCTGCGGCTGCGGCAGGCGGAGAGCTTCGAGGCCCGGATGCGCCAGGTGGAGGTGGTGTTCCGGCTGCTGTGGAGCCTGCTGCTGCTGGTGCTGCTGGCCTACGCCCTGGTGGATGGGCCCCTGATTCGGCTGTTCTTCGGCGCCAGCTTCCTGCCCTCCCTGGGGCCGACCCGGATCATGCTGCTCACCGCGTTGGTGGAGGTGCTGCTGCAGATCCTGATCCAGCCGCTGATGAGCTCGGGCCTGATGCGCTCCTATGCGTTGCTGCTCAATGGCGGCACCCTGGTGGCCGCCCTGGCCGGTTGGCTGCTGGTGCCGCGCCTGGGGCTCACGGGTTTCCTGATCGCCAAGTTTCTGGTGGCGCTGGTGCCGCTGGCGCCGCTGCTCTGGGTGGCGCGCCGCTCCTTCGCGGAAGGGGCCCGACTGCTGCCGCCGCTGCTGATCACCGCTGGTTTTGCGGTGGAGGTTTTCGGGGCGGATCTGTGGGCCCGGGCCGGCGGCCTGGAGGTTTTCGGCCCAAGCGCCCGGCTGGTGGAGCAGGGGGCGTTGGCCGTGGTGATGCTGGGGTTGCTGGTGTTGCAGCGCCGGGATTTCGGCACCCTGCTGCGGGCGTTGCGCCCGACCCGCTCCTGATCCCCGGGCGTCCCCGGCAGACCACGCGCCAGCCGGATGGGTCACGGGCCATGGGCAGTAGGGTTCCGCTGTGGTTGCCCGGAGCGGATGCGGCTGCTCCACTTCCTGCCGGTCTATGCCCCCGCC
This sequence comes from Cyanobacteriota bacterium, assembly GCA_046340755.1. GTDB lineage: Bacteria > Cyanobacteriota > Cyanobacteriia > PCC-6307 > Cyanobiaceae > Cyanobium. The sequence goes on from JBKDSY010000134.1 coordinate 4,251, forward strand.
TGGCAGTTTGGCGGCCCGGTGCTGAGCGTGTCGCGCCTGTGTGAGGCGCTGGCCGCCCTGGGGGCGGAGGTGGAGGTGATCACCACCAACGCGGGTCTGCCCGACTGGCCCCCGGAGCGGCTCGGGAGGGCGGAATGGCGGAGCGGAGTGCGGGTGGTGCGCCATCCGGTGGACCGCCCCCGGGGCACCATCCGCTCCCGCGCCCTGGAGGAGGCCCTGCCCGCCCATCTGGCCCGCGCCGACCTGCTGCACCTGAGCGCGGTCTGGCAACCCCTGGGCCTGCCGGTGCAGCGGGCCGCCCTGGCGGCCGGCGTGCCGGTGGTGCACAGCCTGCGGGGGGCCCTGGGGCCCTAGGGCCTGGGCCGCGGCTGGTGGAAGAAGTGGCCCTATTTCCTGCTGCGGGAGCGGCCGCTGCTGCAACGGGCGGCGGCCCTCCACTGCACGAGCCGCCAGGAGGTGGAGGAACTGCGGGGGCTGGGCCTGCGGCCGCCGACCTGGATCCTGCCCAATCCCCTGGACCTCTCCGCCCTGCGCTGGGATCCGGCCTCTGGAGCGGCCTGGCGCCGCCAGCAGGGGCTGCCGGCGGAGGAGCCCCTGCTGCTGGTGGCCGGACGGTTGCACCACAAGAAGGGGCTGGATCTGTTGCCGCCGGTGCTGGGCGCCCTGGCCGAACGCCCCTGGCGCCTGGTGGTGATCGGCAACGATGACGACGGCAGCGGCCGGAGCCTGCGGCGGGGGCTGGAGCGCCGGGGTCTGGGGGGGCGCTGCCTCTGGCTGCCGGCCCTGCCCGCCGCCGAGCTCCTCGCCCCGTACAACGCCGCCGACCTGCTGCTGCTGCCCAGCCGGCATGAGAATTTCGGCAATGTGGTGTTGGAAGCCCTGGCCTGCGGCTGCGGCGCCATGGTCACCCCTCGGGTGGGCATGGAGGATGGGGAGGTGCGGGTGGTGGCGCGGCGCCGCGACGCCTGGATCGAGGCCCTGGGCGCGTGGTTGCGGCAGCCGCGCCGCCCGGGGGCCGCCGCGGCACTGGCGGTGGCGGAGCGCTACCGCGGCGAGGCGATCGCCCGACAGGCCCTCAAGGGCTACGGGGCGATCCTTCGGGGGGAGGGGCCATGAGGGGGGTGCACAATGCCTGCGCCCGGTCGAGGCCCCGCCTGTTCATCACCGCCAGGGCCTTCCCATGCGTTTCCATGGTCTTCCCATGAATCGTCAGCTCTTCCGCTTTGGTGCCTTGGCGCAGTGGCTGGCCCTCTCCGGCGGGCTGGGCCATGCCCTGGCGCTCTATGGCGCGAATCTGCTCGCCTGGCCGGGCAATGTGACGGTGCAGGAATGGTGGGGCTCCGAGCTGGCGATTCGCTATTGCGAAGGCTTCGTCCGTCGCGGCCTGCTGGGACAACTCTCCTGGTGGATCAGCGGCGGCCTCGGCCAGCCCTCCGCCTACATGCATGCCCTCTCCCTGGTGATGGCCCTGGCCGCGCTGACGGTGGGCCTGACGCTGGGCGGACTGCTGGTGCGCCGCTGCGGTTGGCGCCCGGGGCTGCTGATCCTGGCGGCGCCGGTCGGCTGGCCGGTGTTGCTGGAAAGCGCTGGCTCCACCTTTCGCAAGGATCCGCTGCAGATCCTTTTGGGGCTGCTGCTGCTCTGGATCTGGCGCCAGGGCGTGCGGGGGCAGGCGCCCCGCACGGCCCCCCGGGCCTGGGCGCTGTTGGCGGCCGTGCAGGTCGTCGCGGTGTTCAACCATGAACCCTTCGCCCTGCTCATCCTGCCCGTGCTGGCCCTCGCCGCCCTGGGTCCCCGGCGCGATTGGGGCCGGGCCCTGCTGGCGACGGCACCAGGGGTGGTGGCCTTCCTGCTGGCGGCCTGGCAGCGGGGCAGCGGGGCCCAGGTGGCCTGCCTCCGCGCCGACCTCCAACGGCTCGGCCTGCTGGCCCCGGGGGAGATGCCGGGTTCCTCGATCACCGAGCTGGCCCTGTCACGTCCGTCCTTCTTCACCTGGGATCTGAGCGCCTCCCAGCTCGGCTGGACGCTGGTGCACGGGTTGGCGATGTCGCTGGTGGCGGTGTTGGCGTATGGGTTGTTGATGGGTCTGGCGCAGCCGGCCGCCCGGGGCTCGGGTCGGGCTCCCCTGGGGCGGGCGTTTCAGCTCTGGCTGTTCCAGCTCGCTGTGGCCTCCCCGTTGCTCCTCACCACCGTCGACTACGGGCGCTGGTACGCCATGCTGTTTTGTGCGGGGGTTGGCCATCTGTTGCTTGAGGGTCCGGGGGCTGGGCCGCTCGCCAGGGTGGGTGCGGTGGCGGAGGGGCCCGTTGGTCATGGCGGGCTCAACGGCTCTGGAGGGGGCAGTGACTTCTTGGGGACACCGCTCCCTTTGGTGGCTGTCGCATTGGCTGGGCTGGAGATTGTTCTGCTTCCGACCGGCTGCTGCACCTATGCGGCCGCGCATATTTTTGCAAACATTCCTTATGTGGCCGCTGGCCAGTGGAAGAGGTTGGTGTTGGGATTTTTCGGGATGGGTTGATTCCGGGGGTGGGCATCAATCAACCGGTTTCAATGGACAACAAAGCAGACGTTCGGACGCTTCCGGCGCCGGATCCAATCATTCTGGCCCGCCTGATCTGGAGCGGGGAAGCAGCGCCAATGAACACAACCAAGTTGTGCGAGCTTTCAACCGCCGATTCCAACAGCATCAAAACCCGCGGCCAAGAGGATTTCCCATTGCTGCTGGAACTGGAGGGCGTGGCCGAAGAGGCTGCTGGGGTCACTGAAGGAGAAGAGGGCGATCAGGCCGAGCCCCTGGAAAACATCGTGAGGCTCGTCCAAATCATCAACTCTTCGGCCCATCGATTTTCCCGATGCCGAGAGGTTGATGCGGCATCACCTTCCTTCTTGTTCTTCCCGGCCAGGCCTGAGTGCAGTTAGAAATGAAGCTCTGCATGGTTGCCCGCAAGAGGAGTTCAAGCTTTCTCTTGCCAGCTTTTCGGGAAACAACGGACTCCCCGGCACCCAAAGCTCAACGCTATCACTGTTGTCCTGGTAGTAGGAGGCATTGCAGGTGACGCGCATTTCCTTGTCGAGGCCGGGCTGGGTCCAGACGAAGTCGTAGGCGCCAATCGCGCGGGCACGGCAACCGGGTGGCAGCAAGGCCGGCTGCCTGAGGATGGCTTCCAGGTCAGCCAGGGTGAGCGGCGGAGGCTGCAGGGTGTTCACCACATCACGGATGGCATCGAGATCCTGGAGGACGTCATCAAGGTCCAGACCCTTGATCTCGGGCTCCTGCCGCACAGCGGCCACGGCAGAGGCCCTGGCCTTCTCCCGCTGATCACGGCTGACGAGGGTGGCCCGGGAGATGGAGCTGGATGCCTTGGCGAGGATCGGCTGCAGCTTGCCCACCACCTGCTCGAACATCGCGATCCGACCCTTCAACGCCCGGTAGACATCGGCTTCGACAGTGCCTTCGAGGTGCAGGTTGATGATTTGCATCCGCTCGTGGGTCTGGCCGATGCGGTCGATGCGGCCGATGCGCTGCTCCACCCGCATCGGGTTCCAGGGCATGTCGTAGTTGATCAAGGCGCCGCAGAACTGGAAGTTCAGGCCTTCGGCCGCCGCATCGGTGCAGAGCAGAATCTCAGCATCGCCTTCCTTGAAGCGGCGTTTGGTGGCCTCGCGGTTCAGGGTCTCCCACACCCCGCCCTTCTGCAGGATCTCGCCACCGCGACCGGTGAAGGCCATCAGGCTGGTGCGCCCTGCGCCGATCAGCAGCTCCTTGAGGGCATCGACCGTGTCGGTGTACTGGGAGAAGACGATCACCTGCTTGTAGCCCAGGGCGTGCAGCTGCTCGATGGCCTTGAGGAACTCGGAGCCTTTGCTGTCGTGGCCGACCAGGGGCCTGGCCTGATCGAGCAGCACGCCGATGGCATCGAGCTCGATCTGCGGCGAGGCCTCCTGGAAGGCGCTCTGCATGCCCTCCAGATCGAGGGTGAGTTCACCCGTGATGTCGTCGTCTTCGCTGGCGGCGGCGTCTTCCTCCAGCTGTTGCTGCTGGCCGGCCAGCCGTTTTTCGAGGGTGGAGACCAAGGCGGCCACACTGCTGGCGAGGCGGCGGCGATAGATCGTCATCACGAAGCCCACAGCCGACTTCTTCTGGCCGGTTGCCCGGGCGTACTGGGTGGAGATGAAGTCCTCCACGGCGTCGTACAGCGCTCGCTCCTGTGGGGTGCTTTCCAGGAAGCGGTCGTCCACATGGCGGGTGCCGATGGCCAGATCCATCGATCCCTGCTGTTTGTAGGCCCGCAGCAGGTAGCGGCTGTGGCGGGAGATCAGACCCTGCACCGGAGTCCAGTGTTTGGCCAGGGCAAGCGAGGCCTGGCGGATCTCGATGCTGAGATTGCGGCGGGAAAGGGGATCCGTGTCGTTCAGGGCCCGTAGGGCCTTGCGTTTGCGCAGCGGCGATTTCCGCAGGTCTTCCGGCATGGCATGGCCCGGGGCCTCGCCAAACGCGGTCACGCTGCTGCGCCACAACCCGGCCAGGTACGACAGGGTGGCCTCATCTGGGTTCTCCTTCTCCACCCACTCGAAGAAGCGCTCGAAGGCGTCTTCGGTCCACTCGGGGGGCATGCCCAGCAGGGCGAGCAGATCCCACACCTCCAGCTCACTCACCTGCATGGGTGTGGCGGTGAGCAGCAGCAGGCCGTTGGTGCGCCGGCGCAGCTGCTGCATGAGCTGCATCAGGGTGTTGGGGCGAAGGCGCTCTCCGCCGCTGCTGCTGTTCTCCCGACGGGTGCGGGCATGGTGGGCTTCATCGAGCACCACCAGGTCGTAGGGCTCGGCTTCCAGCAGATCCTTGTGGCGGTCGCGCCGTCGCATCAGGTGGCTGGAGACCAGCACGAAGGGCTCTGCGGTCCAGCTGCTCCGGTCCACGGGTCTGGAGAGCCCAGCTGGGCGGAAGCGGGTGGGTTGCCAGTCGAGCGACTTGCCGCTGTAGATGGGCCAGTCGAGGCCGAACTTCTCGCGGAGTTCCCGCTGCCACTGCTTGAGCACAGACGCAGGTGCCATCACCAGCATGCGCCGAGCGCGGCCGCTCAACCACGCCTGGCGCAGCAGCAGGCCGGCCTGCACCGTTTTGCCAAGGCCCACCTCGTCGGCGATCAGCAGGCGGGGCGGCCACTGCTGCCAGAGGCGCTGGAAGGCCCGCTGCTGATGGGGCCAGGGAGTGACGGCACTGGTGCCTTCTCCAACCCGTTCGGCCCCGGGCAGATCGCTGGCGGCGGCCTGGAGCACGTAGCTCCACACGATGCGGCGCCGTTCATCGAGGTCGGGGACGATCTCGACGACGGGCTCTGGCTCCGGCGCGGGCAGATCCTTGAGGAAGGGTTGGAGGCGACGGGGCAGAGCCTCCTCGGCCGGTGCATAGATGGCCAGTTGCTGGCGGATTGCCTCGGGCAGGGTGAAGGTGCGGGCGCCGGAGTCTTGGTTTTCCCAGAGTCGCAGGAAGCCAGCCTCCAGATCATCGATGGCCTCGGCACCACCAGACTTCCAGGAGCAGAAGGTCTGGATGGTTTCGAAGTTGCTGGTCCAGCCGTTGGGTGTTTCGTTGACGCTGCCGCTGAAGCCCAGCCGCTGGCCGTGTTTATCTTCAATCACGCCTTCCTTGGCATGGAAGATCGCGCCGTCGTTGACGATCAACCCGTCGATGAGGGGCAGCCCCACGCGGATCTCGAGGTGCCCACGGCTCACCAGCCAGGCCAGGAGCTCGGCCCCGAGGGCTGCGGCTCCCTGGCCGCCTGGCTCTACACCCCTGAAGGGGAAGTGGTTTGAGAGGTGATTGGTGAGAACGGTTTCAGCGGGGGTTCCAGCCGCCAGGGCAGCGATGTCTGCCTCGCTGAGGAACACGCCTGTGATCAGGCGCATCTGTCCATGCCCGATCCCATCGGCTGAGGCCGCCACCAGGTGCTCCACGCCTTCCAGCACCTGGAGAAGAGAGCGGCTGGTGAAGTAGCCGGTGATGCGCCAGTAGCGGGTGGCATCCATCAGGGCCGGCCTGTAGAAGCCCTCCAGCAGGCTCTGCAGGGAACTGCTGAAGCGCCTGCGCCACTGGTGGTCGGCAAGACCGGTCATGACGACGCACCCCAGATGGCTGCCAGGTGTTCCGCCTTCATGGGGGCGAGGAGCTCAGGGTTGGTCATACAGCACTCTCCCCTCGAGGTAAGCCCTGGCGATCACATGGCTGAGCCAGGGCGCCGCTCCTCCACTTGGCTCTCGAAGTAGAGCAAAAGTGTCGATGACGGAATCGGGGCGAGCCTCCCCGCGGGCATGGGAGCCAAACAGGCGCACTTCTGCACATGGGATCACCTGACGGATCTCGGCGCTTATCTGTTGCAACACCTGCTCGCTCAGGGATGCCATGGGACTCAGCAGCTGACCAAAGGCTGGATGCGCTCGAGCTCGTCGGCCAGCTCGGCACTGACCAGTTCCGTGTCGTGGGCGGCCTGGGCGCGCAACCAGTAACCGGGGCTGAGCCCCAGCACGCGGCAGAGCCGCAGGTCGGTGTCGGCCGTGATGGCCCGCTGACCGGCAATGATCTCGCTGATGCGGGAAGCGGGCACCCCGATCGCCTTGGCCAGCCGGTACTGGCTGATGCCCAGCGGTTCGAGGAACTCCTCCTGGAGCAGTTCGCCGGGGGTGATGGGAGAGAGACGGTTCATGGGGATGGGTCAGTGGTAATCAACGATCTCAACGTCCTCCGGGCCGCTGTCCGACCAGAGAAAGCAGAGCCGGTACTGGTCGTTGATACGGATGCTGTGCTGACCAGCCCGATCGCCCCGCAGCGGCTCCAGACGGTTGCTTGGCGGAACCCGCAAATCCTGGAGCCGCTGGGCAATCTCGAGCTGCCGCAGCTTGCGGCGGGCCACCCGCTCGAAGGCCTGGAAGCGAGGCACGGCCCAACCGCTGGCGAGGGCTTTGGTGTCGGCGCATCGGAACGACCGGATCATGGTTTCACAATAGTTCTGCCGCGCAGAACGGTCAGGATGCCTCAGCCAGTTCCACCAGCACCAGCTCCAGCTGCTTGGGTGCCGGCACCTGCTCAGCCAGCGCCAGACGACGCGGGTTTTCCAGGGCCTCGAAGTCGGAAGCGGCTGGGGCCGCAGCCTTCACGGGATCGAAGCCGGTGTGGCGGGCGGAGAGGGGCAGCACTTCCAGCACAGCCTCCAGGGCAGTGAGAAAGAAGGTGCTGTTGCCGAGTGCGTGAGGGACTGGTGGGAAGGACCGGAGACCAGAGGCAGCTGGGGCCATCTGGAGCCAGACCCCGAAACCGGCTGACACCGGGACAAATGTGTATGAACCGTCTAAACTTTACACATCAGCAGCCACCGCCTGCTCCAGGGGTTGAAGCATGCGCACGAACATCGTCATCGACGACGCCCTGATGCGGGAGGCGATGCAGGCCTCCGGGGCCCGCAGCAAGCGGGAGGCGGTGGAGCTGGGTCTGCGCACGCTGGTGCGGCTGCGGCAGCAGGGGGAGATCCGCGCCTTCCGCGGCCGGCTGCGCTGGGATGGAGACCTGGAGGCGCAGCGGCTCGACGCGGATCCGGAGACCGGCGATCCACCGGAGCGGGAACAGGGCTGGCTGTGATCGTCGTCGACTCCTCGGTGTGGATCGATTTCTTCAATGGCGTCAGCACCCCTGAGGTTGAGCGGCTTGATGGCCTGCTGGGCGTGACGCCGGTGGCGATCGGCGATCTGATCCTTGTGGAGGTGGTGCAGGGTTTTCGGCTGGA
>JBKDSY010000135.1:0-17422 GCA_046340755.1 Cyanobacteriota bacterium
TTGGACGAGTTGCGCGAATTGCGGCCGATGCGCTCCCGCAGGCTGGACAGCTCGGCAGCCAAGGCGGTGAGCTGTTGACGCATCTGTTCATTCTCTTGACGCAACACCCGAATCTCCTCCAGCTGAGAAAGGATCAGCGACATGACACTGGGTGGCGTCGCCAACCAGTCATCTCCTGAAATTCCCGCAGGCGGAGGGTCATCGCAAGCAGTCTCCTGATGAGATGCAAGCGGTAATCAGGCTGCCGTCAAGGGCTGAGCAGACTCAACGCCCAAACTCGCTCGCTCGTCACGCCCCCTGAAGGGGAACACTGCCTTTTCACAAGGGCTTAAACCGTTCCGACCTAATGGGCATATCTATTTCTATGCACAAATTTATCCAGAGAAAAGTGAACTCAGCTGCCGTCAACCCTCTCTCGGCAAGTTAAAAGATTAGTCGTGGAAATAAACAAATGCTTTGTGTTGGACCCTGTGACAGTTCCGCTTGTGGTTGCCAGTCTATCAAATTCCATTTCTTGTGACTACACTAAAAATACCATTCTTATTGCAATAATGACCAACCGTAACAAACTTACTCCCAAGAACTTGCTTGGGTCTGTTTCTTTCCGCCTAATGCTTGCCTGTATTGGCGTATATTTGATTGGGCCTATCATTGGAGGCCTGGATAAGCTTATAAGATCAAATTCTAAAATCGATCCTCGTGTTGCAGGAATGTTTGCAGATTTGGGCCCTGATGCTTTACGGCCTGAACCAATAGAAAGAGCAGTATTTTTGTTGTGTCTTTTGCTCATTCCTCCGATCTTGTTATTGGCATTACCTAATAAACAAAAATATTCTCTTCGTCAACTTTGGGGTAGTAGTAGTAAGGACCTGATTTTTAGTGTCATTACTTCCGTCATGCTGTTGCTACCTATATATATTCCCTTTCTTTCATTCCCTGGTCTCTCAATTAAGTATCCTGACCTGCGCAATTCTATCACTCTAATCATTGTATTATTTTTGACCGGAATTGCAATTTTTGGTGGTTTCTTAGGTATTAAAAAACACTTCCTGTATTCAGAAATGGAAAGACAATCGTATTCTTGATCTGCTTGTTCCTAATCGGCACGTCAATAAATGCTATTAGGCTTTTTGACATTTCTCATGTTAACGATTGGGCCATTTGGTGGGCTCATCTTGATGCGGTTGTTTCTCCAGTGGCCCAAGTTTTAAATGGTAAGCATTTATTAACAGACATACCTTCCCAATATGGGTTGTTTCCAGTATTGATTGCACCTGTTCTAAGAATTCTTCCTTCTGGACTGAAGGGTTTTACAATTTTTATGGGAGCGATACAAGCATTATCCTTAGTGGTAATATTGCTATTTATTAAGAAACAAATACAGTCTGCTTTCGTATTCTTGTATTGCTCCATATCACTCATTGTTCTCACATTTGGCAACCCTTTCATATTCAAGCTGAGTAACCAGCTATTGGTGCCAGATCCATATTTTCAGTATTGGCCTATTAGATTTGTTTTCCCAGCACTATCAATCCCACTAGTTCACTATGTTTATCAGCGTATTTCCTTCCAAAGAATCTTACTACTGTCAGCTTTCGTTGGCCTTGCTCTTTTGTGGAATATGGATAGCGGTATTGCGATACTTTATGCAACTTCTATGTTGACTTTTCTTGTCATGGCTCTTAAGATAAGAGGAAAAAGTCCTCATTTCTCGGTCGCCTCTTCAAAAAGGTTGGTCTTCTATACATGTCTATTACCCTTTTTAAGTCTAACATTTTTCGGTTTAGGGCTATTGCTATTATCCGTTGGCTCAGGTCAATCGTTGAAATTGGAGTGGTTAAGTATGTATCAGGTTATCTTTTATAAACTTGGTTTCTTCATGATGCCTATGCCTGCCAGCTTATTCATTTGGCAAACAGTCATTTCGGTTTATATCATCTCCCTCGTCGTTTCAAATTATCGTCTTAACAACGGAGATTATTGGCATGATGTGCTGCCATTTGTCTATTTACCTTTGCTTGGGGCTGGCCTTTTTTCATACTATCAAGGTCGGTCCCATTTTTTGAATATTATATCTGTCTGTTGGCCGGCCATTTTAATCGCTGGATTACTAGCTGATAAACATTTATATGAAATCAAAAAGAAGCGTCTTTCCCCTGTAACCATTGCTCTTCCCATTGCTGCTTTTTTAGGCTTCATCCTCCCGAATTGGATACTATTTCGCTACTTTGGGGAATTCGCTTCCTACGGATTGAGAGTCCCTTTTGAAAAAAATCATCCATTTTATAAACCCTCTAAAAACATAGCAAGTGAGCTACAGCTCATCAAGGAATCTTGTTCTGACCCGGCTAAACCATGTTTTATAATAACCCAAAGACAGGGTATTTATAGCCTGGAAGCTGGAATATCTTCAGAACTTAAGGGGCCATCTCCCATTGAAATTATTCTTCGATCTGACCGAGACAAACTTTTTTCCCAATTGAGAAATGGTATCCCAGAGCAAATCATTCTTGGCATTAAGCCAGAAAGTAAGTTTCCTCATTTGAAAATTCAACCATCTGATCTGCGTCATTACAAAGTAGCCAAAACAAATCCCGAAGGCACCATTGCTCTTTTAGTTCGTGTCCCCGAAAAAAGTAGTCGATTGTTGCCTGGGTCTTAAAAGCTCGTCTAAGACTCCATAAGCATGGTGGGTTGGAAGAGATCACTTTAATCTGGGAAAAAGCTCGCTCAACGGCATTCAAAAAGCTGTTTTAGTCCTGGATCTACTATTGTCCCTAATGTTCCTTGATATGGCTGAGCACAGTGCTGATGATGATTAATTTGCCTGATGGGCATTCGCGCAGGAGATTCTCGGTTACAAATTGCATCCATGATGGATCCTGTGGAGAGGAATTGTTAGCTCAGCATCCCAGTGATCCTGCGAGCGTGAGCATGTAACAGATGAGGACTCTCGATCACGAACACGATCTTTCTGAGTCCCGCGGTTATCAGCATGCTGCCCCTCGAGTCCCCCTGTCCGATGCTCAAAAGCGGTCATGGCAATATAAATTTTGATTTTGCTTACATGCGCAGAGACGTCGAAGATTTCGTTGGGGGCGAAAGCAAGGACGCCAAACATCACCAACGGGCGCCCCAACCCCCCAGAATTGGGACCTCTCCCCCGCCTCCCCAGGCCTGGCAACCAATGGCCCAGCCAGATCTCTCCACCACCTGGCTAGGCCTGCCCCTCCGCAACCCCCTGGTGGTGGGAGCCGCTGCTCCCCTCAGCGAAGACCCTGCCAATCTCCAGCGGCTGGAGGAGGCCGGCGCCGCCGCCATCGTGCTCCATTCCCTCTTCGAGGAGCAGCTGGAGCAGGAGCAGCTCAACCTCCATCACCTCAGCCTCCTGGGCAGCGAGAGCTACGGGGAGTCCTTGAGCTATGTGCCCCAGGCCTCCCTGTTCCATGTGGGTTCGGAGCTCTACCTCCGCCATCTGGAGCAGGCCCGCCAGCGGCTGGTCATCCCGGTGATCGCCAGCCTCAATGGCCAGCACCCCGGTGGCTGGGTGCGCTACGCCCGCCAGCTGGAAGGGGCGGGCGCCAGCGCCATTGAACTCAACATCTATTCCCTCCCCACCGATCCCGACCGCGACAGCGCGTCGATTGAAGCGGAGGTGGAGGAGATCGTGCGGGAGGTGCGGGCCGAGGTGGGCGTCCCCCTGGCGGTGAAACTCAGCCCCTACTTCACCAATTTCGCGGCCCTGGCCAAACGCCTCGCCGGTGCCGGTGCCGATGGCCTCACCCTCTTCAACCGCTTTTACCAGCCTGACATCGACATCGAAACACTGGAGCTGCGCCCCAACCTGCTCCTGTCCACCCCCCACGATCTGCGCCTTCCCCTGCGCTGGATCGCCCTGCTCCACGGCCGCCATGCCCTAGATCTGGCCGCCTCCAGCGGCGTGCACCGCGGCAGTGATGTGGTGCGCTTGCTGATGGCCGGCGCCTGCGTCACCCAGGTGGTGGCCGCCCTGTTGCGCCATGGTCCGGGCCGGCTGACCAGCCTGGAGGAGGAGTTGCGCCGCTGGCTCGTCGCCCACGACCACAGCTCGGTGGGGGAGCTGATCGGTTGCATGAGCCAACGGCGCTGTCCCACCCCCCATGACTACGAGCGGGTGCAATACATGCGCATGCTGCAGACCTACCAGCCCGACAGCGCCCAGGAGGCTCCAGGTCCTTGGTGAGCGCTCCCATCGCCCGTCGCCTGGCTCGCCGCCTCAGCCGTCCCCACACCGTGATGGAGGTCTGTGGCGGCCAAACCCACAGCATCGTGCGATGGGGGCTCGACCAACTGCTGCCGCCCGGCCTGCGCCTGATTCACGGGCCGGGCTGTCCGGTGTGTGTCACCCCTGCCGCCACGGTTGATGGGGCCATCGCCCTGGCCCGCACCCCGGGGGTGATCCTCTGCTCCTATGGCGACATGGCCCGGGTGCCCGGCACCCGGCCGGGAGAGGATCTCCTGGAGGCGCGGGCCGCCGGCGGCGACGTGCGCCTGCTCACCAGTCCCCTCCAGGCCCTCGCCCTGGCCCAGTCCGCCCCGGAGCGGCAGGTGGTGTTTCTCGCCGTGGGGTTTGAAACCACCGCCCCGGCCACGGCACTGCTGGCCCGCCAGACCCTGGCCCTGGGCCTGCCCAACCTCTCCCTGCTCACCGCCCATGTGCGGGTGGCGCCTGCCATGGAAGCCATCCTGGCCGAGCCGGCCAACCAGGTGGAGGCCTTCCTGGCGGCGGGTCATGTTTGCAGCGTGCTCGGCACGGCGGAGCTGGAGGCCCTGGTGGCCCGCTTCCAGGTGCCGGTGGTGGTGACGGGTTTCGAGCCGGACGATGTGATGGCAGGCCTGTGGCAAGCGGTCGACCTGCTGGAGGCGGGTCGGATCGAGGTGGCCAATGCCTACCCCCGGGTGGTGCGCCCCGAGGGCAACCCCGCCGCCCGGGCCCTCTTGGAGGAGGTGTTCCAGCCCATCGACCAGCCCTGGCGCGGCCTCGGCCCAATTCCAGCTGGTGGCCTGGCCCTGCGCCCCCCTTACGACGCCCTCGACGCCCGTCGCCGCTTTCCTTTCCTCCCCAGCCCGGAGGCCGCCGACGACCTCCCGTGCCCCACCTGCGGGCCGGTGTGCATCAGTGGCGCCATCCTCCAGGGACGGGCCACCCCCGAAGCCTGCGCCGCCTTCGGAACGGCCTGCACGCCCGACCATCCCCTCGGCGCGCCGATGGTCTCCAGCGAGGGGGCCTGCGCCGCCTGGTATCGCTACCGCCGATGACACCCCTTTCTCCCGGCCCTGGTGAGCCACCGCCGGAGCGGATCCGGCTCGGCCATGGCGGCGGCGGCAGCCTGATGCAAGCCCTGATCGACCAGGACCTGCGCCCCCTCTATGCCGATCCCGACCAACTCCTCCACGATGCCGCCACCCTGCGGCTGCCCCCGGGAGAGCTGGCCTTCACCACCGACAGCTACGTGGTTCACCCCCTGGAGTTTCCTGGGGGAGACATCGGCGAGTTGGCGATCATCGGCACCGCCAACGACCTGGCCATGGCCGGCGCCCGCCCCGTCTGCATCAGCGTCGCCCTGATCCTGGAAGAGGGCCTGGAGCGGTCCTGCCTGCGGCGCATCGTCGCCTCCATGGGCCGGGCGGCCGCCGCCTGCGGCGTAACGATTGTCACCGGCGACACCAAGGTGGTGGAGCGGGGCAAGGCGGATCGGCTGTTCATCACCACCAGCGGCATCGGTGTGGTGGAAAGTCCCACCCCCATCGGACCGGCGGCCATTGCGGTGGGCGATCAGCTGCTGGTGAGCGGCGATCTGGGACGCCACGGTCTGGCCATCCTCGCCGCCCGCCATGGGCTGGCGCTGGAGCCACCGATCACCACGGATTGCGCGCCCCTCTGGCCTGCGGTGGAGGCCTGCCTGCAGACGGGAGTGCGGATCCATTGCCTGCGGGATCTGACCCGGGGGGGGCTGGCCAGCGCCCTGCAGGAACTGGCCAAGGCCGCTGCCGTGGAAGTCCACCTCCAGGAGGAGAGGATTCCGGTGCTCCCGGCCGTGGCCCGGGCCTGCGAGCTCCTCGGGATGGAACCCCTCCACCTGGCCAATGAGGGGCGTTTCGTGGCCATCGTGCCCGCGTCCCACGGTCAGCGGGCCACCGAGGTGTTGGGGCCCCTTGGGGCCCGCTGGATCGGCGAGATCCGCCAGGGGGACCCCCGAGTGGTGGTGCGCACCCGCTACGGCAGCGAACGGCTGCTGGTGCCCCCTAGCGGGGAGCTGCTTCCCCGGATCTGCTGAGGCCTCAGGGACGGCTCAGGCTGGGCCGCAGGTGGCGCAGACCACCGAGAAACATGGGAATGAACTGCTCCACCAGCTTCTCCGGTTTGTCGTCGAGCACCCGCTGCATGGCAAACAGGCGCGATTTCTGCAGGTTGGGGGCCAGCAGGGCCTGGGGGAGACGCTCGAGCACATAGCCCGGCCGCTCCCAGGCGGGCAGGGTGTTGGCAATCTCCACCAGATTGCCCAGACGGCGCAGTTCCGCGCCGGCCGTGATGTCCATGCCCGCTTCGAAGGCCGCCTGCTCGATCAGGGAATATTTCTGCTTGGCCGCATTCACGCGGGCGCGATGCTCCGGACTCCGACTGGCAATCTTGCCCAGCCAGCGACTGCCCCAACGCACGTGGCCGGCCTCCTCGGGGAGGATTTGTTCCAGGGTTTGGCGGATCTGGGTGTTTTCTTCCGTGGCGGGTGCCTGGCGCAGGGCGGCGATGTGGGCGGAAAAGGTTTGGCAGCCCCGCTTTTCCGTGGCGTTGATCGAGGCCAGGGCGGCGATCAGACCGTCTTCCTGTTGCACCGAATCGGCACTTTTGTCAAAGAGGCTGTTGAGTTCATCGATGTAAGAGCCGCTTTTCGGGTTGCCAATCTCCTCTCCCATCTCACACAGCAGATCGGTGAGCCACACGGCGTGACGGGCCTCGTCGTTGATGTGGTGGGAGAGTTCCCGGGCCAGCTCGCGTGGCTGGCCATCCAGGGCCTCCAACAAGCTGGTGAGCTCCTTGCAGGAGCGCTGCTCATTGAAGCGGTAGCTGTTGAGAAACAACACCTGGGCCTTGCGCTCCTTCACCACTTCGGCGAACACTTCTTTCGGCCCGATGGTGTTGAGGATCTTGCGGGGATAGCTGACAGCCATCGGTGAGGAAAGAAGCGAATGGGTGGATGGTAACGACGCCAGCGGGCAACAGGGGCGCTCCCCGCCCGCCTGGGCACGCGTTCCTAGGGTGCGAGAGCTCCTGGGTGTCCATGAAACGGCTTCCCCTGCTCCCCCTGCTCTCGTTGCTCCTCTCCAGCGCCCTCGGAGCGGCGGCCCTGGCGGTTCCCTATCGCGCCTCCCTGCGTCAGCAAGACGTGACCTTTGACATCACCGCCACTGACGAGGGCTCCATCCAGCTGCTGCAGGTGCGGGCCAAGGCCGGGCGACGCAGCTATCGGCCCCTCAAGCAAGAGTTGATCGGGCAAGTGGTGGAGGCCAAGGCGCAGGATCTCAACGCCGATGGCCAACCCGAGCTGGTGGTGGTGGTGCGCAGCGTCGGCAGCGGTAGCTACGGCGGTGTGCAGGCCTGGAGTGCCGGCAAGGAACGGGTTCTTGAGCCCATCACCCTGCCCGACCTCACCGGGCCACTTCTGGAGGGCTACATGGGTCATGACGTCTTCAAGGTGACGGAGGCGGGGTTGGTGCGCACCTTCCCCATTTACCGGCCGGGCGACAGCCAGGCCCGCCCCAGCGGTGGCAGGCGGGAGATTGTCTATGCCTTGGAGAAGGCGGCTGGTGGCTGGGTGTTCAAGCCCCTCCGCAGTGCCCTCCTCCCCGCCCCATGAACGCCCCCAGGCCCCTGATGGTGCTGGGCACCAGCAGTGGGGCGGGTAAATCGTTGATGAGCGCCGCCCTCTGCCGGGTGCTTCACCGCCACGGGCAGACGCCCGTGCCGTTCAAGGGGCAGAACATGAGCAACAACGCCTGGGTTGACCCGGAGGGCGGGGAGATGGCCTACTCCCAGGCGCTGCAAGCCTGGGCGGCTGGCCTGGAGCCCCGCTGCGCCATGAATCCCGTCCTGTTGAAGCCCCAGGGCGACAGCACCAGCGAGGTGATCCACCTGGGCCGCTCGGCGGGCACGGCCCGGGCGGAGCACTACTACCGCGACTGGTTTCGGCCGGGTTGGGCCGCCATTCGCCAGGGTCTGGCGGAGCTACGGCGGCGCCATCCCCAGGGCCGGCTTGTGCTCGAAGGGGCCGGCAGCCCGGTGGAGGTCAACCTCCAGCCCCGCGACCTCACGAACCTGCGCCTGGCCCAATACCTGCGGGCCGATTGCCTCCTGGTGGCCGACATCGAGCGAGGTGGGGTGTTTGCCCAGGTGGTGGGCACCTTGGCCCTGTTGCGCCCCGTCGAGCGGCCCCTGATCAAGGGGGTGCTGATCAACCGCTTCCGGGGGCGGCGGGAACTCTTCGAGGAGGGGCGCCGTTGGCTCCAGGAGCGCACGGGGATTCCCGTGGTGGGCGTCATGCCCTGGCTGGAGGAGCTCTTCCCGCCCGAGGATTCCCTGGATCTGCTGGAGCGCCGGGGCCGCAAGGGCTCCGCCGCCCTGGAGATCGCCGTGATCCAGTTGCCTTCCCTGAGCAACTTCTCCGATCTCGATCCCCTGGAGGCGGAGCCCAGCGTGCGGCTGCGCTGGGTGCGGCCGGGAGAGGAGCTGGGCCAGCCCGATGCGGTGGTGATCCCGGGTAGCAAGCAAACCCTGAGGGATCTGGCGGCCCTGCGGGAGCACGGCCTGGCGGCTGCCTTGGCCCACTACGTGGCCGCTGGCGGCCAGGTGTTTGGCCTCTGCGGTGGCCTGCAGATGCTCGGCCGTGAGATCCGCGATCCCCAGGGGCTGGAGGGATGGGGCCTCCCCTCACCCGCGGCCGACCCGGGCCCCAGCCGGGAGGGGCTCAACCTGCTCCCCTTGAGCACCGTCTTTGAGGACGGCAAGGTGTTGCGCCAGCGCCAGGCCCTGGCCCTCTGGCCGGAGCCGCTCGAGCCCTCCGGTCCGCCGCTGGAGCTGGAGGGCTTTGAGCTGCACCGAGGCCGCACCACCCTCTTGCCCGCCCCAGAGGATGCCCCCTGCCGTCCCCTCTGCGCCACCCCCAACCTGGGCTGGGTGCAGGGCCATGGCGAGCGGGGTGGCCTGGTGGCCGGCACTTATCTCCATGGCGTCTTCGAGAGTGGCCCGTGGCGGCGGCGCTGGCTCAACCACCTGCGTCATCGCAAGGGCCTGCCTCCCCTGAGCGAACACCAACCCCACCACAGCCGCCAACGGGAAGCCCTCCTGGAGCGTCTCGCCGATGCCTTCGAGCGGCATGTGAACCTCGACCCCTTCCGTGACGCGGCCAACTGACGCGATGGAGTCCCCGCTTCCCTCTTTCAAACAGATCCCGATCCATTGGCCCAACGGCCTGGTCACCCCCGTCGCTCCGGGCACGGATTGGCTGGACGCCGCCCGCGACGCCCAGGTCACCATCCCCACCGGCTGCCTGGGGGGAAGTTGCGGAGCCTGTGAGATCACGGTGAATGGGGAGACCCTCCGCGCCTGCATCACCACCGTGCCGCCCAGCGCCGCGCCCCTCATGGTGGAGCCGTGGGACGATCCAGCCTGGTGATCCGGATGGAGCGAGACGGACGGTGAGAGTTCCGCTGGTGCATCACCCGGCCTACTCCGCCCCCCTGCCGGAGGACCATCGCTTTCCGATGGACAAGTTCCGCCTGCTGGTCGACCACCTCCGGCGGTTGGAGCTCCTCGACCCCCGGCAGGTGCACCAGCCCTTGCCCGTGCCGAGGCGCTGGCTGGAGCTGGTGCATCCCCGGAGCTACCACGAGGCCTTTGCCCGTCAGCGCCTCACCAACGCCGAGGCGCGCCGCATCGGCTTGCCCGCCACTCCGGGCGTGGTGCGTCGCAGTTGGCTGGCGGTGGGGGGCACCCTGTTGACGGCCCGTCTGGCCCTGCGCCAGGGCCTGGCCTGTCACCTGGCCGGTGGCACGCACCACGCCTTCGCGGCGGCGGGGAGTGGTTTCTGCATCTTCAACGACGTGGCCGTGGCGGCCCGCACCTTGCTGGCGGAAGGGGTGGTGCGCCGCCTGTTGGTGGTTGACCTGGACGTGCATCAGGGGGACGGCACCGCCAGCCTGTTTGCCGACGATCCGCGGGTGTTCACCTTCTCCGCCCACGCCGAACGCAATTTCCCCCTGCGCAAGGGCCAGAGCGACTGCGATCTTCCCCTGCCCGACGGCATGGAGGATGGCCCCTACCTGGCGGCGGTGGCTGGGCTGTTGCCCGATCTCCTCAGCCAGGCGCGCCCGGATCTGGTCTTTTACAACGCGGGCGTGGATCCCCACCGCTCGGATCGCCTCGGCCGCCTGGGTCTTACCGACCTGGGCCTGTTGCAGCGGGAGCGGATGGTGCTGGAAACCTGTCTCCGCCAGCGGGTGCCGGTGGCCACCGTGATCGGCGGCGGCTACGACGCCCTTGCCCCCCTGGTGGAGCGCCACGGCTTGGTGGTGCGGGCCGCGGCGGAAATGGCCCTCCTCCATGGCCTTTGACCCCCTGGACCGGCGGCTCAGGGGCGAACGCGGCTGGAGAGGTGGTCGGCCAGACGAAAGGTGAGTGCCAGGGCCGTGAAGCTCGGATTGGAGGCGCTGCCCGTGGGAAGCACCGATGTGCCCACAACGAACAGGTTCGCCACCCCGTGCACCCGGCTGTTCCCATCCACCACCCCCTGCCGGGGGCTGTGGGCCATGCGGGTGGCCCCCATGTGGTGGTAGAGGCTGTAGGCCTTGGCTTTCCAGTCCAGGGACGGGTCGTTCAGGCTGGGGGTGAGCGTCACCTCCGCGATCCCGGCACCCTCCAGGGCCTGCTTCACCGCGCCGAAATAGGTCTGCAGGGCCTCCAGGGTGCGATCACCCACCAGCCAGTGCACCCGCGGTCTGGCCAGGTTGTAATCATCCACCTGATCGGAGAGGAGGATGCGGCTGTCGGCCAGGGGCTCGGATTCCGCGTTGCCGATCAGAAAAAAGGCCGCGTCCCTCGGGACATACACCCGGCCCCGGAGGGCGCTGGAGACGATCGGCAGCATCGCACCGGGGGCCTGGATCAGGCGGGCCAGGTCGTCTAGCCCACCCTTTTCACCGGGATCCCTCGGTGCGCCGGTGAGCCGGCGCTTCAGGCGCCGCAGGGTTTGCAGCGGTGATTGCTCGCTCTCCTCGAAGGCGATGTTCCCCGTCACGTTCAAGACTCCCTGGGCCCGTTGGTGGTGGGGGGTGAGTTGCAACTTGGGCAAATACTTCTGGTTGCCCGAGAGGAAACTGGCAAACAGATGGCTGAACAGTCGCTGGTTGACCGGCCGCAGCCGGGCGCCATAAAACCCCACGTGGTCTTGGTAATAGCGGCCCACCAGATCATGGTCATTGCCGATGCCGCGCCGTTCCCCCTGGCGGGAGGCCAGCAACAACCTTGGATTCTCGATGCCTCCCCCGCAGAGCACAACGGTGGTTGTGCGCAGCAGCGCCTCCTTGCCTCCCTTGGAGCGCACCCGCACCGCCTCCGCCCGTTGGCCGCTGCTGGAGAGTTGGATCTCCACCACCTTGGCCTCCAGCAAACAGGTCACCCGGGGTGAATGACCGATCTGCCCCCTGTATTGTTTCGCCAAGTAGGCAATCGGACTGTGTTTGGAGAAGTTGATCTCTAGGGGATGGCTGGGGCCGAACCACTGTTGGAGGGTCGGATCGCGCCATAGATCCGTTGTAAAGGATGTGGCGCTAAGGGCAAGGAAATCCGCCGCCATTTGGTAGAAGGGCTGCAGCTCCCCATAGGTGATCGGCCAAGACCCCAGGGGGCTTAAAAATGGTCGATCGCTGAGATCCAGCGGCAGGAAGGGCAACGCCTCTCCTCCCCAGCGGCGACTCGATCCGCCGAAGCCCATGGCCCTGGAGTGGTTGACTCCGGAGGTCACATCGCCACTGTTCAACTCCTCCGGCACGGCGGAGAGTGCATCGGTGTCCGCCAGCCCTCCTTGCTCCACCAGAAGGATGCGCAGGGAGGTGTGCCGCAGCAGATGGGAGGTGAGGGCCAGCCCCATCACCCCAGACCCCACCAGGCAGATGTCCGCCATCAACGTGGGGGGGGTCTCCTCCTCGCTGAAGTTCACAAACATGGTGTCGCCCCACCCCCGTCCAGGGTCAGCTCCGCCAGAAGCTCCTCCAGGGCGGGGCCAAGCCGGGGCAGTTGGCCGACCACCCGCCCCAGGGTCCGGATGCGCTCGGGCCGGCTGGTGGAGAAGAGCACACAGCCCGAGGGATTGTTGAGCAGTCCACCCAGGAGCAACAGCTCCCCCAGGAGCCCTGAGCGGGTTGGATCCTGGCCCGTGCGTTCCGCCCATCGGGCCAGCAGGGCGGTCAGGGTGGGCTGGACGGTGGGGTCCCGCAGGGGAGCCTGCAGAACCCCGTGGGTGAAGAGGGGGGGAGCGGCCTGGTTGGAGAACCAGGCCGTGTCCGGCCGCAACAGATGGTCGGGGATCTGGGCCACTCCGTTGAAGTGGGGCCAGCCCTCCAGGATCGCCCGGCTGGCCCCGCGGCCAGACCCCAGCCCCCACCGTCCGATCTTGCCTTCCGCCACCAGCGCCTCCAGCAGGTCCACAACCGCGTGGCTGAGCTGGCCGGGTTGGCACTCGTGCAGAAGGAAGAAATCAATGTGGTCGGTGTCCAGCTTGCGAAGACTCGACTCCAGGCTGGCTCGCAGGGCCGCCGGGTCGTAGGGAGTCACCGCCGGGGCGACCGATGGCGGGGAAGGACGCCCAGGGGAGGGGGGGCCAGCGGCGGTGGGCTGAACGGTGCGGCGGCCCCGGGCGATGGCGCGCAGGGCGGTGGCCCAGCGTCCTCCGAGCTGGCGGTGCACCAGCCGGGCGACGGGCACCAGCGGCCGGAGGGGCGCGGGGATCGCTGGGGGCACGAGCCCAAACTTGGTGGTGAGGGTGATCTCCCCCCGCCGGCGGCGCAGAAATCGCCCCAGGAGCTCCTCCGCTTGGCCCATGCCGTAGAGGGGAGCCGTGTCGAAGTGGCGGATGCCCTGATCAAAAGCCGTGTCGAGCAACCGCAGGCGGCCGCTGGTGGTCAGGGCGGCTCCCATGATCCCAGAGGTGCCGAAACCAAGTCTGGAGAGCTGGGGGTTTGGCAAGGATCCTCGAGGGAAGGTGATCCGTCAGCGCTGGGGTGCCGCCAGGGCAGCTCCCGTCAAGCCCAAGAGGACCCGACAGCTTGTCCGACGGGCGACCGTGGGCAAAGCGAACAAAATTTACATGTCTCCCCGCAGGGTTGGGCCACGGGTGGCCAGTGACCACCACGGACGCCTCAGGCTGATGGGGTGCGGTCGCCCTGGCGGGCGAGCAGGGAGGCGATGAGGGATTGGGGATCCTGGCTGAGGGAGGCGGTGCTGGTGAGCAGGTGATCCGCGCCGGCCCTCAGGAGTTGCAGCTCGTAATCCTGCCGTTGGGGGGCCTGCTCGGGAGCGTGCAGATGGGGTGGCGCGACGGCCAGGGAGAGAAATCGCTGTTGGGGATGCTCCAGCCGGGCGCGGCGCACGGTTTCCACATCCGCCACCGTGTCCCCCACGTAGGCCACGGGCGGCGCCCCGGCCCCCAGGGCCTGGCCCCACTGGGCGGCCAGGCGCTCCGCCAAGGCCAACAGCCCGGTGGGATCGGGCTTCTGGGGCGCGTCCTCCATGGCCACCAGGGGGGGATGGGGGAGCCCCAACCGCTCCTCCAGGAGAAAGCGGGCCGATGGGGCCTCTGCCCCGCTGACAAATCCCCAGGCCATGCCCGCGGCGTCGAGATCCAGGAAGAAGGCCCGGTCCACCAGCAGGGGCTCCTCCCGGATGAACCCATTCCACTGGGCCGGGGGGCCCGCGGGATCGCCGCCGAAATAGAAGTCACTGAAGATGGCGGTCACCTCCTCCAGGCTGGGCACGACACCACCTGCGCCAGAGGGCCCATCTCCGCTGGGGATTCCCTCATGGTGGCGCCGCACCAATTCCAGGCTGGCTTCCCAGTCGTTGTTCCAAAGGCCTTCCCCCTTGAGCCGGTCAATGGCGTCGGTCCGCGGGGTCCATCCGCTGAAGTGGCGCACGGTGGCCTGGATGGCCCGGCGGTAGCTGCCACTCACATTGCGGATCACGCCATCAATGTCGAAGAGCAGGATGGCGTTGGCCCCTGGAGCGTCGGCGGGGAGACTGGCCAGAGCTGGCACGGCGTTCTAGCTGGTAGGTTAGTCGTTTGCCCGTTGGCCCAAGGCGCCGAGACGATGATGGTTTCCGAGAGCGATGCTGGACTGACCACCGCGGCCGTGGGGGTTGAGGAGGTCGCGGATCTCCCCGCGGCGTCCGAGCCCATTCCCGCCCGCCCGGTGATGCGGGGCGGTAGCGCTGCCCTGGCCACCGCCACAATCGATGAAGACGGGGTGCCTTCGGGATACACCCCCAAACCGGATGAGGGGCGTTTCCTGCTGAAGATTCTCTGGCTGCCCGATAACGTCGCCCTGGCGGTCGACCAGATTGTCGGCGGCGGCCCCAGCCCGCTCACGGCTTACTTTTTCTGGCCCCGGGAGGATGCCTGGGAAACCCTGAAGAAGGAGCTGGAGCGCAAAAGCTGGATCACGGATAACGAGCGGGTCGAGATCCTGAACAAGGCCACGGAAGTGATCAACTACTGGCAAGAGGAAGGGCGTGGCAAGAGTCTGGAGGAGGCCAAGTTGAAGTTCCCCGATGTCACCTTCTGCGGCACCGCCTGATACGATCTCACTTTTTCCCCGCGCGGCCCTGGCTTGTTGGCAAGCCAGGGCCTTTTGGTATGAACGAGTTGCCCTCAGGCGCCTCTGGCGAGCCCAAGCCGGCGCCGCCAGCCCTTCACGCGCCGGCAGAGGCCGGCGACGGGGCAGGGGTGCAGGACGGGATGGGACTCTGCCCCAGGGCATCGGCCTCAAACTGGCGGACGGCTTCCGCTGTGGCCGCGTTGGTCCAGAGTTGGCGGGCCAGGGCGGGTGAGAGGGTGAAGGTGTCCAGGCCTTCCGCAGCCAAATTGGTGAGCTCGGCCAGGGATCGCAGGCTGGCCACCAGCAGGCGTGTCGAGGAGTCCACTCCCCGCAGGCAGCGGCCCATGGTCAACACGTCGGCGGCCCCATCCCGTCCGCTGTCGCTGATGCGGCCGAGGTAGGGAGCCACGTAGGTCACTCCCAAGGCCGCTGCCGCAATCACCTGGGGGATCCCGTAGCAGGCCGTGAGGGTCACCCGTTCCCCCGCCTGCTGCAACACCCGGGCCGCCCGCAGGCCGGATGCCGTCAGCGGCAGCTTGACCACCACCAGATCCGGGGCGAGGGCCAGCAACGACCGTCCACAGGCCAACAGGTCCCCGTCCGTGGTGCCCCAGGCCTGAAGGTGGAGCTCTCCGCAGCCGATATCCCGGGCCAAAGCCGCCAAGGCGCCCAGACCGTCCATGTCGCAGGAGCGGCCTGAGCGCCGAAGCAGCGTTGGGTTTGTGGTGATGCCCCAGAAGAGCCCCAGGGGCCAGATCTCTGCCCAGGTTTCGGTGTCTGCCGAATCAAGGAAGAGCCTCAAGGCCACAGGGAGCGGGGGAAACAGCCTGGAAGGAGCGAGCGAAACAGCCTGGGGAAAGGTGTTCTTAGCTGCGGCGACTGGCGGACAGACGGGCCCGCGCTTGGGCCAGGCTGTCTTGTGCCTTGAGCTTGTCCGGGCTGGGCTGTTGCCCTTCAAAGGCCCGGGCCGCTTGCTCGGCCGCTTCAAACTCCCGTTCGGCGGTGGCGGAGTCGATGCTGCTGCCCAGCTCCGCCCCATTGACCAACACGGTGACCTCATTGGCCTCCACCTCGGCGAAACCACCCATGAGGGCGATGGAGCGCCAGGACGATCCCTCCCGCAGGCGCAGAACACCGCTGTCGAGGGCTGTCAGCAGGGAGACGTGACCGGTGAGCACCCCAAGCTGGCCAGTGGCACTTGGGAGGATCACCTCATCAACGGGACCGTCAAAGACGCTCTGATCTGGAGCCAATACACGCAGAGTGAGGGTCATCAGCTCAACCCTTCTTGGCGTCAGCGTTGATCTTTTCCGCCTTGGCCTTCACCTCATCAATGTTGCCCACCAGATAGAAGGCGGCCTCAGGCAGGTCATCCAGTTCACCGGCAAGAATTTGCTGGAAGCCCTTGATGGTTTCCTCCAGTTTCACATACTTACCTGACATGCCGGTGAACACCTCAGCCACAAAGAAAGGCTGGGAGAGGAACTTCTCGATCTTGCGGGCCCGATCCACCGTGCGACGGTCGTCTTCGGAGAGTTCATCAAGACCAAGGATGGCAATGATGTCCTGCAATTCCTTGTAGCGCTGCAGGGTGCTCTGCACGGCACGGGCCGTGCGGTAGTGCTCGTCGCCGACCACGGACGGCTGGAGCATGGTGCTGGTGGAATCCAGGGGGTCGACGGCGGGGTAGATCCCCTTGGAGGCCAGGCCCCGGCTGAGCACCGTGGTGGCATCCAGGTGGGCAAAGGTGGTGGCGGGAGCGGGGTCGGTCAGGTCGTCCGCAGGCACGTAAACCGCCTGGATGGATGTGATCGAACCCTCCAGGGTGGAGGTGATGCGTTCCTGCAGCTCGCCCACGTCGGTGCCGAGGGTGGGCTGGTAACCCACGGCGGAGGGCATGCGGCCCAGAAGGGCTGACACCTCGGAACCGGCCTGCACAAAACGGAAGATGTTGTCGATGAAGAGCAACACATCCTGCTTGTTCACATCGCGGAAGTGTTCGGCCATGGTGAGCGCCGACAGACCCACGCGCATGCGGGCGCCAGGGGGCTCATTCATCTGGCCGTAGCAGAGGGCCACCTTGGATTTGGACAGGTCTTCGGCGTTGATCACGCCCGAATCCTTGAATTCTTCGTAAAGGTCGTTGCCTTCCCGTGTGCGCTCGCCCACGCCACCGAACACGGACACACCGCCATGCTCTTTGGCGATGTTGTTGATCAATTCCTGAATCAACACGGTCTTGCCCACGCCCGCGCCACCGAACAGACCCACCTTGCCGCCTTGGCGATAAGGAGCGAGCAGGTCGATCACCTTGATGCCGGTTTCGAACACCTTGGGCTTGGTTTCCAGCTCGGTGAGCTTGGGGGCTTCGCGGTGAATCGGGGAGGTGAGGGTGCCGCTGACGGGACCCTGCTCATCCACGGGCTCACCCAGCACATTGAAGATGCGGCCAAGGGTGGCTTCGCCCACGGGCACGGAGATGGGAGCACCCGTGTCAAGGGCTTCCATGCCCCGCACC
>JBKDSY010000136.1:0-26126 GCA_046340755.1 Cyanobacteriota bacterium
AAATCGGAAAGGGAAAGCCCCTCTTGGTACTGGATTTTGTTCTGGGGCACGCGATGGACCTCCAACAGTGCACTAGTACTAGTGTAGCGGCTGGTTGGCGAGGCGTCTGGGGGCTTGCGGAGCTTTGTTGCTGATCAGGAAGTCATTTGCGCCCATCCACGCTGTGGCAAAGGGCAAAAGGGACAACCAGAACAGCAGATGCAGGTTGGCCCAGAGGATGCCGCCCGTGACCCGCTTGCAGGCTTGCAGGTTTGCAGGCTTGCAGAACGTGATGGTGATTGTTCCAGTAGATCCCGATATAAATAAAGCTCAAGACATAACTGAGGCAGGCTGGGATCAGGTGGAGCAACGACTGCCAACTGGCACCATGGGGCACCTTCAGCTCCAGCACCATGATCGTAATCACGATGACCAGCACACCATCGCTGAAGGCTTCCAATCGCGACTTTCCCATCTCCTGAACGGCCGGGCGGGATGAAGGATACCCAGGCCATTCTCTGATCTCTTGTGCCATCCTCTGCCCCATCTCCCGTTCCCCAGGGGTCCTGACGTCTCCATGCCGTCTTCGGCTCCCATCCCCTCCGGCCCTGCATCAACGCTGCTGGCTCTCGCCCTTGGCCTCGGCCTGACGCCTCACGCCACCAACGCCCAGGAAGCGGAGGCCTTCTCCCCCACCACCACCGTGCAGGTGGAGGTGAATGCGGTGACAGGGGCGCTGACCTATGACGGCGAGGCGGTGGACCGGGAGAGCAACACGGCCGTCGGCGCCCCCCTGCTCAATGCCTGGACCGTAAACCAGGAGTCGCGGCTGACGATCGATACCAGCGTCACGGGGCAGGACCTGTTTCGGGTGCGGCTGCGCAGCGGCAACTTCGGGTCATCGGGCTTTTTCTCCAATCCCCCAACGCCCCTGACACGCCTCGACGTCGCCTTCCAGCAGCCCATCTGCCCCAGTGCACAGGAGCGGTGCGGCAATCAGGTGAGTGTCAACCGACTGTTTCTGCAGGTGCCCCTCGGCTCCAGCCTCCGGGTCACCGCCGGCAGCCGACTGATGCAGCTCGACCTGCTGCCGGTGTGGCCGAGTGCTTACACGCCCACCTTGGAATTGTTTCAGCGGGCTGGGGCGGCGGGGGCCTACAGCCGCCGGGTGGGCAGTGGCTTCGGGGCCTGGTGGCAGCCAGGGGGGGCGCTGAAGGGACTCTCCCTGGCCTATGGCTACGTGGCACCCAGCGGTGCCGAGGGCGCACCGGCCCGGGGCGGCTGGTACACCGCCGGAGGCGATGACACCAACACCGTGCAACTCGCCTACACCCGCCCGAGCTGGAACCTCACCGCCGCCTGGACGCGCAATGGCCAGCGGGCCCTGCTGCGGGGCACGCCCCTGGCCAGCCAACTCGCGGCAGAGGCTCGCGGCGGGGCGGTTCAGTCCTGGTCGCTGGCGGGGTATTGGCAGCCCCTGATGGCCGGCTGGATTCCGGCCATCAGCGCCGGATGGGGGGAGGATCGCTGGGCCTTCACCACCTATCCGGTGGCAGGCCTCACGGGCGTGCGCACCACCTCCTGGAGCGTGGGCCTGAGCTGGAGCGAGGCCTTCGGCCCCGGCAACAGCGTGTCGCTAGCCCTGGGGGCCCCCGCCCACGTCACCGGGCTCAGGGGTTTGGGCGACCCCAGCGTGAACGACTCCGGCCTGGCCCTGGAGATGGCCACCCGTTTTCAACTGAGTGATGCCTTCAGCATCACGCCCGCCCTCTTTTGGCTCACCCGACCCCGGGGCGCGATGGGGGGCACCACCAGCCTCCAACAAGCCCTTGGGCCGGAGGGAAGGGCTGACGACACCAGCCTTGGAGTTTGGGGGGCGTTGGTGCGGGGGAGTTTGCGGTTTTGAGGGGGAAGGCGGCAGCCATGAAGAAAGGCTGGAGCAGGATTAGGCTGATTGAAACACACAAAAACAATCACAGCGAAGAGCATGAACATTGTTGATGGCCAAATTCAGATTGCCTCTTTCCTCACAGTCACCCTAGGCATCCTGGTTCTATTCCTCGGCAAGTTTCTCAATAGACATGTGCGCTTTCTGAGGGAATTCACCATTCCCGAACCCGTCAGTGGCGGGCTGGTGGTGGCCCTCGTGATTGCCATCCTCCACACCGCTTTTGGGTTGGAAATCAATTTTGGTATGCGGGCCCGGGATCTGTTGCTGGTTTATTTCTTCACCACGGTAGGCATGAATGCCAGCTTCGTGGACCTGCGGCGGGGTGGGCGCTCCCTGGTGGTGCTGTTGGCCATCACCATCCTGCTGATGCTGGCCCAGAACACCCTGGGCATTGCCGTGGCCCATTCCCTCGGCATGCCACCGGCCACGGGGGTTCTGGCGGGCACGGTCGCCCTGATTGGCGGCCATGGCACCGCCATCGCCTGGGCACCCCGGTTTGTGGCCGATCAAGGGATTGTCAACGCCATGGAGATCGGCATCGCCGCCGCCACCTTCGGCCTGATCATCTCCAGCGCCACGGGCGGCCCTGTGGCCCGCTTCCTGATCAGCCGGCACCGCCTGGCCGCTCCAAGCTCCGACGCCAACTCACTGCTGGCAACCACAACACCACCGGCCAACATCACACCCACGCCCAGCGCCACGCAAACCCCCACCATGGGCTCCGATGACGTGCTGATGGCTGTACTGGCGATCAACATCTGCATCATTCTCGGCTCGATCCTGCAGGAGCTGATCCGCGAGCGGGGACTGTTTCTGCCCCTGTTCGTGCCCTGTCTGATCGTGGGCATTCTTCTCAGCAATCTGCTGCCCCGCGGTTACGCGTGGCTTCGCTGGCCCTCCCGCACTCCCACCCTCGACCTGATCGGGGAGATCTCCCTGGGGGCTTTCCTGGCCATGTCGCTGATGACGATCCAGTTCTGGACCCTGGTGGATCTGGCCGGCCCCCTGCTGGTGCTTCTGGTGGCCCAGTTCGCCCTGGCCCTGGCGCTCAATCTCTTCCTTGTGTTCCCCCTGCTGGGGGGGAACTACGACGCGGCGGTGATCGCCGCCGGCTTCATTGGATACTCCATCGGTGCCACCCCCACCGCCATGGCCAACATGACCGCCGTCAGCCAGAAGTTTGGCCCCTCCCCCAAGGCCTTCATCATCCTACCGCTGGTGTCGGCCTTTTTCATTGATCTACTCAATGCCGTGATGATTCCCTTTTTCCTGCATCGCTTGCCTTAGATCTGCCATCGTCAGGGCCCTGAAAGCGTCCTTGTTCATCTCAACCGCATCTCAGTCGCCAATCCATGCCTCCACGCGCCCACCACCTGCCTCCACCTCCCTCCTGGGAGCGAAGGAATAGGCGGCCAACCATGGCTCGTCTGCTGGGCTGGCTGGCTGCTGCCCTGCTATTGATCTCACACCCCCTGATCGCCGCCAGTTCAGACCTGGCTCAGCCCACCCCTGCCGACCTCCAGTCCCAGGCAGAGCAGCGGATTGATGGCTTTCCCGTCAAGTTGGATGGTCGGGAGATCCTCTCCGTGCGCCGCACGATCGCTGGTTTTTCAGCGGAGGAGCGGGCACAGACCATTTCCCGCAGGTTGCATCGCATTGCCAAGAATGAGACCATCCCCGTCGATCAACTCACGATTCAACGCAATGCGGATGATCACTCAGTGTTTCTGAGTGTCGGTCAGGAAGTGCTGCTGACAATCACGGAACAGGATGCCAAAGCCAGGCGCTCCACGCCAGAAGCCTTGGCGAAACAGGTGTTGCCCATCATCAAGGCGGCCATCAGCCAATATCGGGAAGATCGGGAACCCCGCCAGCTGGCACGACATGGTGTTTATGCCCTTGTGGCCAGCCTTGCTTTCCTGCTGATCTGCGCTGCCATCATCAAGAGCTCAGGCAGACTTTTTCCCTGGCTTGGACGTTTCATTGCTGCCAGGGTGCGCGGAGTTCAGATGAAGAATGTTGAGATTATCACCCCTGCGGCAATTGCATCCTATTGGCTGCAGGCCCTGAAGCTTCTGCGCCTGGCGCTGCTGTTGATCCTATTTTTCATCTACATCACTTTCATCCTCCGCCTGTTTCCATGGAGCAGGGCCGTGGGTGAAAGGGTTATGGAATATTTTTATCAGGCCCTGGAATTAGTGCTTTCTGCCACGGCAAGCTATCTACCAAATTTATTCATTGTGGCGATCATCATCGCGATCGCATATTATATCCTCCGTGCCCTCAGACCGTTTTTCGCAGCCATTGAACGGGGCACCCTGGTCATCCCAGGATTTTATGCTGATTGGGCACGGCCCACCTACAACCTTTTGGTAATGTTGGTGCTGGCCTTATCGGCAGTTCTGGCCTTTCCATACCTACCCGGCTTCAACTCACCAGCCTTTCAAGGGGTGACTGTCTTCCTCGGTCTGCTCCTATCACTGGGTTCCACGTCGGCAATCACCAATGTGATCGGTGGAGTGATTCTCATCTACACCCGCGCCTTCAGGATTGGTGATCATATTCGCATCGGCGAAGTGGTTGGCGACATTATTGAAACCAATTTTCTCGCCGTTCGCATCTGCACGCCAGCCAATCAGGTGATCACGATCCCCAATGCCACCCTGCTGAGCAACAAGGTCGTGAATTACAATCTCTCCTCTCGCGATCTGAATCGCTCGCTCATCTTGCAATCCAGTATCACCATCGGCTACGACGTACCCTGGCGCAAGGTTCACGACACCATGATCACCGCAGCCCTGAACACAGCGCATGTCTTGCAAGATCCCGCACCCTTTGTTTTGCAGACCAGCCTGGACAATGATCACGTTAGCTATCAGGTCAACGCCTATACCGATGACCCCAATCATATGGTGCTAATTTATTCACAACTCCATCAGAATATTCAGGATCAATGTGATCAGAATGGCATTGAGATTCTGTCGCCTACCTACACCGCCCTGCGGGACGGCAACCGCAGCACCTTGGTGGAAGGTCACTTTCCGAACACAGATGTCGCCTCACCCTTTACCTGGGCGTCCACACCGAATTCGCCGCCGGAGCGCTGATTTAGCCTCAACACTCCATTCCTCAACCGAAACCAGAAGGCGATGGAAGCAGCTCGGTGGCGACTCGGGTCGATCGGCACCTGGGCCGGGGGAGGGTTGATCGGAGGCCTCATCGGCTCCCTGGCGGCCGTGGCGCTCACGGAACTGATCAAGCTGTCGTTGGGCACGGCCGCTGGGCTCGGCGACCTGGGGCTCAGGAGTCTCCCCCTGCTCGGCATCGGGCTGGCGGTGTGGATCCTCTTCGGTTGGGGACAGGGTCAGCCGGCCCAGTCCATTGCCCCCCAGAACGACACGGGCTCGGGCGGGAAACGGTCGCTGGCCTCCTGGTATTCCTTCCCCCATGACATTGCCCGGGCTGATCTGACGGGAGACGTGGTGAACGCCTCCGGAGCGGAGGAACGGTTTCCCTGGACCTTGGCGCCCCTGCGCGCCCTGGCGATCCTGGCCACGGTGGGGCTGGGCGCACCCATGGGCACGGAGTCGCCCGCGGCCCACATCGGCGTGGCGACGGGCAGCTGGCTGGGCAACGTGGTGCCCGCGCTGCGGCCACTGGCACGCCCTCTGGCCATCGGGGGAGGGGCGGCGAGCGTCTCGGCCCTGATCGGCATCCCGCTGGTGGGCAGTTGTTTCATGTTTGAACTGGCCCAGCGGCGCCAGATTCCCCTCACCCCCCAGCGGGCCGCGGCCATGCTGACGGGGGGTTTCTGCGGATGGGGCGTGAACAGTGCATTCCAGCTCAATCTCATCCGGCTTGTGGTGCCAACGGCCTCGCCCGCGGGGTTCCTCCATGCCGTGGAGGCCACCGTGCTCATTGGTGTGGTGGCAGGCACACTGACGGCCCTGACCGGGGAGGCGATCTACTGGGCCAGGGGATGGCGCCACCGGCCGGTGGCACGGTTGCTGCTCGGTGGAGGGGTGCTGCTGGTGCTGGCGCTACTGATCGGTGGGCTGGCCACACCGGCGGCGGCGTTCGGGCCCGGTGGCGCGGCGATCGGTTGGGCAGAAACCAACGAGACCTCACCCCTTCAACTGCTCGCCTTGGCGGTGCTGCGGGCAGGGGCCACCACGGCAGCGGTGCTGGCGGGGGGCTGTGGCGGTGTGTTTGTGCCGTTCCTGGCCATCGGTGACCTGAGCGGCCGAGTGTTCGCGGAACCCTTTGATCTTCCCGCCGATCTCGCCGGTGCCGCCGGGGCGGCGGCAGGCATCGCCGGAGGGTACCGGCTGCCGCTCACCGCCCTGGCGATGGTGCTGGGGGTGGGAGGGCCCGATGGAGCGAAGCTCACCTGCATGGCCACGGTGGTGGTGGCGGCGCTGACCGGCTTGGTGGCCGCCCGGACCGCCAACGGCTTGTCGTCATGGCTGCGGTCCAAGGGTTGAGCGGCGAAGGGGAGGCCCCTCAATCCAACAGCTGCTTGATGCTCGACGTGGCCAGCCGACTGCGGACGGGATAGTGGCTGCCAACCGTGGCGGTCACGTTGATCCTTGATTGGCGCTCGAACACCATGATGAGATCGGAGCCGCCAAACAAAAAAGACGTCATCATGTCACCCTTTCTCACCCTTTTACCCACAACTTCGGCCTGAATCCTTGCGTTGATTAGCCCAACCTGCTGCTCAAAGGAGAGGGAGTGCTGCTCATCCTTACTCAAAAGGAATCCCCGGCATGGGGATCGACAGGGCTTTGCAAGGCCAACAGGTCAGGCTGAGAAGAATAATAATAAAATTGCGTGATGCGCAGATAATCGGTACGTTCATGGTAGATCTCACCCTTCCATTCCCACACCCGCAACTCTGGAATCCACGTGACCATGGCATCAATCAAGAAGTAAAACTGCTCCAGGGTTTGGATCTGGTCCAGCTCAGGGATGTTTGGACAGCTCACAGCGCTGATCGCCCGGGCAAATGCCCCTGCGTAGCCATGGTCCTGGATCAGTCGTTGCAGGTTCCTGGTGATGGGCTCCCTAGGCGCATAGCCGGCTCCCACAGGGGGCAGCCCTTCAAGAAAAGCTGGTGACCTAGGCAGGGAAGGAACAACCCCCTCCTGGCGAGAGTCCTGCCGAAAAGGCTGGGCCTGATCCGGCTGCACAGCGGTCCATTTCAACGATCCCGCGTGAGGGGGCCGCGAAGAGTTCTTGACTTGTCCCATGGATCAGGCGTGACAAGGTGGAAAGAAAACCGGCTTGGGTTTCTGACCAACCTTGAAACGCACTGCGGGCATTGACTGCCCGGTTCCTGAAGTCCCGTTGCTTGGCTCCTGATCAATGGATGTCAGCTGGACGACCATCCGCTGTCACCCAGGCGACACCCTCAGCCCATCGGCCGCGAGGCAAACAGATTCAACCCCAACTGCTCCGACAGATAGTGGGCAGTCAGCTGACCCCGCACGCTGTTGCCCGTGGCATCCAGGGGTGGCGAAAAAGTGGCCAATCCCCCCTTGCCTGGAGCCACGGTGATCATGCCGCCGGAGACGCCACTTTTGCCTGGCAGGCCGATGTCATAGAGCCAGTCGCCGGAGGTTTCATACAGCCCCGCGGTCACCATCACGGCAAGAACGTGTTGGCAGATCAGTGGAGCGATCACCTGCTCCCCGGTGCAGGGTTGGCGGCCGCCGTTGGCGAGGGTGGCCGCCATCAGGGCCAGGTCACGGGCGGTGACGATCAGGGCGCACTGGCGGGTGTAGAGATCGGTGGCGTCTTCCGGATCCCACCAGATCCGCTCCTGTTCCTCCAGCAGGGTGGCCATGCCCACATTGCGCCGGTTGGTGGCCAGCTCCGAGGCATAAACCACCTCATCCACCTCCAAGGACCTGCCGGCAAAGCGGGACAGCCCTTCCAAAAGGAACGACCACTTCGCCGCCCTCGTCTCCCCTGGCGCCAGGCTGGTGGCGGCGATCGCCCCCGCGTTGACCATCGGATTGGAGAGACCGTCGTCGGCCCGTTCCACCGCCAGCACGGAGTTGAAGGGCAGCCCGGTGCTATTGACCCCCAATTTCTCCCGTGCTTCGTCTTCACCGATCGCCTGGCAGACCAGGGCAAACACGAAAGGTTTGGAGAGACTTTGAAGGGTGAAGGGTTGGCGGGACTCTCCCGCCTCGAAGAGCAGGCCGTTGGTGGCGGCCACACACAGACCGAAATGGTTGGGGTTGGCGGTGGCCAGGGCGGGAATGTAACTCGCCGGTTCCCCCTCCCCCACGGGAGCAAAACGTCGATGGGCCTCCTCCACGAGCGCCCGAACGACCTCCTCCCGCGGAAGCTGACCCGTGGAAATCCAAGGTGCCTCGGGGGGCTGGGGGAAGGGATCCGTCATCCTTGAAGCCCTCAGCGCTGGACGTCCGTTTCCCAGGGCAGGGGGGGAAGCCGGTAGAGGGCCTCCCGCTGGGCCTCGATCCAGGTGTCGATCATGGCATCGAGAATGGGGTCGTCGCCTTCCACTTTGATCTGCTCGGCGATGGTGCGGGTGCCAGCCGGAATCACCACCAGCTCGAAGGGGGGGCCCACGCTGAGATTGGAGCGCTGGGCGAGCAGCTCGGAAATCAGGCAGAGCCGGGCCGCGTCTTCCAGGGAGAGGTTGGCATGGCCGATGTTGTCGAGCGGTGGCTTGCCGTATTTGCTCTCGCCGATCTGCAGGTAAGGGGTTTCCGGGGTCGCCATGATCGCGTTCCCTTCCGGATAGATCAGAAACAGCCCATGGGGTTCGGAGCCGATCTGGCCACCGAGCAGAAAGGTGGCATTGCCGTTGCCTCCAGCTTGCCGGAGGGCATCCTCGTTCTCCCTGCGGGCGGCAACACTCACCCGGCCCACATAGGCCGCCGCTTCAAACAAATAATCACAGTGCCGGAAATCCTTTCCCGTTCCACTTTCCAGATCCGCCGGCCGATCCAGATCCCGGCGGATCCAGTTGATCACGGCCTGGGTGGTGGCCAGACTGCCCGCGGCCAGCAACACAAACAGCCGATCCGACGCCGGCTGGAAGACATGCATCTTGCTGTAGGTGGAGATGTAGTCCACCCCCGCGTTGGTGCGGGAATCGGAGACGAGCACCAAACCCTTCTCCAGCCAATAGCCGATGCAATAGGTCATGCCAGGGAAGGTGACGCCGTCGCTCGATTTGACCTTACCCGTGCTCTCTGGATCCCCGGGGGTTTTGTGACACAGCGACGCGCCAGCCCTCGAGAGCGGGGGAGGGCGCTCAGCCCGCCGGGCCCCGCCACCGGCGGCTGTGGCGGTAGGCGGGATCGGGGTTGCGATCCCGCAACTGCCGCACTGCCTCCACCGCCATGCCCGCCACCAAGCCAAAGCCGCCCACGAGCACGGTGCACCAGAAGAGCGCCGAGGCACTGAGTCGGGTCGGGGTGTTGGCCACCAGCGCCCGTAGAAACATCGCGATGGCCAGGCCGCCCGTTCCTGCCACCAGCCCGGAGACCACCACCCGCCCCCCCCTCATGGGGCGATGGGGAGCCGGAGGGGGAGAGGTCGGAGGGGGCGAGGTCGGAGGGGGCGGAGAGGACGTCAAGGGTTCGGGGCCGAGGGGGCGGGATCCAGGGCTGGCGGGCTTGCCGGCGGCGGAGTCACCAGACGCTTCATCACCACGTAAAACACCGGCACCACAAACAGCGACAGCACGGTGGCCACTGCGAGCCCGCCAAACACCACCGTGCCCAGCGACGCCTGACCCCGGGCACCAGCGCCGCTGGCCAGCACCAGGGGCAGAAAGCCAAACAGGGAGGAGATGGCCGTCATCAGGATGGGCCGGAAGCGGGAGCGAGCGGCGTCGGCCGCCGCCTCCAGGGCGGTGGCGCCCTCCTGCATCCGCTGGTTGGCCTGGTCAACGATCAGGATGCCGTTCTTCGCCGCCAGGCCAATCAACATCACCAGGCCCACCTGGGCAAAGATGTTGAGCACCTCCCCCCGGGCCGCCAGGAACACCAGGGCCCCGAGCATGGCCGTGGGCACCGTCATCAGGATGATCAAGGGATCGGTGTAGCTCTCATACTGGCCCGCCAACACCAGATAGGCCGTAAGAATGCCGAGGGCGAACACCACGATCGCCAGGGCCCCAGCCCGGATCTCCTCCCGGGAGATGCCGGTCCAGTCGAAACTCACGCCATTGACGGAGAGCTCGTCAAACATCTGGCGGATGTCGTTGATCGCCTGACCAGAGCTGCGCCCCGCCGCCGGTGTGCCCTCCACCTTGATGGCGCGGAACAGGTTGAAGCGAGGGATGACGGCGGGACCAGTGACAGGCTTGATCTGGATGAATTCCGAGAGGGGCACCGGCTCGCCAGCGCTGTTCTTGGTGTAGAGAGAGCGCAGCTTGTCTGGCGTGGCGCGGAAGCTTTGATCCGCCTGCACGAACACCTTACGAATCCGGCCATTTTCAAAGGTGTCGTTGACATAAAAGGACCCGATGTTGAAGCTGAAGGCCTGCATGGCGCTCTGGAAGTCGACGCCCAGGGAGGCCATGCGATCGCGATCCACCAGGATTTCCAGTTGGGGGGCCTCCGGGGAGAACTGGGTGAACACCCGATCAAACAGGCCGCTGGCGCTGGCCTTGGCGATCAGCCCCTGGGCGGCCTCGAAAAACTGCGTGTCGGAGAGGGCGCCGCCGCTGCGATTGAGCAGCTGCATCTCAAAGCCGGCCCCCGTGCCGTAGCCCGGAATCGCGGGCGGTTCAAACACAATGACCCGGGCTTCCTCAATGGAGGCAAAGCGGCGATTCAGCCGCTGCACAATGGCCTCCATCGACTGGTCGCGGTTGGACCGCTCACTCCAGTTGGTGGTGCCGAAAAAGAACAGGCCCCGGTTGGGGGCATTGCCGGCGAGGCTGGCGCCGCTGAACACGGCCGCGTTCTGGATGTCTTTCTCCTCTCGCAGGATCGCCGCCACCCGTTGGTTGATGCGTTGGGTGGTCTCCAGGGAGGCGCCGTCTGGAGCCTGCACGACCCCGATGGCATAGCCCTGATCTTCCACCGGCACGAAGCCGGAGGGGATGGCGTTGAAGGCCACGGCGGTGAGGGCGATGCCCGCCAGCAGGGCGGCCATGATCAAGGCCCGGTGGGAGAGCACCCAGGCCAGGCCCCGCTGATAGCCCCGCTCAACGGCGGCGTAACCCCGGTTGAACCCGCGGAAGATCACGGGGGTGGCCCAGCCGAAGAGGCCACCCAGCAGGGCGAAGGCCAGGGCCGTCAGGGGGCTGTTCACCCCGGGCAGGAACAGCCCGGCCACGCCCCCAGCGATGGTGAGGGGCAGCCGCAGGGGCAGGCCCGTAAGCAGCCGCACCAGGAAGCCCAGGACCAATCCACCGGCCAGGGCCCCGAGGGCAGCCAGCACGCCCCCACCCCCTCCGGCCAGCAGCCCGTAGACAAAACCCACCCCAGCCCCCGCGATGGCATAGGCCCGCCGACCGGGGGGATCCCCCTCCCAGGCCAGCAGCAGGGCCGAGAGCATGGGGGAGAAGGTAAGGGCGTTGAAGGTGGAGATGGCAATGGCAAAGAGAATCGTCGCCGCGAATTGCTGGTAGATCGTGCCAGTGGCGCCCGGGAAAAAGAGCACGGGCACGAACACCGCCAGCAGCACCAGCGAGGTGGCGATCACCGCCCCGAAGAGGCCATCCATGGTGGCCTTGGCCGCCGCCAGGGCACCCAGGCCGTTGGCCTTGTTGGTGGCGGTGTTTTCAACGATCGTGATGGCGTCATCCACCACCAGGCCCGTGGCCAGCACCAGGCCAAACAGGGTGAGCTGGTTGAGGGTGAAACCGAAGACCAACACCCCCATGAACGAGCCCACCAGGGCCACGGGGATGGCAATGGCCGGCACCAGGGTGGCCTTCCAGTCCTGGAGAAAAACAAACAACACGAGCACCACCAGGATCACCGCATCCCGCAGGGCATTGGTGACGCCATCGATGGAGGCCCGCACGAAGTCGGTGTTGTCGATGATTTTCTGCATCGTCATCC
This sequence comes from Cyanobacteriota bacterium, assembly GCA_046340755.1. Taxonomy (GTDB): domain Bacteria; phylum Cyanobacteriota; class Cyanobacteriia; order PCC-6307; family Cyanobiaceae; genus Cyanobium. The sequence goes on from JBKDSY010000136.1 coordinate 11,992, forward strand.
CCACCGGCATGGTGTCGGTGAACTCGTTCAACACCTCCTCCACGCCCCGGGCGACCTCCAGGGCGTTGCTACCCGTGCGTTGGTAGATCGCCATCCCCACCGAGGGCACACCCCGGGCATCGGTGGCCTCCACGGAAAAAGTTTCTCCCCCCAGGCTCACCCGGCCCACATCCCCTAGCCGCAGCACACCCCCGTCAGGCAAGGAGCGGAGAATCAGCTTCTCGAAATCTTCTGTGCTGCGCAGGCGGCCCTGCAGCCGCACCGTAAGGGTGAAGCGTTGATCGGGAGGCGCCGGGGCGCCACCGATCTGCCCAACGGGGACGAGGCGGTTCTGGCTGCGGAGGGCCTGCACCACATCGGCGGCGGTGAGCTTGTTGGCCGCGAGCCGCACCGGATCCAACCAGAGCCGGAAAGCCAGCTGGCGAATGCCGAAATACTGCAGGTCGCCCACACCGGGCACCCGACGAATGGCATCGGTGAGGTTTTGATCGAGCAGGCCACTGATCGTTTCAGTGCTGTAAAGGTTATTGGGATCCTCACTGGTGAAGTTAAAAACAAGTAGGATGGAGCTGGAGGCCTGGTTCACCGTGATGCCCGATTGCCTCACCTCCTCCGGCAAACTTGGCTGGGCCAAGGCCACCCGGTTTTGTACATTCACCTGGTTGATGTCGCCATCGCTGCCGCTGGTGAAGGTGACGGTGATCGCGCTGCTGCCATCCGCCGCGCTGGTGGAAGTGAGGAAGTCCATGTTCTCCACCCCGTTGATCTGCTGCTCCAGCACGCTCGTCACCCCCTGCTCCACGCTCACCGCATCGGCGCCCACATAGCGGGAGCTCACCTGAACGGTGGGAGGGGCGATGTCGGGCAAGTTTTCGATCGGCAGGATCGGAATGGCGATCAGCCCGGCAATCACGATCAGCAGGCTGCACACCGTCGTCAGGACGGGGCGAACAATGAAGGTGTTGGAGAGCGACATGGGCGGGCGGCGGGGCTAGTTGGGCCGCACCGGCAGGCCATGCCGGAGGTTGATGAGATTGGAGGTGATCACCGCCTGGCCGGCCTGCAGGCCCCGGCGCACGGGATAGCGGTTGTTCTGCAGGGGCCCCAGCTCCACCGGGGTCTGCAGGGCGAAGCGGGTGGTGGGGGGCAACCGGCGCAGGGGTTCGAGCTTGGCCTGACCGGGCCGTTGCTCCAGCTCGGCCAGGCCACCGGCCACGAACACAAAGCTCTGGCCGGAGATCTGGCTCACGGCGGTGAAGGGCACGGAGAGTTCGCTTCGCTCATCGAGGAGCAGGCGGGTGCGGGTGCGCAGACCATTGCGCAGCACACCGGTGGGGTTGGCGAATTCCGCCTTGGCCAGGAGCGACTGGGTGCCCGCCACCACGGCCGGGTCAAGGGAACGGACCACGCTCTGGGCCATGGGCCGGTTGGTGGCCGGATCCATCAGGATCACGGGCAGCCCGGGCCGCAGGCGGCTGGAGTAAACAGCTGGCACATCCACACGGGCCACGAGCACGTCGTTGCGGATGATCTTGGTAAAGGGTGCCCCGGCAGCAATCACATCCCCCACCTTCACCTGCAGGTCCCCCACGGTGCCGTCAATCGGAGCCCGCAGGTCGCGGAAGCCGAGATCGGCCGCGCGGGCGACCAGGTTCATGCGGGAGGAGATGTAATCCTGCCGAAATTGATCCCGCTGAATGGCACTGGCGGCGCCCTGACTCACCAGATATTCGTAGCGTTGAAAGTTGAGGCGTTTGGTTTCGGTCTCGGCCTGCAGGCGGGCCACATCTGCCCGAGCCTGGGTTTGATCCAGCACCATCAGCAGCTGCCCCTGGCGCACCTGATCACCCTGGCGCACATTCAGGGCTTGGATGCGGCCGCCGGCCTGGGCAGCCAGTTGCACCTCCCCAAGAGCCTCCAAGGTGCTGACGGTGTCGACCGCATCGGCGAAGCGGGCGGGCCGGGCCTCCTCCACCTGCACGGCCAACGGCGGGCGGGGTGGGGCCTCCGGTGGCCCCTGGCAGGCCGTCAGGACACCGGATGCGGCCCCAACCAGGCCGAGGGCGGCCCCCCTGGCCAGGCGCAGGGCCGGGGGGCAGGTGAACCAAGCCTGTGTCACGGCTGGCTGGGGAAAGGGTGTCACCCGGGAAACGTCCTGGCGGGAAGGAATGGTAAGGGGACCACCCTCGGGCCGAGGAAGGGGGCCGATCAAGAAACGGCCCCAGTCGACGCCGCGGACGGCGCCAGCACGAGCCGCAGCAGCACCGGCGCCAGGAAGGTGGTGCCGATCACCATCAAGAGGATCGCGGCCTCTAGGGAGGGGCCGAACACGTCGCTTTGGCTGCCCAGCCCGAGAAAGATCAAGCCCACCTCTCCCCGGGGCACCATCGCCAGGCCCACCGCCAGCCGGTTGGTCGGTTCGCGACTGAGGTAGCTCCAGCCAGCCACCAGCTTGCTCCCCACCGCCGCCGTCAACAGGAAGGCCGCCATCACCAGCCCGGCGTGGTTGGCAGGGTTGAAGGGATTGAGCACGGAGAGGTTGAGGCTGCTGCCGATGAGCACGAAGAACACCGTGGCAAAGAGCGCCACCAGGGGCTGGACCGCCGCTTCGATCGCGGCCCGATGGCGGGAGGAGCTGAGGATCAGCCCCCCGGCGAAGGCCCCCAGGGCGGCTTCCAGGCCTAAGGCCTGGGCGGCGAAGCAGGCCACCGACAGCACCAGGAAGGCCGCTACCACCACCTCCCCCGGGGCCTTCAGCTGATCCAGGAGCCCGTCGAAGGCGGGCGCGGCGGTGCGGCTGAGCAGCAGGGCCACCACCACAAACAACGAGGCGGCACCCACCAGACGCAGCAGGGGCCCCACCGTCAACCCCTCCCCATCGGCCAGGGCCGCCACCACGGCAAGGATGACAATGCCGAGGATGTCGTCGAGCACGGCGGCGCCGATCACCATCTGCCCCTCGCGGGTGCGCAGAAACTTCAGTTCGCCCAGCACACTCGCCGTGATGCCGATGCTGGTGGCGGTCATGGCCGCCCCGGCGAAGATCGCCGGCAGGAGCGGCACCGCAAAAAGGAAGTGGAGGCCGGCGGCACCCAGGGCGAAGGGAAGGATCACCCCTGTGAGGGCCACGCTGATCGCCTGGCCGCCGACCGCCACCAGCTCCTCCAGCTCGCTCTCCAGCCCAGTTAGAAAGAGCAAAGCCAACAGGCCGATCTTCCCTACCCCCGCGAGGATGGGGAAGACCTGGCGATGAATCTGGCTCACCTGCTCGGGGGTGACATGGGCCAGGGTGGCGATCAGCTGGCGGGCGGCCCCATTGAGCTCACCGCCCAACTCCGGCGCCTGGATCAAGTGCAAGCCCGAGACGCCGATCAGCACCCCCGCCACCAACTCCCCCAGGATCGCCGGCAGCTTCAGCCGCACCATCCCCTCCGCCAGCGCCCGCGCCGCGAAGAGGATCACCACGAACTGCCCCACCTGGATCAGGGTCTGGGCCGCCTCGATCTGGTGGGTGCCGCTGGTGAGCAGTAGGGCCGTCAAGCTGCCAATCGCCACACCATGCCGCCTCCAAGTTGTGGGAAGTCTTTCATCCCGGCAGGTGGGTGGTAGGGGTTCTCCTACATCGCCCCCTCCGCGCGCCACCCCGGCAGGATGGTCCAATCTGACGCGCCAGGAGTGGTGCCCTCCCGAATCCGTGAGCTGCTGGTGTTTGGCGACAGCCTCAGCGATGGCGGCAATGCCCGGGCACTGTTGGGCGACGGAGCCTTCTCCTGCCCGCCCCACTGGGCCAACCGCCGCTGCGATGGCCCAATATGGGTGGACCATCTGGCGGTCGAACTGGGTCTGCCGCCCCCGGTGCCGTCAACCGCCGGTGGCAGCAACCATGCCCATGGCGGTGCCCGCTCGGGAGGGGGGGCGACGATCAAGGGCCTGCCCAACCTGCTCACCCAGGTGAAGAGGTTCGCAGGGGCGAGGGGGCCACTCCAGGAGGTCCTGAAGCCAGACACCTTGGCCGTGGTCCGGGCTGGGGCTAACGACTACCTCGACGCCAAGCCCACCACAGCGGTGGCCGACACGGTGAACCGCCACCTGCTCATCGCCGTCCACACCTTGGCGGATCAAGGCCTGCGCCAGTTTCTGGTGCCCAGCGAATTGCCCTGGGGCTCCAGCCTGATTGAGCGGCCCGGCATGGGAGTCCCCCAACGGCAGGCTCTGAACGCCCTGATCGCCCAGCAAAACGCAGCCCTGCGCGAAGGGCTGGCGGACCTGGCCCGGCGGCGAGACCTGACGGTGGTGCAGCCGGACGCCCATGGGCTGTTCCTGGAGATCCAGGCGGATCCAGCCGCTTGGGGGTTTCGGGAGATTGGGCGGCCGGCCTTGGCTGCCGAGCTTGGAGATTCAGGCTTCCTGTGGTGGGACGCTTGGGGGCATCTCACCAGTGCCTTTCATCGGTTGCTGGCGGGGCTGGCATTGCGGGAGTTAGGACAGGCGGGACTCATCGGCCCTGCAACGCACAACGAACGTTCATACAGCGGCTGAGACATTTGGAGCCATTTGCCTCGCGCTGCTGAACCGAGTTGTGGCGAAAGTCGTCAATCAATTTGCTGGTGTATTCAAACCGATTGACCCTGACGATCATTGGGGCGTCGCCATGGGTTTGACATGCTGCGGTCGCAAGGGCGAGACGGGCCGTCACCCCAGCCGAAACTCCCGCATCAAGGCCTCCTTGGCGCTGTTCTCCAAGGGCAACACCGCGAGAAGGCGCTTGAGCTGTTGGGCGGTGCTATCGATGCTCCCCTTCTCCCCTTGGTGGGCCACGCGGGTCTCGTGATAAAGCTTGAGGGCTCCCTCTACATCACCGGTGAGCAGCAGGGCTTCAGGTTCAGTCACCCGTTCCCAGTAGTCACTGGCAGGGCAACCACCCCGCGCTTCCCGCTGATCCTTGAGGCGCGCGAGCACCTGGGTGGCCAGGGCTTGGGCCTGCTCCAGATCGCCGAGCAGGGCGGCTTTGGAAGCCGCGTTGATGCCGGTGTAGGTGTCCGTGGGGAGCTTTTGGAAGCCCTCGGCATAGAGGGCCCGGGATTCCTCCAAGGCATCGCGGGCTCCAGCGGCATCCCCCTCCCGCTCGCGGGTCGTCCACAGATCCGCCCAGACCGCCGCCAACAGGCCAAGAGTCTCCGTGTCGCGCTGGCTGTCCGCGAGCAGTTTGGCGAGCACATACTGGGCCTTCTTCAACTCGCCCATGCGGCGTAACAGGAGCCCCTGCAATTGCCGCAGTCGCACCGAATCCGGGAAGCGCTCCTGCGCCGCCGCCAGCGCTTCTCCCGCCAAGCCCGGCTCCATGGGGGCATAGTGCTTGCCGCGAATCAACAACTCCACCGCAAGGGACGGCAACTGGGCTGTGGTCGTGTAAGCGGGATCGTCTCCTTTCACCTTGGCGACGATGTCCTCCACCAGACCAGCATCCGCCAGGGCCTGGAGCTCGGCGGGTTCTTTTTTCAAGGCAGTGTCGTATTGGAGGGCCAGACGCACCGCCTCTTCCCGAGGGGGCTTCCCCTGGAGCCCGCTGATGAGCTTCACCAGCTCCGCTCCTGACGGACCTTCGGGATAGGCAGAAAAGTCGAGATAGAGCTGACCCGCCAGCAGGCCGGGTGGTTTTTGCCCATCGGGGGAAGCCACTACATAGAAGAAGGGGAAGTCAGACCTCTGGCTGTTCTTCTGCTTGGCATGCATGGCATCGATTTCCGCTTTCACCCAGGCCGAATCACCGGTGCGCGCCGACCAAATCAGCACACCGCTCGCGCTGCGCTCCAGATTGTCGCCCAGTTGGGAGGTAAGGCCCTGCCCAGCCACAAGGGCAAACTGATCAAGGAACACCTGATAGCCGCATTGACGCAGGATGTCGTACAGGGCAATCGTCCAGCGTCGATCGAGGGATCGATAGGAGAGGAACACGTCCCAATCCATGTCCTCGGGCCGCGGACGGGGGGGCTCACAACAATCAATCCAGCTGGTCATAGGGGCCGTTCAGTCAGTTCACGCTACCCATTCTCTGGGCAGTCAGCACCTGCCGAATCACGATTCGTTGCCGAGGTGTGCGCTTCGGGACGGGCAGAGCTGCTGGCGAGGCGACCTTCAGGAGACAGGCCCCACGATGGCGGACGTAGGCGAAAGGGCCGCAGGGCGTTCAAAAGCCAACGGGATGGTGACGCCGATCCCCACATCCGGAGATGGAGATGAACAGCATCCGCCACTCGCGCCGCAGAATTCTTCAGGGCTGGCAGCGGGTAAGAATCTCGACTCCCAAAACCAAGAAGCGTCCATGCGACTCCACTAGCCCTGGAACCAACTCCCCCAAATCCCCTTTCTCATCCCTGCACAGCCTTGATCCATCCCCAAAGGGCACATTCCTCCAGGGCTCAAGAAACATCGACATGCTCATCTGCAACGGCAGGAAGGCCGGCGGCTATGTGGGAACGCTCAAACGGCTTGTCCCATCGCCCATACAGCCAGGGATGTGATAGCGCTTCAGGTGTCCCTATTCTCCCCGGCCAAGCCCCGATTCCCTAGCCTGCCCCCATGGCCGGCCCCCAGCACACCAGCTTCCACTACGACGTCTTTCTCAGCCACAGCAGCGCTGACAAGCCTGTGGTGCGGGAGTTGGCGGTGCGGCTGCGGGATGCTGGGCTGAGGGTGTGGTTTGACGAGTGGATCATTAAGCCAGGCGATCTGATCTCCGCGAAGATCGAAGAGGGGCTGGAACATTCGGGCGTGCTGCTGTTCTGCATGTCAGCCCAAGCATTTGGTTCGGAGTGGGTGGGGCTGGAGAGCCATAGCGCCATCTTCCGCGATCCGCAGAACCTGGAGCGACGCTTTGTGCCCCTGCGACTCGACGACGCACCGATCAAAGCAATGTTACAGGGATATGCCTACATCGATTGGCGGCCTGGGACGGATCGGCGCGAGCAACAGTGGACGCGGCTGTTGGAGGCCTGCGGGGTGACGGAGAGAGGGTTAGGGGGCGGCGGGATGGGAAAGACTACGACTGGGAAAATAGATACCAATACTGCAGTTCCTGGATCTTCGAAAGTTCAGGAAAGTCACTCACCCTCAGCAATAAAGCCACGGATGGCAAACATTATTACAGGCGACCTTGAGTTCCCCGATTCTACCCAACACCCGCTTGAACTTAATCTGTACCATCCTAATTTGATAAATAGCGTGGACTGGTGTCCTGATGGCGTTCGTGTTGCAAGTGGAGGTAACGATGGAGCAATCTGGCTATGGGACGCAGGAAACGCCGTACGAATTGCCGTCCTCGAAGGCCACAAGGCTTGGGTCAGAAGCGTGGGATGGAGCCCCGATGGCGCCCATGTGGTGAGCGGAGGCGATGATGGAACAGTCCGGCTGTGGGACAGCAGGATCGGCAAGCAGATGACTGTCCTCGAGGGCCACAATGGTGGAGTTACCAGCGCGGACTGGAGCCCAGATGGCGCACGGGTGGCTAGCGGTGGCTATGATGGGTCTATTCGGCTATGGGATGCAATAAGAGGTACCCTGATCGGCATTATTGCAGGGCACAAAAGACCGGTAAATAGTCTGAAATGGAGTCCAGATGGAACTCGGTTGGCAAGTGGCGGAAACGATGGCAATGTTCGACTATGGAATATAGAAACCGGGACCCAACTTGCTTTGCTTAACGGTCACAAGGCTTGGGTGCGCAGTGTGGACTGGGCACCGGCAGGCACAAAGCTGGCGAGCGGCAGCAATGATGGAACAATACGACTATGGGATGCGGCAAGTGGTTTGCTTCTAGCAATCCTCGAAGGACATTGGAGGCCAGTCAACAGCGTGAGTTGGGGCCCAGATGGTTCCAAGTTGTTGAGCGGCAGCAACGATGGGACGGTCCGACTATGGGACATAGCGAAATGCACTGAACTGGCTATTCTCAAAGGCCATAAAGCTTGGGTGTCCAGCGTATGCTGGAACCCGGAAGGGACCAGACTAGTGAGCGGCGGTAACGATCGAACGATACGAATTTGGGACACGTCAAGCGGCAATCAACTTGCCTTGCTCGAAGGCCACAATGCTTGGGTTAGGAGCGTGGGATGGAGCACGGATGGCGCAAAAGTAGCGAGCGGCGGTGATGATCGAGCGGTCCGTCTGTGGGACTCTGCCAGAGGATCCCAGTTGGCAATGTTGGAGGGCCACAAAGATTGGGTCAGAAGCGTAAGCTTTAGCCCGAATGGTGCTCAGCTAGTGAGCGGCGGCGACGATCAAACAGTCCGGCTGTGGGACGCGGTAACAGGCTCACTTCTAGCACTTATGGAAGCCCATAGGATGCCAGTAACAAGCGTGAGATGGAGTCCGGATGGCTCCATAGTAGCGAGCGGAAGTAATGATAGAACTGTCAGGCTTTGGGACGCTGTCAATGGAACCCAGCTTGCCATATTAGCTGGCCACAGGATGCCAGTTAACAGCGTGAGCTGGAGCCCTGATGCCACAAAGGTAGTCAGCGGCGGTGATGATCGAATGGTTTACATATGGGACGTTTCGAGACGCAGCCTTGATTCAGTTCTATCAGGACACTGGGGACCGGTGAACTGCGTGGACTGGAGTCCAGACGGCCTACAGGTGATCAGTGGCGGCGATGATGGCACAGTCCGGCTTTGGGATGCCGCAAGGACAATCCAACTGGCCGTCCTCGAGGGCCACTGGGGTCCAGTGAAGAGCGTTGGCTGGAGCCCGGATGGCGCTCGGTTGGTCAGCGGCGGCGACGATGGCACGGTCCGGCTTTGGGATGCCAAAAGCTGCACCCAGCTCGCCCTTCTCAAGGGCCACAAGAACGGGGTGATCAGCGTCGGTTGGAGTCCGGATGGGAGGGTCTGGGCTGCCGATGGGTTTGGGCTGGTGCTGTTCTGGCCCTTCGATCCCCAGACACCACCCACCCTTCCCGCGAACCCGGACGCCTCCCGCGTTTACACCAACGCCAAGGTTCTTGTGGTCGGCGAGAGCGGCGCTGGCAAAACGGGCCTCACCCATCGGCTCGCCACCGGCAGCTTTCAACCAAGTGCGTCCACCATCGGCGCCTGGTGCACTCACTTGCCCCTACCCCAGCCCACGTCCCCCGAGACGGTCCAGCCCCAGCGGGAGGTGTGGCTCTGGGATTTTGGCGGGCAGGCTGATCAGCGCCTGATCCACCAGCTCTTTCTGGATCGCGCCGCTCTGGTGCTGCTGCTGTTTGACGCTTCCCGCGACGAAGTGCTCGAGGGGTTGCACGAATGGCAAACCGCCCTGCGCCGCAGCCTGCCTGATCCACCGCCCCAGCTCCTGGTGGCCGCCCGGGTGGACGCGGGCTTTCGCGCCGACCGCGTCCGCCTGGAGACCTTCGCCAAGGAGGAGCAGCTGACGATCCTGGAAACCAGTGCCCGCGACGGCAGCGGCTGCGAAGCGCTGCAACAAGCCATCCACGACGCCATCGCCTGGGACAAACTGCCCCGCCACACCTCACCGCGGCTCTTTCAGGAAATCAAGAGCGAAATTCTTCGGCTACGGGATCAGGGCAAGGCACTGCTCACCCTCAAAGACCTGCGCGAGCTCCTGAGGCCGAGGGTCCACACCCCCGGCTTCGACGATCCCTCCCTACTCACTGTGCTCGGCCTTCTCGATGGCCCAGGCGTGCTCAAACAACTCGACTACGGCACATACGTGCTGCTCAAGCCCGAGTGGGTGGGCGTCTACGGCCAGGCGGTGCTCCGGCGCCTCCGCCAGGCCGAACCTCAGCTCGGTGCACTCCCGGTCGGGGCAATCGCCGCCGCCGCCCTGCCCTTCGCCGACGATCAACCCCGGCTGGAGCCCGCCGAGGAGCAAGCACTGCTAGCTGAACTGGAGCGCCAGCTGCAAGACCGCAAGATCTGCCTGCGCCAGGGCGGCCAGCTCGTGTTCCCCAGCCACTGCGGTCGCGAGCGCCCCCCCTCGCCGGCCCTGCCGCCACGGTTCGTGAGCTATGCGGTGCGAGGCTGGCTGGATGAGATCCACGCCACCCTGGTGGTAAGCCTGGCCGAAACCCGCGTGTTCTGCCTACAGAACCTGTGGCGCGATGCGGCTGAATTCCTCACCCTCACCACTACACCCACGCTAGCCAGCGGTCAAGCACTGGCGGTGCAGCTGCGACGTGAAAACGCCCGTGAAGGACTGATCACCCTGCACGTCGGCCCCGAGGTGGCGGATACCGAAAGGGTTCAGTTCGCCCTATTCATCGACAACCACCTGCGCGCAACCGCCGAAACCGTGGCACGCCGACGCCACTGGATCTGCCCCCATTGCAAGGCACCCAAGGGTAATGAAGAAGTGTTGATGAAGAAACTTGCCCGAGTCGGCGAGAGAGCCAATGTGGTGTGCGATGACTGCGACCGACGATTCCCCCTCTACGACAACCTGGAACGTCTGTTCACCGACACCTCGCTGCGCCGCCAGGCCGAAGCCCTCGGCGAGCTGGAGCTCCCGGAGCTCACCGCCCGGCGCAAGGGCAAGCTGCTCTTGCTCGAGGTGGGCGCCCGCATCACCAGCGCCAACCAAAAATGGCAAGAGATCACCCCCGACGAAGACGACGGCCTTGACCTGCAACTGGAGTTCACCGACGACGACGGCAATGGCACCGGCGCCTACCTCTATCTCCAGCTCAAAGCCGGCCCCTCCCACCTCCACCGCCGTGCCGACGGCCGGGACATCTTCTCCATCAAAAAACCCCGCTGGGTGTGCACCTGGACCCAGCAACCCTTCCCGGTGATGCTCGTCATCGGGCGGCCCGCTGGCCCAGAGGGCTGGGACTTCGATGGGGAGTCTCTTGCCGATGATGGCTTCGATGATGGATGGCCAGCAAGAAAACGCGTTCTTGGGCCTGCATCCCTTCGGCGATGGAACGAAAACAACCGTGAACGTTTCCCCAGCCCCCGCACTGACCACCGAGCCTTCCCCAATGTGCGCTGGATGGAGATCAGCAGCCTCCTGAAGCGAGAGCTGGCCGCCGGCCGCAGCCCGGAGGACATCCGGCACATTGATTTTGAAGGCGAACCGCTCGACCTGGCCAGCGTATTGCGTTGGCGTCGCAAAATCCTTGATGGCAGGCCACTCTGAGCGCGGAACTCCACGCAACAGGCCCACAAACGGATGGCGCGACCACGGATACGAGAGCGTGAAGCGCTCCTCAGCCTCCAGTTGCTTCAGCCGCTTCTGGATCCGCGCGCGGGCCCGCACTCGCTTGGGCGGGATGGTGCCATCGGAGCCCGCGTCGCCAAAACACGCGGTGGCACTCGATGCTTTCGGCCCAGAGTTGGCACGGCGGCGTTGGGCGATCGGGCCCAAACGCGGCGAGGTAAATATTAGCGCGCGGGCGGCGAGAACTTCACCCTCTAGGCTCCTTCCTTGACCTAACGCCGGAACGGGAGGCGGTCCAACGCTCTCCGAGCCGCCGTGGGCAAACTGACGCCCGCCCAAACGCCTCAAATCAGCGCACAATGGAGTAAAGCTGATCCGTCAGATGTCAGACCCCACACCGATCCGCCTCTTCATCTCCTATTCCCACAAGGATGAGGCCTTACGCGAAAAGTTGGGCGACCACTTGGCGGCCCTTCAGCGCGAGGGGGTGATCGACCTCTGGCATGACCGGAAAATCAGCGCCGGTCAGGAGTGGGCTGGCGCTATAGACACCAATCTGGAAGCGGCGGACATCATCCTCTGCCTGGTCAGCTCTGGCTTTCTGGCGTCCCCTTACTGCAACGACAAGGAGCTCAGCCGGGCCCTGGAACGCCACGAAGCAGGCGAAGCCTGCGTGATCCCGGTGATTCTCAGGCCAGCGGATTGGACGGGCAGCGCCCTGGCCCGCCTCCAGGCCCTGCCAGACAACGCCAAGCCGGTCACCAACTGGAGCAACCGCGATGAGGCTTTCCTCTCCATCACCCGCGGCATCCGCCAGGTGGCGAAACAACTGGTGGAGCAACAGCGGCGGTCGTCAAACGCCGCATCCTCCTCCTCCCCGGCTGGCCCCAGCGCCCCGGATCCCGCTCCGCCAACCCCGACCACCTCTGCCGGCCCGGCGGCGGAAGTGGCAGTGGAGATCCCGGAAGGCCCAGTGCGGCACGACTCCCCCTTTTACATCCACCCCGCCGATGAGGCACGCTGCTGCGCCGAACTGGACAAACCCGGCGCCTTGATTCGCATCAAAAGTCCCAAGGGCTTTGGCAAATCAAGCCTGACGGCTCGCCTATTGGCCCACGCCAGCGGCAAAGGACATCGAACCGTGGCCATCAACCTGGAAGGCACTGATCAGAAGTTTTTTGACAATACGGACGACTTCATGAAGTGGTTTTGCGCGTCGGTGGGCAAAGAATTTGGCTTGCGTGTTCGGGCTGAGGATTATTGGGACGAGATTTTTGGCGCCAACGACAACAGCACTGATTACTTCGAGACCTACCTGCTCAAACCCGACCCCACTCCTCTGGTCTTGGCGATCGACAACTTTGATCGCGTCTTCGCCCATCAAGCGATCGAAACCGATTTCTGCGGCCTGTTACGCAGTTGGCATGAGCGAGCCCGCAGCAATCCTCTCTGGGAGCATTTTCGGCTCGTGCTCTCCCATTCCCAGGAGTCATACCTCCAGAAAGACATCAACCAGTCACCCTTCAATGTCGGGCTATCCGTGGAGCTTGGGGAACTCACCCCAGAGCAGGTGCGCCAATTGGTAGCACTACACAACCTGCCATTGAGTGAGGCGGAAGTCGGCCAATTGCTGGAACTGGTGGGCGGCCATCCTTATCTGGTACGCAAGGGGCTCTATGAGCTGGCCTATGGCCTTCCCCTGACCCGCTTCCTGGATGAGGCGCCCACCGAGGCGGGGGTCTTTGGCAGTCACCTGCGCGGCATCCTCAAAGCCGTGGAAGACCGCCCGGAATTGGGCGATGCCTTGCGGCAGGTGTTGGACAGCAGGGAGCCCGTGAAGCTACGCTCGGAGCTAGCCTTTAAGCTGGAAAGCCTGGGTGTTCTGGTTCCTGAAGGCAACCTCGAACGCTTCCGCTGCCAGCTGTACGCCAGCTACCTCGCCGACCGGCTGACCCCCTGAGATGGCCGACCATTCCACCTACAAAGTTGGCGGCAGCCTTGATGGCAACAGCGCGTTCTACGTGGAACGCCCCGCCGATGAGGACCTCTACAGGCGGCTACGGGGCGGGGACGATTGCTTTGTCTTTAACAGCCGCCAGATGGGCAAATCCAGCCTGCGGGTGCGCACCATGCGACGGCTTGAGGCCGAAGGGGTGACCTGTGCCGTGATTGACCCCCAATCCCGCGGCACCTCGCCAACGGAGGACCAGTGGTATGCCGGCACGATCAAACGCTTGCTGGAGGATCTGGGCCTGACGGAGGTGGTGACCTTCAGCGCCTGGTGGAAAGATGCCGCCATCCAAGTGCTCAGTCCTGTGAACCGCTTTGAAGAGTTCATTGACAAGATCCTGCTCACACATATCACGGGAGCAATCGTGATCTTCGTGGAGGAGGTCGACAACCTGCTCAGCCTGTCGTTTGACACGGACGGCTTTTTCGGCATGATCCGCTCCCTTCATGAGCGCCGTACTGAGCACCCCAACTATCAGCGCCTGAGCTTCTGCTTCCTCGGCGTCGCGACGCCCTACGACTTGATTCGTGACCAAAACCGGTCGGCGTTCAACATTGGCCACGCGGTGGAGCTCACCGGCCTGGACCGTCGGGACGCCAAACCCCTGTTGGCCGGCTTGGTGGGCCGGGTGGCGGATCCCTCCGCCGTCCTCGACGCGGTTCTCCATTGGAGCGGAGGCCAGCCCTTCCTCACCCAGAAACTGTTGTCTCTGGTCAGTGCCCACTGCGATCAGAATCTGCCGGCCGGGGAGTTGGTGGCAACCATTGCCGGGGAGCAGATCATCTGCAACTGGGAATCCCAAGATCTGCCCGTGCACTTGCGCACGATCCGCGACCGGCTGCTGCAAGGTGATGAACGCCACAAGGGACGGCTGCTGGGGCTCGTGCAGTCCATTCAGGAACGGGGGGAGATCCCCGCCGATGCCAGCCGAGAACAAATGCAGCTCCGACTCGCGGGCCTGGTGGTG
>JBKDSY010000137.1:0-2016 GCA_046340755.1 Cyanobacteriota bacterium
CTGGTGGGGTTGCCCAACACCGGCAAGTCGACCCTGTTCAACGCCCTGACGGGCGGCCATGCCCAAATCGCCAACTGGCCCGGGCTCACCATGGAGCTGGAGTGGGGCCCCCTGCCGGCGGATGCCCGGGGCCAGCCCTACGCCCTGGTGGACCTTCCTGGCCTCCACGACCTCTCCGGCAGCAGTGAAGACGAAGCCATCGTGCAGCGTTTTCTGCGCCACACCCCGCCCGATGCGGTGTTGGTGGTGCTCAATGCCAGCCAGATCAGCGGTCAGTTGCGGCTGTTGCTCCAGCTGCGGGCCCTGGGGCTGCCGCTGGTGGCGGCGTTGAACATGAGCGATGAGGCCCAACGCTTCGGCATCACCATCGACCATGGGGGCCTGGGAGAGGCCTTGGGGCTGCCCGTGGTGCCGGTGAGCGCCAAGAAACGACAAGGCATGGGGGAGTTGCTGCGGCACCTGCACCGCCAGGGGAAGACACGGGGGGAGGTCGGGGACCCAGTGCCCCGCCCTCAGGAGGAGCTGGATGCCCTGCAACAGGATCTGGTGGCCCGGTTTGTGACCCTGCCAGCGGAGGGACTGCGCCATCGGCGCTCCCGGGCCGTGGATCGGGTGTTGCTCCACCCCTCTGCAGGATCTGTTGGGCGCCCTTTTGGATGGGGTGCAGGCAAGGTTGTGGGAACCGGCCCTGGCCAGCCTGGGGGCGCCGCCCCTGCTGAAGAGTTTCCTGCTCGACGGGATCTGGTTGGGGGTGGGAACGGTGGCGACCTTCATGCCCCTGATTTTTCTCTTCTATGTGTTGATTGGCATCATTGAGGATTCGGGCTATCTCCCCCGGGCAGCCTTCCTGATGGATGGGTTCATGCGCTGGCTGGGGCTGGATGGCCGCTCCTTTGTGCTGCAGGTGATGGGATTTGGTTGCAATGTTCCTTCCATCATGGGCACCCGGGTGATCCGGGATCGGGGCATGCGGCTACTGGCCATGCTCTGCATCCCCTTTGCCCTCTGCCAGGCACGATTGACGGTCTTTGTGTTCTTGGTGGGGGTGTTTTTTCCTCGGCCCTGGTGGGCGCCAGGGATGGTGTTGTTTGCCTTTTATCTGCTCAGTTTTGCGGCGGCGGTGATCACGGGCTTGCTGTTCAAGCAGGTTTATCCCAGCCGAGAGGCCTTCGTGTTGGAGCTGCCCCCGTATCGCTCGCCCAGCGTGAGCACCGTGTTGCGGCGGGGGTGGAGCTCGATGATGAATTTCTTTGTCACCACCAGGGTGTTCATCCTTGTGGGCGCCACGGCCATCTGGTTCCTCACCCATTTCCCCCCCGGGGCGATCGAAGCGGGCCAGCCCACCTACGCGGAGGCGATCGGCAGGGCCTTGCATCCCCTCCTGGGGCCCATTGGCCTGAATCCGGAGCTGAGTGTGTCGCTGTTCTTTGGCTTCATCGCCAAGGAGATCCTGCTGGGGGCCTTGGCGGTGATCTATCGCACCACGGAAGCCCAACTGGCCGGCAGCGTGCGGGCAGCGATCACGCCCCTGCAGGCCCTGAGTTTCATGACCTTCGTGTTGCTCTACACCCCATGCCTGGGAACGGTTGCGGCGCAACTGAAGGAATCCAAGAGTCGGGCTTTTGTCCTCACCTCCCTGGGCTGGTCCCTGGGTTTGGCCTGGAGTCTGGCCCTGGTGGTGTACCAAGGGGGCCGCTGGCTCACGGGGTGGGCCTAGGCAGCGGCTGGGCCCGGATCAGGCCTGGGCATTGATGGGCGCCACCGTCATCTCTTCCGCCTGGTCTTGGCGGAGCATGAATTCGAGCAGGCCACAGGCCACGTGCAGGAGGCCGCCGGGAAAGCCCCGCCGGAGCACCTCCAACTCGGCTCCGGGCTGGATGCCCATGGAATGGAGACGCTGGCGCAGGGCCGGATGGCTGGGAAGGGAGAGCAGGCGCAGCCGCTGACCTTTCCTGGCAGCACTCAAGGGCACGGGCGGATGGGGAAGGAAGCTGCAGCCTAGGGCTGATTTCAAGG
>JBKDSY010000138.1:0-2002 GCA_046340755.1 Cyanobacteriota bacterium
CATGGGGAAATGGCGGCGGTTGAGGGTGACCAAGGTGACACCCGCTGCCGCCACGCTGGCGGCGATCAGGGCATCGGCCAGGCCGGTGCCATGGCTGCGACCGTATTGGCGCCGCCACAGGCCCGCCTGCACGGCAGCCTCGCGTTCCAATGGCAGCGCCTCGAAGGCCGCCACGAACGCATCCAGCCGGGGGCGCTCCTCGCCCTCCCGCACCCCCACATACAGCTCCGCCACACTTACCACCGACAGAGCCAGTCGTTGCGCACAACCCTCCAGAAACGCGACCGCTTCGGCCTGATCGCGCAGGTAATCAATCAGCACGTCGGTATCCACCACCAACAGGGCCGTGGGATTCGGATGGCCCATCAGGCGCCCGCCAGCGGCTGGCGATCGAGCTCGCGCCGCAGTTCAGGCCAGCTGGGCAGGTCATCGCGATCGGCCCAGAGGCCCCGGGCCTGACGCAGCCTGGCCAGGCGACCCTCCGGTTGATGGCGCTCCAGAAAGCTGTCGACCGCCTCACGGATCAGGTCGCTCTGGCTGCGGCCACTGCGCAGAGCCAGGGCCTGCAAGCCCTGCCGCTCCCGTTCCGAGAGATAGATCTGGGTGCGCCGCATTCCCTGACTCCTGGTGTATGTAGCATACATCGGTTGGCACGGCCCAACGACGAGCTGGCCGCAGCCAGGAAGCGGCAGCGGCGGGCACCTCGGTGCGCAGTGCCCGCCGGATTGAAACGGATGAGCTGCAGCCCAAGGCGGGGCAATCCCGTGGCCGCACGCGGCCGGATCCGACGGAGGGGGTGTGGGAGGAGGAACATCTGCAAAGGCAAAAGCCTGATGTGGACTGGAGTCCTGCCCACCGAACGCTGCAGCGGCGGGTAAAGGACTGGAAGATGCCGCAGGGTCCTGGGCCGGAGGTGAGGTTCCCCTTGACCTCTGCGCCCGGAGAGATCGCCTTCTGTGATTTCACCCAGCTCAAGGGAGTTGAGGTGACAATTGGAGGGAAGTCATTTCCCCATCCGTCTCGACCACATGGCCACCCGGGTGCTGGCTGGGGAACGGGAAGATGCGATTCTGGAGTATCTGACCATGGTGCCCTATTACTTCTGGGGGGCGTACAACATTCAGGAGATGAATTCCTCCACCAATGTCACCCGCAGCCCCGCTGTCACGGATGAGAAGTGCTCCCCTGCCCGGGTGTTCACCGCAAACAACACGCCTTCCTATCTCAATTCCCTGGTGAATCTGCCCATGCCCACGGAAGACTTTGTGCGCAACTTTGGCCGCCGTATGCATCACATGGCCTATGAAGTCGTTGATGGCGCCGTGGATGGCGAAACCCATGTGGATTTTGTTGTGCGCCGTCTGCGGGAGCAGGGGGTGCCCTTTCTGGCCCAGGTGGTGGGTGAATGCACCGACCAACCCAATCTCAAGCAGATCTTCTCCAAGGCGTCAGCCCACTCCGGCCTGATCACCGAATATGTGCAGCGCTGCCTTGGGTATGACGGCTTCTTCACCCGCGACAACGTGGCGGCCCTCACGGAGGCCGCCGGCCACCAGGAGCGCTATGCCCATGGTCACGTGTTTGATTGAACGGCAGGGTTGAGCGCGCCATCGAATTGGCGGCGATCGGGCTGTTGGCCCGTGAGACCCAGTTGCTGGGCAATCTCCGCACCCTTCCAGAAGCCGAACACATTCATGGGCAGACTGGGGTTGCTCCATTGCCGTTTGGGGTCAGCAGCTTGAGGCGGCCCAGGCCGCCGATCCGGATGGGCTCAGTTAGGTCGGAAGTCGGCAGCCACGCTTCGATCAGACGTTTGGTCATGACGTCAGGGCTTGGCGTAGGGCACCAGAACATCGGCCAGCATGGGGAAATGGCGGCGGTTGAGGGTGACCAAGGTGACACCCGCTGCCGCCACGCTGGCGGCGATCAGGGCATCGGCCAGGCCGGTGCCATGGCTGCGACCGTATTGGCGCCGCCACAGGCCCGCCTGCACGGCAGCCTC
>JBKDSY010000139.1:0-7551 GCA_046340755.1 Cyanobacteriota bacterium
GATCCGGAAGGGCCGATCACCCTGCCCACGGCCTTGGCCAGTGAGCAGGTCGACTACGAGGGGGAGCTAGTGGTGGTGATCGGTCGCCGTTGCAAGAACGTGAGCCGCGACGAGGCCCTGGCGGTGGTGGCGGGCTTCACCTGCGGCAACGACGTCAGCGCCCGTGACTGGCAGAAGCAGTGGGGCGGCGGCCAGTGGTGCCGCGGCAAAACCTTTGACACCTTCGCGCCCCTGGGCCCGGTGCTCGTGCCCCCCGCCGAGCTCCCCAACCCCCTGGCCCTCGGCCTGCGCACCACCCTCAACGGCGCGATTGTTCAAGACGGCAACACAAGCGACATGATCTTCGACGTGCCGTCGCTGATCGCGTTTCTCAGCGGCAGCACCACCCTGCTCCCAGGCACGGTGATCTTCACCGGCACGCCCGAGGGGGTGGGAATGGCGGCCACCCCACCCCGCTGGCTGCGGCCGGGGGATGTGGTGAGCGTGGAGATCGAGGGGATCGGCAGCCTCACCAATCCGGTGGTGGCGGAGGGTTGGTAAGGGGAACGGCGAACGGCCTCATTCGCCACCCTGCAGCTCATGCGCCGCCCTGCAGCTGTTGCAGCCTGGGGGCAAACCACGCTTCCCATTCCTGGCAGGCGGCGGGTTTGTTCGAGGCCTCCAGCGCCATCAGGATGGCTTGGCCCCGGGAGAGATGGGCCATCCTTTCGGACACGGGCAGTCCATCGTCCAGGGCACCGAGTTTCGCGCAGGCCAGCGCCACATCCAAGGCCCACTGGGGATGGGCCGGCTCGCGGTTGGCCAGCTGGTCGCTGATCGCCAGAGCCCGTTGGTAGGCGTCCACCGCGCCACCAAGGTCGCCTTGCGCCACCAGCCCATCGCCGATCTTGCCGTGGCAGATGGCGCGATCGCGTTGCCATTGCGCGTTGGTGGGATCGCGCCTTGCCAGGCCTTCGGCGATGGGGAGGCCGGCCTGGAATGCGGCAAGGGCCGCGGGCTCGTCTCCCTGGGCCTGCAACAGATCGCCGATCTTGATGCAGCTCACGAAACGATCCCGCTGCCAGTCGGTGTTGGCGGGATCTCGGGCGACCAGGGTCTCTCGGATGGCGAGGCTGGCCCCATAGGCTTCCTGGGCGGCGGCCCGATCGTTCTGCCCCAACCGCCCATCGCCAACCTTGTCAAGACTCACCGCGCGGTCGCGCTGCCACTGCTGATTGGCCGGATCCCGTTGGGTCAGGCTGTCGCGGATGGCCAGACTTGCCTCGTAGGCCGCCAACGCCCCATCGGGATCACCCTGCGCCATCCGCCCCGCGCCCAGCTTTTCCAAGGCCACCGCGCGGTCGCGCTGCCACAAGGTGTTGGTTGGATCCCGCTGGACCAGATGGTCGCGGATGGCCAGGCTCGCCTCGTAGGCGGCCATGGCTGAAGCCCGCTCGCCTTTCGCCATGCGCCCATCGCCCAGCTGTTCCAGGCTCACCGCCCGGTCGCGCTGCCACTGGCCGTTGGCCGGATCCCGCTGGACCAGACGGTCGCGGATGGCCAAACTCGCCTCATAGGCCATCAAGGCCGCGGTTGCATCGCCTTGGAGCATGTACACCTTGCCGAGACGCTCCTGGCTGAGGGACAGATTCCGCTGCCATTCGCCATGGGCCGGATCCCCCTGAACCAGGCGTTCATCCAACGCCAGTGCCGCCTGGTAGGAGGCCAGGGCCCCGGGGACATCGCCCAGGGAAACGAGCACGTCGCCCAGCCCCTTATGGCCTCGACTTTCCTGGCGCGGCTCCCCGAGGGTGGCGCCCTGGTGGATCAGGGTCTCAAACACCCCCCGGGCCCGGGCCAGATCGCCCCGGCTGATCCAGGCATAGCCCAGTTCCCACAGCGCATCGAAGTCCTCTGGCCAGGCCTCCAGGGCCCGTTGCAAGAACCGCAGCGCCTTGGTCAGATCCCCCCGCACGAGGGCCAGGTTGGCAATGTGGCGAGCGGCGTCCGCTTCCCGCCTCCGCTCGTAGGCCAACTGTTGCTCAGCGGCTTGCCGAAGCCGCTGGCTGGCCTCCCATTCCTCCTCAAACGACTGCTCCGCCAGCAGCGTATGGCCGGCGGCCAGGGCCGAAAGGGCGGCCTTGAGGGCTGGTCGCTCCGTCTGCTCAGCCCCCGCCACCCGCTGGAGCAAGCCTTCGAGGGCCTGGGCTTCACCCTCTGCGCCCGTGGGGGAGGGCAGCCCCCCCCCACGGGCCCGGCTGAGCCCCTCCCGGGCGCCCGCCATCAGCTCCATCCACTCCCGCAGCTCCGGGTTCACGGCCAAGCCCGTGGCGGTGGCCAGTGCCTCAATCAGGCGAAGAGTGTCTTCATCCCACCCCATTTCACTGAGGGCCAGAACGTTCCAATCGGCGAGCAACGGTTGCAGGCTCGCGGGCAATTGGTCGGAGGGGATGGTGGTGAGCTGGGCGTCTTCCACCAAAACGGGGATCAGGGTGAGCTCTTCGCGATCGCCGCAGGCCAGGGCGGTCTCCAGCTCGTGGCGCACCATGTCGTTGGGATCCTGGAGCCGGGGGAGGTTGGTGCCATCGGCCCAGCGGCGGCCGATGACGGCCACACAGGCGCAACTGGCCCTGAGGGCTTGTTCAATCTTGACGCGCCATTTTCCCGCTCCAATGCTCGCCACATCGCGAAAGACATGGTCGCGGCCAAAGCCAATGCGCAGCCAATCCCACAGCCTGCCGCTGGCAGCGCGGGCATCATCGCGGCGGTAGCTGATGAAAATCCTGTCGCGTTCAACCCCCAGGTCACTGCTCACCTTGGGATGCGATTTCGGGCCGCTTCAGCATAGGTCCCGCGGCCAGGCCTGGCTTCCGTGAAGGGGGGCATCGCCGGAGGGGGAAAGGGAAGGAGGACACGGCGCTCAGGGCAACAAACCCGTCGAGCTGGTGGCTGGCAGCGCATACCAAATCGTGCAGCGGTGACGATCCGTCCCCGCCACATTGACCATCTTGCACTGGCTGCGCTCTTCAACCGCCCCCCGGGGCAAGGCCAAGCGCGCTTGATCCTCAGCTTGGGCGCTGCTCATGATGGATTCGCCCGTGACGGACGAGCGCGTGGAGGTCAGCGCGGGGGTTGCGCCGGGGATCTTTGCTGGGGGGGCAACCGTTGGGGCGCTGGGGGGTTGCGCAGGCGGGGTCGCCAGGGGGGCGGCCGGGCGCGGGGGATCGGGTTGGGCCGGCCGGGCGGGAGGGGGTTGGACCGGCGCCCGGAACTCAGGGAGCGGCAGGGGCGAGGGGCTGGGGTTCTGGAACACGAGGTCGCCCTCATCGAGCCGAGGATCGCGAATCTTGCCGTATTGCGGATTCTGGGAGGTGGTGTAGGAGGCCATGGCCTCGGGGAGGTATCCCCCCAATTCCGAACCGGTGACATAGCCATCACGGTTGTAATCGGCGGCACCTTCAAGACCACGCACCAGCAAGGGTGTGAACAGACTCTGGGCTGGCACCTCCTCATTGGCATCACCTGCCGTGAGGAACTGGCGCACAGGCAGGCTCATCTTGCGCTCGAGATATTTGGGCGGGGACGAAGCGGAGCGAACCTTGAAGATGGCGCCAGAGAAGCAACTATCAAAGACGAAGAGCACATGCTTGGCTTCCATCTGCTTGGACCACGACATGATCTGTTCCATGCTCAGGGCCCGCTTGGCAAAATCAATGTCACCTTGCACAGTGCTGGCATCGGGAGCATCAATGGGCACCAGATAACCGTCGGTGTTGTTGCGTGTCCAGCCATGGCCGGCGTAGTAGATCACCAGGCGGCTGTCCGGTTGAAAGCCATAGCGCTGCACAAAGGCTTCGATCGATCCCCTCAGCTCGGTGGCTTTCGGGTTAGCGATCACGGTGACCTGGAACCCCTGCCGTTTCAGCTCCGCTTCCACCTTGCCCACTTCATTGCGAATATTGTTGAGCTTTTTCCAGAATGGGTTTTGGTAGTCGCCCGCCCAGATCAGCAGGGCTTGGCTGGTGCCATAGGCGAAAAGGGTGGTGCCTTGGGGATCCTTGACGGCGAGGTTGCCGGCCGGGGCCTGGGCGGGCCAGAGGAGCAGACCCGCGAACCCCAACAGGAGGGTTTTCAGCGCGTCAGTCAGCGGCAAGGCGAAACGGGCAGCCGAGGTCATTTCAGAAGAGGTTTGAGGGCTTGGACGAGGTCTTCGCCGCGGGGTTTGGCCCTGGAATGGAAGAGGATGATGTCCTGCCCCCCCCGATCCACCGCAATGGTTCCCAAAGGAAGGGAAGGGTCGGTGCTGATGGAGATTTCCCCCCGGCTTCCCCGCCGCAGGATCAAGCCACCATCGCGCATGTCGCCATAGGTGCTCAGCAAGGTTTGGGCCAGGAGGTCCACGTTGACCTGGCCAGATAGGATGAAGACCTGGCCTGGCGATCTACTCTCCGATTGGGTGGAGGTGTCGGCGGTGACGCTGCCTGTGAAGTTGAGCTGCCTTTGGATCGCGAGCGATTGGCGAGACGGGGCTCTCCAGAGGATGGTGGCCATCCCGCCCGCGGCCTCCAAGGGCTGGGCGTGGCTCGTTTCAGCGAGCAGCGGGCTTCCGGTCAGCCCAGCCGCCAACAGTGCGCGAAGGATCAGTGTGGAAAGCGCCTTCAACGGCCGGGGCCGCGTCGCGGGTTGCGGTCGGAATGGAACGAATCCTTGCCCTGGCGGGGAGTCCTGTCCCGGGGGAGGAGTGAGCGATGATGAACCACCCATGTGGGCTCCAGGCTGTGCCGGGTGACTTGGCCGAGTGCGCAAAGGCTTTGGGGGACCGGGCACAGTGGCTTGACCATACAGACTGGCAGGATATAAACATGCATGACCTTTCATCCCGCTCCCACGCCTGCCTCGACGATCAATTTGGAGTTTAATGCATACCGGAAGGAATGAACCCGCATCTTAAGATGTTGTAAAGGATCACCCGGAAACAGGTGGTCATGGGGCGGAGGCCCGAGCAGGCGCTGAGTTTCTGTGCCAAGTCTTGGCCGACGGTCTATCGAATGGCGTGGTCATCGCCTGGCACAACAGGCGCCATCGCAAGGGAGCCCAGGGGCCCAAGCGATTTCCCCCAATGGGAGGCTTCACTCAAGAAATGATGAAAATCACGACGTACAATCCGTGGCTGAATCATTGCGCCGGCCTGCTTTTGTCAATGGTCCGAGGCCATCCGTTTCTTCCGCCCTGTTGCGGGAGGACGCCCGGGACCAGACGTTCTTGGTGCTACCCCATCCTGGATCGCCGATGCCACCGCCGCTATCCTGATGGCACGCTTCTCGACACGTCCCATCCCGGAGATCTGCGCCATGGGCGGCATCACCCTTGAGGATTTCACCCAGAGCGTGGCCTACAAGGAGATCTTTGGCCTTGGCGAGCAGCGGGGGCTGGCTCAAAGCTTGGAGCAGGGCTTAGAGCAGGGCTTGGAACAGGGGCTTCAAGCCGGGGAGCTGGACATCACCCTGCGCCTGCCCCGGCGCCGCTGCGGTGGCCTGTCTGCCGAGCAGGAGGTCCAGATCCGCAGCCTGACCCGCCCTCGCCTGGAGGCCTTGGCTGAGGCGCTGCTTGATTTTCAGGGCGCGGATGACCTCAATGCTTGGTTGGCGGTGGGCTGAGCATCGGCCGTGTGCGCAAGAGGCCCATGGCCTGCCCGTCAGCCCGATGACCGCCAGCGACAAACTCTTCTTTTGGCTCTTCCAGAGCCAGCCGGATCGCATCCTCCAGCTCCTGGACGATCTCCCGCCCCAAGCCAGCGGCTATCGATTCTCCGCGCCGGTGTTCAAGGCCCTGGAACATCGGCCGGACGGACTGTTCCT
This sequence comes from Cyanobacteriota bacterium, assembly GCA_046340755.1. Classification (GTDB taxonomy): domain Bacteria; phylum Cyanobacteriota; class Cyanobacteriia; order PCC-6307; family Cyanobiaceae; genus Cyanobium. Next base: position 5,838 of record JBKDSY010000139.1, read on the forward strand.
GCCGCCCGCAGAGCGCAACGACCTGCCGGCCCTGATCTTGGAAGCCCAGATGGCGGCCGACCCCGAGTTTTTCCTGCGGCTCTATGCCGAAAGCGCCCGTTTCCTCCTGCAAAACACCACCATCCGCCTCTGGCAGGTGGTGGTGATCTGTCCCTCCCGCTCCATGGCCTTTGGCGATCCAGAGCCCGTGGCGGAATTCCTCGCGCAACGCGTGCGTTGGCTGGAACTTCAGCCCGCCCTGGCCAATCCAGACGCCCCGCCCTTGCTCCGCACCCTGGCCTTGCTGCTGGAAAAGGAGGACCGCTTGCCCGCCACCACCGCCCAGATCCGCGCCCGCGTCGCGGGTTCCGAGCTGGAATCCCAAATCGCCGATGCCACCGCCGCTATCCTGATGGCACGCTTCTCAACACGTCCCATCCCGGAGATCTGCGCCATGGGCGGCATCACCCTTGAGGATTTCACCCAAAGCGTGGCCTACAAAGAGATCTTTGGGCTTGGCGAGCAGCGGGGGGTGGCTCAAGGCTTGGAACAGGGCTTGGAGCAGGGGCTTCAAGCCGGGGAGCTGGACATCACCTTGCGCCTACTTCGGCGCCGCTGCGGTGGCCTGTCTACCGAGCAGGAGGTCCAGATCCGCGGCCTGACCCGCCCTCGCCTGGAGGCCTTGGCTGAGGCGCTGCTTGATTTTCAGGGCATCGATGACCTCAATGCTTGGTTGGCGCTGGGCTGAGGTCGGACGAGCGGCCCACGCCGTCCATGCCCGTGATCTCCACCGGCGCAGGGCCTCCGCCAGTTGTGCAAGGCTGGCAAGGACAACGTCATGGCGAACCCGGCGAACGGCGCTGACTGCGGGCAAATCTTGCTGACTGATGAAGGTGATGCCCGGGTAGCGAGACATGCGGCGCCGGCACGGCAGGTGATCCAGCCCCATCGCAGCCCTGGATGTAGGTGTCGAGCATCTCCAGGGGTTCATCTCCGGTGACGATGAAGTCTTCCTGCACCTTCACCTCCACGTTGGGGCGGGTGAGGAGGTGGCGCAGGTGCTCCCGGTAGGTCAGAAACTCTGCCGTGACCGTTGAGAGAAATAGCTGGACACGCGCCATTCCGTTCCATATACTGGCTCAATGCTATCGGCTGGGCTTGCGGGGCGGGCTGAGTTTTGCGTGGCGGTGTTGCTGGAGCTGGTTCGGAGTTTGCGGGAAGCTAAGAAACAGAGTATGAGCTTCTTTCTCTGTGCTAGGAGCGCCCGAAGATTGCGCACTTCAATAGGGCCATAGAGATCTGGGAGGGCCCGCCCCGTCAGCCTTTGGATCCTTCGCAGAGGCGGGCTGGATGGGGGTGGTCTGCTGAAGGAAGACCGAGGAGAACAGGGCCTCGCCGCTTCCCGAATCCGCTCGGATCAGGGCTGAAACGACTTCATCATTCGCACAGCGGCGACTGGGATTTGCAGCAAATACCTAATCATTTGACGCGAGGTCTGGCAAGGCAAAGAAATCATCAATCGAGCGGGTCTCGTATTGAATCTCCCACCAGTTTGTATCCCGATCTTGCAGATAGAATTGATAGGCACCGTGAAGCATACGCGGGGTTTCAATCCATTGGATCGCATAGATCTCTTGGCTACGGAGAGCCTCCTCATGGGCGCGATCAACATCCTCCTTCCCTGCCACATTAAGGCCGATGTGAGACCAAACGCTGTTTTCTGGAGCCTTATCCC
>JBKDSY010000140.1:0-42806 GCA_046340755.1 Cyanobacteriota bacterium
TCATCAATGAAAATGATGCAAGGAGCCTTGGCCTGGGCCTGGCGGAAGAGGTCACGCACCCGGCTGGCGCCCACCCCGACGAAGAGCTCCACGAATTCCGACGCCGCCATCGAGAAGAACGGCACGCCGGCCTCTCCGGCAATGGCTCGGGCCAGCAGGGTCTTGCCAGTGCCCGGAGGGCCCACCAGCAACACACCCTTGGGGATCTTGGCTCCGATCGAGGTGAAGCGTTCCGGCGACTTCAAAAAGGTCACGACCTCCTGCAGCTCCTCCTTGGCTTCAGCGATGCCCGCCACATACTCAAAGCGCACCGGCACCGTTCCCTCCGGCTGCACGCGGGGCTGACTGCGGCCAAACCCGAGGGTTTTGTTGGCCACCTGGCTGGAGCGACGGATCAACAGCGCCAGTGCTCCCAGGAGCAGAGCGGCCAGCAACAGATTGCCCAGGAGGCCCGCCATGGCTTCCTCCTGACGTTCATCCCGGACGGAGAGGGGCACCCGATGCTGTTCGGCAGTGCGCAGAAGGGTTTGGTTTTCATTGAAAATGGCCACCTGCGCCGAGCGGCCGTCGGTGTAAGTGAGGCTGGCCACCCGTTGGCGGGGGGAGAGCAAAATCTCCTGCACCACCCCCTGCCGGATGTCGCTGAGCATCTGGCTGTAGGAGGGCGGAGAGGGGCGTGTGCCGCTCAGGCCGAAGCGCGGCGCCGGGGGGGCCGTGCCCTCCGCTCGCGCACCATCCTTCTTGGCGCCGCCGCCAGTCTTGCTTTCACTGCCAGCGGACCTTTCCTGCTTGATGCTCGGGCTGTCCGTGGTTCGGCCCGCGTTCCCGATCTGCTTGCTCTCCCGTTCAGCCGGCTTGTTGTCGCTCTTGAGCGGCGGCGGGGAATCGGCAGCGGGGGACGCGACAGGTTGCGGGGTGGTCTCCACCTCGCGCAAAGGGGCGGCGGCGATTGGACTCTCCGGGGTGTGGGCTTCAGGAATCCGCGGGTGAGCGGGAAGTGGCTGAGGATCCACTGCTTAAGGCATGTGATGAAGATGTTAGCGATTTGACGGAAGGTCGCCCGACGCAGGATGATCTCGGTTTGGCAAGACGGGCGAAGTCATGGCTGTTCCCAAGAAGAAGACGTCCAAGGGCAAGCGGAATCAGCGCCATGCCCGCTGGAAAGCGAAGGCGGGGGATGCCGCGCTGCGGGCCCTCTCCATCGGCAAGGCCGTTCTCAGCGGCCGGGCCCGTGGCTTCGTCTACCCCGTGACCGATGCGTCTGAAGACGAGGACTGAGCACAACCGTGGCCGGCTGTTGAACGGCTTGGTGCGGCGCCCGGGGCAGGTCGGCCGGAACTACCGCCTTGGCTGGAGCTCGCGCCTCAACTGCCCAGTTTGAACGCTTCCAGCATCAGGGCAAACACCACCCCGATCCGCAGGTTGTCCAGCATCACCCAGGCCAGGGAGGGAACCTGCCCCACGGTGCGGCTTCGCAGCCGCACCACGAGCTCGTGGCTGACCACCAAACCCAGCACCACCATCGGGCGACCGCCCGTCACCGTCCACAGCAAAATCGACGCAACATTCTGTCCGAGGAAGATTCCCGCCAGAAGGGCCAGTGAGGCCGCACTCGCGGTCGCCCAGCGATCTCCGATCTGTGCCCTGATGACCCGCCCCCAGCGCTGTTGCAGCTGTTCCAGACGGGTGCGCTGGATCGATGGGCTCATCCAACCGCCTCCAGCACCCGCTCTAGCCATGGAAGCGTGACCAGGGCCGGTGCGCAGGGGGGGCCGTGCAGAATCCGCGTCGGCAGGTCCCGCTCCCCCAAGTGGTCAACTGCGGCCCGCGACTGCCGCCACCATGCGCCAGGGCCAGTGGTGGGGGAATCGCCCAGGGTGAGCAGGCAGGACAGCCCCGCAGCCGTCGCCGCCTCCAGGCCCTGGGGAGAATCCTCCAGGGCCAGCGCCTGGCAGGGGTGCAGATTCAAGCGCTCCAGCGCCTGCCGGTAGCCCTGCGGGCTGGGCTTTTTGGCCTCCACATCCTCCCCGCAGATCCAAAAGCAGAAGGCCGAGGCCAGGGCCGATCCCTGGCCGGCCAGCAGGGCGGCAACGGCGGATCGAGAACTGGTGGTGACCAGGGCCTGGGGCCGGCCCCGGGCTGCCACCTCCGCCACCAGCCTTTGAACTCCCGGTCGCAAGGGCAGCTGGCCCTGGCGGGCGAGGTTGGCGTAGGCCCGCTGCTTGGCGGCCATGAGCGCTTCCACCAGGCCATCGTCCAGCGGCGCCTGCCCCACTTGGCTGAAAAAGTGACGCAGGCGCTCACGTCCGCCACTCACCGCCAACAGCTGCCGATAGGTGGCCACATCCCAGCGCCAGGGCAGGCCGGCGGAGCGAAATGCCGCGTTGTAGGCCTGCCGATGGCCCTGGAACTCCGTGTCCGCCAAGGTGCCATCCACATCCCAAAGCAACGCTTTCAGGGCCACGCCAAGCTCCATTTCCCCACCATTCTCAGAGTCTCTGACATGAGGGGGAGGGCCAGCTGCCGCCAGAGGGATGCGGACGCCCCGTGGCGCCTCCACAATGCGGAAATCGCTCAGACCCCGCGCCGCCGTGCCCCTCTCCGCCTGGAGGCTCCCCGCCCCGCTGCCCGCCATGGAGGAACCCTTCCATGGGCTGCCGCCGGAGCTACGGGCAGTGATGCGCCGACGCGGTCTCGCCGACGCCGCCTCCTTGGCGGACCTGCTCGACCCACCGGAACCTCCCGATCCCCTCAGCCACTTTCCCGATCTGGAGCGGGCCGTCACGCGCCTGGTCCAGGCCACGCGCAGCGGGGAGGCCGTGGCCATCTGCGGCGACTATGACGCGGATGGGATGACCAGCACAGCCCTGCTCAGCGGCCTGTTGCAGCGCCTTGGAGCCGCTCCCCAGCCCGCCATCCCCAGTCGCCAGGAAGAGGGCTATGGACTGAATCGGGCCATGGTGGACCGTCTGGCGGCCGCGGGAGTGCGCTTGTTGATCACCGTGGACAACGGGGTCAGCGCCCATGAGGCCTTGGAACGGGCAGCCGCCCTTGGACTGGAGGTCATCCTCACCGACCACCACACACTCCCGGAAACACGGCCAACCTGCCTGGCCCTCCTCCATCCCGCCGTCACACCATCGGGCTCTCCCTATCGGGGATTGGCTGGCGTGGGTCTGGCCTACGTGTTGGCCTCAGCCTTGGCCCAACGCCTGGCCCGGCCGGATGGCTTGGAGATGGCCCTGGAGCTCTTTTGCATCGGCACCATCGCGGACATGGCGCCTCTCCATGGCGTCAATCGCCGCTGGCTGCGCCAGGGGTTGCCCCTGTTGGCCCGCACCCGTCTGGCCGGCCTGCGCGCCCTGATCCGGCTCGCCGGCCTGGAGGAGGCGCCCATCGACGCGGAGGCGGTGGGATTTCAGCTCGCCCCCCGCCTCAATGCCGTCGGTCGGCTGGGTGACCCCCTGATCGTGGTGGAGCTGCTCACCACCTCCGACCCGCGCCGGGCCTTGGAGCTGGCCCGTGAGTGTGACGCCTTGAACCGAGAACGCCGAGATCTTTGCCAAGCCCTGGAAGCGGAGGCGATGGCCCTGCTGGATGCCGATGGGCCTCAATGCCCCGCCTTCGTGCTTCTGGCCCAATCCCATTGGCACCATGGGGTGATCGGGATCGTCGCCGCCCGGCTGGTGGAGCGGCTGGGCCGGCCTGTGGCCCTGCTGGGGGGAGACGGGCAAGGGCGGTTGCGGGCTTCCGTGCGGGCGCCACGGGGCTTCGCGGTGGATCAAGCCCTGGTCGCCTGTGCTTCCTTGCTGGAGCGCCATGGTGGCCACGCTGCGGCGGGAGGCTTCACCGTGGCCGCCGTGAACCTCGCCGCGCTGCAGGAGCGACTGGAAGAGCTCGCCCAGACCTGGCTGCGAACCCACCCGGGAGGTCCGATGGTGGAACCGGAGGCCCTGCTGCGGTTAGAGCGCATTGATCCCGCCTTTTGGCGGGAGCTGCAACGGCTCGGCCCCTTTGGTGTGGCCCACCCGATGCCCGTGTTCTGGAGCGTGGGCTGTCGCGTGGAGCGGGAAAAACTGCTGCGGGGAGGCCACCTGCAGCTTCTCCTCAGCCAGGACGGCAGCCAGCGTCAAGCGATGGCCTGGCGCTGGGAGGGCGACCTTCCCCTTCCCCAGAAGGTGGATGTGGCCTATCGGCTCCGCCAGGACACCTGGCAGGGCCAGCAACGTCTGCTCCTTGACCTGCTGGCCCTGCGGCCCAGCCATCAAGAAGACGACGGGGTGGTGTTGCTCCGGGGGGATCGCCTCTACCGGTGCGCGTTGCGGGGAGAGGGTCTGGTGATCCGCAATGCCGCGGGGCAGGAAGTGCGCTCCAGCCTCACCTGGGAAGGCTCCTGGGCCCAGCCACAGAGTGAAGGCGAGCATCCCTATCTCCGCTCCCTGTTTCAGGAAGCGGTGATGGCCCTGGGATTGGCCCGCTGATCCGTCGCCGCCCCCTCTCGCCGGCATGACCGCGAGGACAGGGAGCCCGTCGGATGAGGCCTCAGAGGGCGCCGCGGCGATAGAAGAGGATGAAGATCACAGCCGGACCCGCCAAGGTGATCAGCGCAAGCGCCAAAAAGTTGGAAATCAGATGAAAGTCGATGCCCATGCTGGAGGTCCCGCAGGCGGATGGCGTGCAGCCAGGAGCGTAGAGGGTCCCCGGCCGCCGGTGCTTCAGACTTGGCGCCACTGTGACGGCTTGTCACAGCCTCAGCCGCACCTTCCGGGAGACAGGGGATGAGCTGCCGCTCCACGCCGCCATGGCGATGCATTCAGGGCTGCGGCGCCTGCTGTCGTCTGGATCCAGATCTGCGACCGGAAGCCCTGGCCCTGCTGGATGAGGAGCAAAGCCGTGCCTATCTGGCGATGGTGGGCGACGACGGCTGGTGCATCCACTACGACACGGGCAGGCAGCGCTGTCGGATTTATGAAACCCGCCCGGCCTTCTGTCGGGTGGGCACGATCATGGACCAGCTGGGGGCCGAAGGGGAGGAGGCCGACGCCCTGGCCATCCGCTTCTGCCAGCAGCAGATCCGCAGTGAGACCGGAGGCCGTGGCAAGGTGATGCGGCGCTTTCAGCGGGAGCTTCGCCAACCATGACCTCTCCTGAACCCTCGACGGAGCCCTCCTCGCCGGCCCAGTCTTCTTCGCAACCATCCTCGTCAGCCGGAGCTCCTGCCAACAGTTCGGCGGCGGGAGCCGCGGGGTGGCTGAAGGTGTTCCTGAGCACCGCCGTGACGGTGTTCCTCGCCGAGCTCGGTGACAAGACCCAACTGGCGGCTTTGCTTCTGGCGGCGGAGTCCGGGCGGCCGCTCGTGGTCTTCCTCGGGGCCTCTCTGGCCTTGATCTGCTCCAGCTTGGTCGGGGTTCTCCTGGGCCGCTGGCTGTCGTCCTTCATGGCGCCCCAGCAACTGGAGCGCGCCGCGGGGGTGTTGATGGTGGGACTTGGCCTCTGGCTGGGTCGCCAGGCGGTGCTCCATCTGGCGCCAACGGCGGCGCCTCCCCTGCTCTGAAGCCCTGCCCACAATGTTGTCTCTGCTTGCCTCCACCTTTGCCACTGTGTTTTTGGCTGAGCTGGGAGATAAAACCCAGCTGGCCATTGTCAGCATCAGTGGCACCTCCAGCCGGCCTGGCGCGGTGTTCGCCGGCAGTGCCCTGGCCCTGGTGTTGGCCAGCCTGTTGGGGTCAGCGGCGGGCGGATCACTCACCCGGGTGATTCCCACCGATTGGCTGCAGCTGGCGGCTTCCGTGGGCTTCCTGGTGCTCGGCCTGCGGCTGATCCTGCGCTCCAGCCAGGGCGCCACGGAGGCCCCTGCCGCCGCGGGAGGGGATCAGGTCCCCCCGGGTTCCTAGACTCCATTCAACACCTCACGGCCCGTTGCGTCGCCCCATGGCCGGACGTGTCTGTGGCGGTCGGCGCGTCTCCCCCTCTTCACGCCCTGCTCCCCCCTGTCTTCCCTGACGATGAAGTTCACGGTCTCCGACCTGCTTGACCAGCTCTCCACCGACGCCTGTCTGGCCCCGGCCCAGCTCGAAAAGGCCCTGGGGATCTCCGCGGCCGACGACCAACAGAAACTGCGCATCGGCCTGGAGGCCCTGGAGCGCCTGGCCCTGGTGGAACGGGACGAGGACGGCCTCAGGCGCCGCGAGTGCCCTGAGCTGATTCCCGCCCGACTGCGCTGCTCCAGCAAGGGCTTTTGCTTTGCCCTCCGGGATGACGAGGGCGAAGACATCTACATCAGGGATCACCAGCTCAACCACGCCTGGAATGGGGACCGGGTGTTGGTGAGGATCACCCGGGAGGGGGGGCGCCGCCGCTCCCCCGAGGGCAGTGTGCAGTGCATCCTTCAGCGCCACACCACCCGGATGCTCGGCCATGTGGAGCGGCAAGGGGAGCGGCTTGTGGCGGTGCCCCTCGACGATCGCCTGCTCACCACCATCGCCCTGCAGGAGGGCGATGCCTCCCACCTGGAGCAGCGCGACTCCCATGTGGTGGAAGTGGAGATCGATCGCTTCCCCGTGGCCCAGTTCGCCCCCGAGGGCCACGTGGCCCGCAGCCTGCCCGTGAACGGAGGGGACGACGCCGATCTGGAGTTGCTGCTGGTGAAGCATCTGCTTCAGGAGGAGGCCTCCCCCCCCCGACTGACCCTCAAGTCCCCCGTCGAAAAAGGCCGGGAAGACCTGACCAGCCTGCCCACCTTGATTGTCAAACCCTGGCTGGCCAGCGATGCGCCGATGGTGCCGGCCCTCTCCCTGGAGGCGCGGGAGTCGGGCTGGCGCCTTTGGCTGCATGCGCCCGCGGTGGCGGAACGCCTGGGCCTGGCCACGGCGGTGGACACCTGGATGCGGGAGCAGGGGGAAGCCATCCCCCTGGGACGCCGCTGGCGCCAGCTGCTGCCCCCGAGCCTGGCGAAGGCCTCCGCCTTCGCCCCGGGCATCGAGCAGGCGGCCCTCTCCGTCTCCCTCGACCTGGGCCCGGATGGGGAGCTGGAGCACTACCGCTTCCAACTGAGCCGGGTGCGGCCCCTGGCCTCCGTGGATGGGGCGGCCCTGGAGGCCCTGGCGGAGCGCAAGCCCAAGGCCCGCACCCTGCCGGCGGCGCTCAAGGCCCACAAAGGGCACCTGGAGCTCCTGGAGCAGCTGGTGACGGTCGCCGAGCAGCTGCGGGAACGGCGCCTGGCAGCGGGGTCCATCGACCTGGACGTGCCCCCGCCCTCCCTGGATGTCCTGGGGGATGCCCTGCGGGCAGGTCCCGACGCCGGACGGGAGGGGTGGTGGGTGCGCCTGCCGGCCGACCATCCCGCCGCCATCCTGCGGGAAGCCGTTCTGGTGGCCCACCGGGCCCTGGGGCACCACCTGGCGGCCCTGGGCCTGCCGGCCATCTACGCCACCAATCCGCCTCCCGACCCGGGGGCCATCAACGAGGTGGCCAAGGCGGCCCTCGCCCTCGACATCCCCCTGGAACTGAGCAACGACGGCAACGCCAGCGCAGCGGAGCTGGCCGCTGCCTTCGCCCACACCGACCGCAGCCGGGTGTGGCAGCAGCAGATTCGCGACAGCCTGGAGCCCACCCAGCTCAGTGATCAGCCCGGCGCCAATGCCCTGGCCGGCGACCCGATCGCCGTTGCCCCCTGGAGCTGCCCCAGCCTCCATTACGCCGATCTGTTCAACCAACACCTGCTGGTCACCCTTCTGTTGGAAGGAAAAGACCGGCCCACGGTGCGCCACAAAACCAGCGTTGATCTGGCCTCCGACGCCTCCCACGGGGCCATCGACTGGCCCCTGCTCACCCCCACCCAGTTGGCCCCCTTTGAAGACAGCCTGCGCCATGGCCTGGTGTTGCGTCTGAATGGACGCCGCCTGCTGGTGGCGGAGTTTCAGGCGGATCGGTTGGCGATGGCCCAGGCCCGGGGCGCCGAACACCTGGTGGGCCAGACCCTCCAGGGGGTGATCAGCGGCGTGCAGAGCTACGGCTTCTTTGTGGAAGTGCCCCCCTCCATGGTGGAGGGACTGGTGCACGTGAGTTCCCTGAAGGACGACTGGTATGAATACCGCTCTCGCCAAAACCAACTGGTGGGACGCAAGAGTCGACGCACCTACATGGTGGGCGATCCGGTGCAGGTGGTGATCGAGAAGGTAGACGTCCTGCGCCATCAGATCGACCTGTCGGTGGTGTTGCCGGAAGACACCCCCGCCGAGGAGGACGATGCGGAGACGGATGGGGACGGAGCAGCCAACGGAGCGGCATGACCTCTCCCCCCACCTCCCGTCCCATCGTGCTCGCCATGTCGGGCGCCTCCGCCCAGCCCCTGGCCCAGCGCGCCCTGGGGCTGCTCCTGGAGGCGGAGCTGCCGGTGGAGGTGGTCACCAGCCGCGGGGCGATCGGGGTCTGGCGGGCGGAACTGGGGGTGCAGGTGCCCTCGGACCCGCGGGCCCAGGAGACCTTCTGGAGAGAGCGCACGGGCTGCACCGGGGGCTCCCTGCGGTGCCACCGCTGGAATGACCAGGCGGCTCCCATCGCCAGCGGCAGTTACCGCACCGCGGGCATGGTGATCCTGCCCTCCAGCATGGGAACCGTGGGACGGATCGCTTCAGGGGTGGCGCTGGATTTGATTGAGCGGGCCGCGGACGTGCACTTGAAGGAGGGGTGGCCCCTGGTGATCGCGCCCCGGGAACTGCCTTGGAACGTGGTCCACCTGCGCAATCTCACGGCCCTGGCGGAGGCGGGCGCCCGCATCGCCCCGCCTGTGCCGGCCTGGTATCACCAGCCGCGCAATCTGGAGGAGATGGTCGACTTTCTGGTGATTCGCATCTTTGACAGCCTGGGGCTCCAGCTGGGATCCCTGCGCCGCTGGGACGGCCCCGTGCCCCCCCGCTCATGAAGGCCCAACGGCTGCTTCTGGTGCCGTTCCTCTCCCCCCTGTTGGCGGTGTTGCTCGTGGCCGCCTTCAACCCTGGTCCACCGCTGTCGGTGCGCCTGCTCACCTGGGTGTCGCCCAGGGCGCCCTTGGGCCTCTGGCTGGCCTCCGCGGCCCTGGGGGGAGCGGCCCTCAGTGGCGCGGGCACGGCCCTGGCCCTGCGCGAGGGGGTGGGGCGCCAGGGCCGCCGCCGCCCGGGCCAGGGCCGGAGCCGGGCCGCCGAGAACTGGAGCCGGGAAGGCGACTGGCGGGAAGGCGACTGGCGGGAAGGGGTCGTGGATCGGGACCCCGGGGGGCGCTGGGGCGGGGAGCCTGACATCCTGGCGGCCGAAACGCCCTGGGGCTCGCCGTCGGACAGCCATCAGCGGGCCCCCCGGGCCAGCGGGCCGCCCCCCCGGGCCCCAGGGGACCCAGCCCCCACGGTGGCGGTTCCCTTTCGCATCCTGCGCCGGGGGGAGGGAGCAGGAGAGGGGCACCGGGAACCCTTTGCCCCAGAGCCCGCCGTGGCGACGGACCGGCCACAGTCCGTGCCCGTGGGCGCGGGCGACGATTGGGATGCGGAAAGCGGCAACGAGGATTGGTAAGCCGGAGGCGGCAGTGCGGCGAAGGCTGCCTAGAGTTTTGCCCCCATCACGCCGGGAGCGCCCAACGGTGACGGACACCCCTCAAGTCCCTCCATCTCCAACCCCCGCCGCGAAAGCGCCGGCAGCGGAAGGGAAAGGCGCCGCCGCAACGGCGAAGGCCCCCCCCTTGGAGGCCATGCCCTTCGCCGACTACATCCCCCAGCACCTGCTTCCCGCCCTGGCCAAGGAATGCCAGGCCTACGGCGGGCCGGCACCGGATCTCCAGTTCGAGCAGGGACCCATGCCGGTGGTGGGGGTGGAGTGTTGGCTGGTGAAGGGTCTGTTGCCCGGTGGCCGCCGCTTCTGGCTCTGCTTCACCGCACCCAATCTGGACGCCGCCAAGATGATTGCCCTGGCGGAGGCCGGAGCCGAACCCAGCCTGTTGGAATCCTTTCTGATCGACGAGAAGAAAATGAGCCTGGCCCTGTTGGTGTCGCGCCTCGTGCAACGGCTGAACGGCCAGAAGTGGCTCGGTCCGAATTAAACGGACCCTTCACACAGAAGCCGCTTGGGCACCGGGGCCCCTACGATGGATTGACTGCACGCTTGCGCGCGATGGTTCCTCCTGTGTCTGCTCCTGCCGCCGCTGGGTCCGCCCCGGTCCTGGGCACCCCTGACGCGCCCGCCTTCAAGGAGCCGGTCAAGGACACGATCCTGACCCCTCGCTTCTACACCACGGATTTTGAAGCGATGGCCGCCATGGATCTTCGGCCCAATGAGGAGGAACTCAAAGCCATCTGTGAGGAGTTTCGCAAGGATTACAACCGCCACCACTTCGTGCGCGACGACTCCTTCACGGGCGCCGCGGACAAGCTCGATCCGGAGACTCGCAAAGTTTTTGTGGAGTTCCTGGAGCAAAGTTGCACCTCTGAGTTTTCAGGATTTCTGCTCTACAAGGAGCTCAGCCGTCGCATCAAGGAAAAGAATCCCCTCCTGGCCGAATGCTTTGCCCACATGGCCCGGGATGAGGCCCGCCATGCCGGCTTCCTCAACAAATCTATGGCCGACTTTGGCCTGCAACTCGATCTCGGGTTTTTGACAGCCCACAAGGCCTACACCAAGTTCAGCCCCGAACATATTTTTTATGCCACCTATCTGTCAGAAAAAATTGGCTACTGGCGCTACATCACCATCTATCGCCACCTGGAGCAGCATCCCGAGAGCAAGATTTTCCCGATTTTCAATTTCTTTGAAAACTGGTGCCAGGATGAAAATCGTCATGGCGACTTCTTTGACGCCTTGATGAAGGCAGTTCCCCAGACCGTGACCGGCTGGAGGTCACGGCTGTGGTGCCGCTTCTTCCTGCTGGCCGTCTTTGCCACGATGTATGTGCGCGATGTGGCGCGCAAGGAGTTTTACGAGGCCCTGGGCCTGGACGCCCGCAGCTACGACCGTCTGGTGATCCGCAAAACCAACGAAACCTCCGCCCGGGTGTTCCCGGTGGTGCTGGATGTGGACTCCCCCTCCTTCTGGGAGGCTCTGGAGCGGATGGTGGACCACAACACAGCCCTGTCCGCCGTGCAAGCCAGCGCGGCACCGGCGCCCCTGCGGGTTCTGCGCAAACTGCCCCACTGGCTGGGCAATGGGCTGGAAATGGCCCGCCTGTTCCTGAGGCCAGCCATCGCCAGCGAGCGTTTTCAGCCCGCCGTTCGCTGAGCGTTGCCCCTGGGTGCTCGCATGGGCTGGGTGCGGAGGACGGGAGGTCAACTGAGTGGCGTCCCCTTCAGTCTTCGTTCACCAGCCCTGCTTCAACAAGGCCGGTCTGGCAAGGTCAGTTCACCAAGCTCAGTCCAATGGGGCCAGCTCAACAAGGTCAGTACACTGAGGTCAGCTCATCTACCTCATTTCACGAGGGCCAGTTCACTCAGGACAGGTCCCGAACCACGGGGCATGAAGGGCAGGTCATGACGCTGAATTCAATCCAGTCGAGTCGAACCCAGACAACTTGAACCGAGCCCTGACCCAGACTCTGAACGCTTGAACTGAACTTCAGCCACACCCGCCCTCAACCAGACCCAAGCCACCCGACATGACCCCCCACTGGATCGAAGGCAACCAACCTCGGGCAATTGGCGACCTCAGGCAACAGACGACCTGAGGCAACAGACGAAAACCGCAGCGTGCTCAGCCAGATTCGTTGGTCCTCCACTAAACTCGATTCGACAAGATCTGATCAGAATAGATTCGTATCAGTGATCAGTAGCCTATTTATTTCGGCCTTGCAGATCATGGTTGTTCAAACCAGCATTCTCTTCCACCTAACCGTTATCTGTTGCAACTCGCGCCGAGCTCGATAAACCCGTCAGTTTTCAATAGGATTAAGCCTTGATGAGTTGATTCACCCCGACCCAGACCCAAGACCAAGGAACCCAGCCGAAGGATCGTTCTTGCGCTCCGTTCCCTCCTAACGCCATCGGGAGCCGTCTTCTCCCCCACCGCCCCCTTCCCCCCACCCCGCCTTTGGTCACCTCTCCCTTGCCCGCGCCACCCCCCCAGGGCCTCCACGCCCGGCCCGGCCTTCCCGAAACCTTTCAAGATCCCGCCTGGAAGGAGCACCTCGAACCCCTCCTCGCCGCCGGTCGGGCCGCTGGCGCCGACCTGGTGGAGGTGTTTCTCGAGCGCAGCGACCACCTGGGGGCCCTGGCCGAGCAGGACCTCATCACCAATGTCTCCCCCTCCTTCGGCATGGGGGCAGGCGTGCGGGTGTTTTCAGGCCATCACGATGGCTTTGTCTCCACCAACGACCTGAGCGCCTCCGGCCTGTTGGCGGCCCTCGACCAGGCCCTCGGCATGTTGGGCCTGCAGCGCAACAGCCGGGTGCGGGGCAGTTTCGAAGGTCTGCCCGCCCTGCGGGACCATGGCCTGACCAAGGGCGCCTGGCTGGCCTCGTCCCCCTCCCTGACGGAGGCCACCGCCCGCCTGCTCGAAGGCACCCAGGCCCTGGCCCGCCACGGAGCCCATCTGCAATCCAGGCGAGGCAGCTATTCCCGCGACTGGCAGGAGGTGTTGGTCTGCGCCAGCGACGGCACCTTCGCCCGGGACATCCGCCTCCACCAATCCCTGGGCATCAGCGTGCTCGCCGCCGATGGCGACCACCGGGCCAGCTTGGGCCGGCGCACCGGCAGCCAGGGCCGCCCTGACGACCTGCGGCAGTGGAATCCAGACGCGGCAGCGGAGGATCTGTGCGCCAGCGCCGCCACCATGCTCTACGCCGACTACGTGGACGCCGGCCAATATCCCGTGGTGTTGGCCAATCGGTTTGGAGGCGTGATCTTCCACGAGGCCTGTGGCCACCTGCTGGAAACCACCCAGGTGGAGCGGGGCACCACCCCCTTCGCCGATCGGGTTGGGGAAGCCATTGCCCATGGGGCCGTCACGGCCATCGATGAGGGCATGAGCGACGGCGCCTTCGGCAGCCTTTCGATGGACGACGAGGGCATGGAGCCCCAGCGCACCGTGCTGATCGAGAATGGAATCCTGAGGCGCTTTCTCAGCGACCGCGCCGGCGAAGCCCGCACCGCCCACCCCCGCACGGGCAGCGGTCGGCGCCAGAGCTACGCCTTTGCCGCCGCCAGCCGCATGCGCAACACCTTCATCGCCCCGGGCCCCCATGCCCCAGAGGATTTGATCGCCTCCATCGATCGGGGGCTGTATTGCAAGGCCATGGGCGGCGGCAGCGTTGGGCCGACGGGGCAGTTCAACTTCGCCGTGGAGGAGGCCTACCTGATCGAACAGGGCCAACTGGGCCGCCCCGTGAAGGGCGCCACCCTGATCGGTGAAGCCAAGGATGTGCTCCCCCGCATCTCCATGTGCGCCAACGACCTGGAGTTGGCTGCGGGCTTCTGTGGCTCGGTGAGCGGCAGCATTTTCGTCACCGTCGGCCAGCCCCACATCCGGGTCGACTCCATCACCGTGGGGGGACGATGAACCAGGAGCTGGCGTCCGTTTTGGATGGGGAGGCCCTCGGGGCCCGGCTGGCCCAGCTGGCCGCGGCCGCGGGCATTCAACAGTGGGACCTGGGCGCATCCTGCAGCACGGATCTCTCCGTGCAGGTCGACAGGGGGGAGCCCAAGCAGATGAAGGGCGCCGAGCGGCGGGCCGTCACCGTGCGGGTGTGGAATGACCAGGGTCTGGTGGGGATCACCAGCACCTCCGATCTCTCCGAGGCGGGTCTGGCCCGGGCCATGGAGGGCGCCCACCAGGCCAGTGCCTTCGGCAACCCCGACGACATCCCCGCCTTCTCCCCCCTGGCGCAACAGCCGCTCCAACCCCGGGAGCAACCGCCCGCCCAGGCCGTGTCGATTCTCGATCTGCTGGCCCGATTGAAAGACGCCGAGCGGGACCTGCTCTCCCGCCACGCCGCCATCACCACGGTGCCCTACAACGGCCTGGCCCAGCGGGGCAGTGAGCGGCTCTACCTCAACAGCGAGGGGGCCCGGCGGCACCAGCGGCTCCACACCGCCTCCCTCTACCTCTATGCCCGCGCCGAGGAAACCGGCCGCAAACCCCGCAGCAGCGGCGCCGTCCGCCTCGCCCATGGGGTGGAGGGCCTCGATGTGGCCGGCTGCGTGGAGGAGGCGGCCCAACGCACCATCTCCCACCTGGCCTACGCCCCAATCACCACCGGGCGCTACACCTGCGTGTTCTCCCCCGAGGCCTTCCTCGACCTGATCGGCGCCTTCAGCAGCCTCTTCAATGCCCGCGCCGTGTTGGACGGGGTGAGCCTGAGCCGGCGGGACAGCCTGGGTGACACCCTCGCCGTGCCCTTCTTCACCCTTGTCGACAACGCCCTCCATCCCGCCAACATCGGCGCCCCGCTCTTCGATGGCGAGGGCACGCCCACCGGTCCCCTGACCCTGGTGGAGGGCGGAGTGCTGCGCCATTTCCTCCACTCCGAAGCCACGGCTCGTGCCTTCGGCGCCCTTCCCACCGGCCACGCGGGCATGGGGGCCAAGGTGTCCGTCTCCCCCGACTGGTTGGAGATCGGTCCCACACCGGGCCAACCCGCGGGGGAGGAGGGGTTGGATCGCTGGGCCGCCGGCGGCCGTCGGGCCGGGGAGGGGCCGCTGGTGGTGATTGATTCCCTCTCCGCCCTGCACGCCGGTGTCAAAGCCAGCCAGGGAGCCTTCTCCTTGCCGTTTGACGGCTGGTTGATGCGGGATGGGGAGGCCATCTCCATCGAATCGGCCACGGTGGCCGGTGACATCCGCACCGTGCTGATGAGCCTGGTGGGCTTCGAGGGCGCCGGCAAGGTCACCCCGTCGGGCCTCTGCCCCTGGGTGTGGGTCGAGGGGCTGACCATCACGGGCGACGCCTGAGGCCCTGGCCCATGCGCATCCTGTTCTGGGGGACCCCCACCTATGCCGTGCCGAGCCTGGAGGCCCTGCGGGAGGCGGGTCACCAGGTGGTGGGGGTGGTGAGCCAGCCCGACCGGCGGCGCGGCCGGGGAGCCGCCCTGAACCCCTCCCCCGTCAAACAACGGGCCCTGGAGCTGGGCCTGCCGGTGTTCACACCCGAGCGCCTGCGGCGGGACCCCGAGCTGCACACCCATCTGGCCAGCCTCGGCGCGGAGGCCTCGGTGGTGGTGGCCTACGGCCAAATCCTCCCCAAGGCGGTGTTGGAGCAGCCGCCGCTGGGCTGTTGGAACGGCCATGGCTCCCTCCTGCCCCGCTGGCGGGGAGCAGCCCCGATCCAGTGGGCCCTGATGGCGGGGGATCCGGTCACCGGCGTGGGAATCATGGCCATGGAGGAAGGGCTGGACACGGGGCCGGTGCTGCTGGAGGAGCGCTTGGCGATTGGCCCGCTGGAGAACGCTCGCCAGCTGGAGGCCCGCCTGTCAGCCCTCACGGCCCGCCTGTTCGTGGAGGCCCTGCCCCGCATCGCGGCCGCGGGGCCGGGCCCCCGGGCGGAGCGCTGGACGCGCCTGGCCCTGAAGCCCCAGGCGGAGGAGGGCATGACCCATGCCCGACTGCTCACCCGTGAGGATTTCGAGCTGCACTGGCAAGGTTCCGCTCTGGAGCTCCATCGGCGCGTGATGGGGCTGTTCCCGGGGGCCCACTGCCAGTGGCGGGGACGCCGGCTGAAAGTGTTGGCCACCGAACCCTGGCCCGCCGATGGGCTCCCGGGTGCGCCCCTGGGGAGGCCAGGCGACGTGGTGGCCCTGGAGGAGGGGCTGGGGCTGGTGGTGGCCACTGGAGAGGGGGCGCTTCTGGTGCGGGAGGCCCAGCTGGAGGGCAAGCGGCCCTGCGGCGGCTCGGCCCTCTTGGCCCAACTGGGGACCCAGCCCGGCGACCACTTGGACGACGCCCGAGCAGCGGCCCCCTGAGCGAGCCGCAAAAACAACAAAGTGTGTTGTCAGGGGCCACGCACAATCCCCCGCCGTCGGGATCTGGCTAACCATGAATCCAGAACGAGACCTCACCGATGGGAAACAACCTCTGCCTGGTTCGGGCCACGGGCTGCGGCTGCTTGATCTACCGGGAAACCACCGGTTGCTACGTGGTCAGCCATCGAGGGGTGCCCCAGCAGGCGGTTCGGGTGGCCACCTTGCCGGGGGCCTACGCCCTGTGTCGGGGATGGGATCGGCAACCGAGCACCCTAGGGGTTGGGGCCTGAAAAAAGCCCGGCCAGGCCGGGCCAACAGGGTGGCCTCCCCCCTGAATCAGCAGAGCCAACTCATGGCACGGGAACTCCAAGAGGTTGGCGGCGGTGCAGTTCATGCAGCCCTTCCAATTGGTTGTGCACCGACACCAGTTGGTCGCGGATGTGGACCGTATTGTCGATGCGGGCCAGATCATTGAGCATGGATTCGATCTGCACCTTGCAGGTGATCAGGATGCGGCACTCGGGTGATCCTGGTTCGTAGGGCATGGTGGTTGGTCTTGGAAAACCGATGCTTACTGCACCGCAGGTTGAAAAAGGAATCTGTCGCAACCATGGCGATTTCACCAAGCCAGCGCCGATCAGGCCGTCACCGGCACCTGATACCCGGCAATCCGTGCAAACCCGACCGGATCCAGCGACGCCCCTCCCACCAGCACCCCATCGATCTCGGGCTGGACCATCAGTTCATCGATGGTGGCCGCGTTGACCGAACCGCCGTATTGCACGATCACATCGGGATGGCCTACCCAGCCCCGGATCAATCCGCAGATTCGATCCGCCTCCACCGCGGCGCAGGTCTTGCCCGTGCCGATGGCCCAGATCGGTTCATAGGCCACGATCAGGCGCAGGGGGTCGATCCCTTCCAACCCCTGATCCACCTGGCGGCGAATCACCCGCTCGGTTTCACGGGCTTCCCGTTGATCCAGGCTTTCCCCCACGCAGAGGATCGGGATCAGGCCATGGGCCTGGGCGGAACGGGCCCGCAGGTTGATCTGCTCATCCGTTTCGCTGTAATACTTCCGCGGCTCGCTGTGGCCCACGATGGCGTGGGTGACCCCATGCTCCAGGAGCATCGGGGCGGAAATCATGCCGGTGTAGGCGCCCTTTTCCTGCCAATGCACGTTTTGGCCCGCCAGTGCCACCCGCGATCCCCTGATCGCCTCGTGGAGGGTGGAGATGGCGGTGAAGGGTGGAGCCAGCACCACCTCCCGATCCTCGGGCAGGTTGGCGATGAGCGGCAGGAAGGCCTGGGCGAAGGCGCGGGCCTCCTCGCAGGTCATGTGCATCTTCCAGTTGCCAGCGATCACAGCCTTGCGCACCAGCGGCCTCTCCCCGTGACATGCCAGCCACGCTAAGCCTCCACCGTCCCATGGCTCCCCTCCTTGGCGGGGGAACGCCCTAGGGACTCCAGAGGGGCACCACCAGCTGGCGGCCGGCCAGCTCCACCTGGTCACCGGGGTGGAGTTGCCGGCCGCGACGGGTCTCAATCGCGCCGTTCACCCGCACGTCACCGCGCTGAATCAGGATCTTGGCTTCACCACCGGTGCTCACCAGCCCCTGAACCTTCAGGAACTGGGCCAACTGGATGGTGGGTTTGGCGTCGTTGCGTTCCCCCATCCACGTAGTGTGCCCCAATGCGCGCCTCCTCGCTGGCCGGCTTTCGCAGACTCTGGCCCCTGCTGAAGCCCCATCGCCGGCGACTTCTAGCCGGTGCCTTCTGCGCCCTCGTGGCCGTGGCCTCCTTCCCCCTGCTCGCTCTGCTGGCGGGTCGCCTCCTGCCCGCCATCGGCGCCGGCGACTTCTCCACGGTGCTCCGCAGCGTGGGGCTGGCCCTGGCCCTCTTTTTCATCCAGAAACTCGCCCAGTTCGGCCAGGATGCGCTCCTGGCCGGGCCGGCCCTGCAGGTGAGCCAGGATCTGCGCCGCCAACTCTTCGGCCGGCTGCAACAGCTCGATTTCTCCGCCCTGGAAACCCTCTCCACGGGCGACCTCACCTACCGCCTCACCGGGGATGCGGATCGGGTGGGCGAAGTGATCTACAAGACCCTCCACGACAGCCTGCCCTGCGTGCTCCAACTGGTGGCCGTGCTCGGGTTGATGGTGTGGATCGACTGGCCCCTGGCCCTGGCCACGATCCTGCTGGCCCCCCTGGTGGCCCTGTTGGTGAGTGCCTTCGGGGCCCGGGTGATGGCCGCCGCCGAGCGGAGTCAACAGAAGGTGAGCCAGGTGGCCTCCCTCTTGGGAGAAGCCATCACGGGGCTGCCACTGGTGCGCGCCTTCGCGGCTGAACCCTGGCTGCAACAGCGGTTTGACGCGGAGGTCGACCTGCACCGCCGGGCCCGTTACGACACCCTCCTGCTCCAGGCCCTGCAACATCCCGTGGTGGGCTTCATCGAGGCGGGGGGCATCCTGGCGGTTCTGCTGATCGGGGCGGCCCGCATTCAGGCCGGGGGCCTGAGCGGCCCGGGGTTCGCCAGCTTCATCACGGCGTTGTTGATGTTGATTGATCCCATCTCCCACCTCACCACCAACTACAACGAATTGCAGCAGGGTCAGGCCTCCCTCAACCGCCTGCGGGCCATCGAGCGGGAACCGGTGGAACCTCCCGACCCCCCGGATGCCCTGCCCCTGACCGAGGTGCGCGGCGAGTTGCGGCTGGAGAACGTGAGCTTCGGCTACGACCCCGCCAAACCCGTGCTGAAGGCCATCGACCTCTTGGTGAAGCCCGGAGAGGTGGTGGCCCTGGTGGGCCCCTCCGGCGCGGGGAAAAGCACCCTGTTTTCCCTGTTGCTGCGGTTCAACACGGCCCAGATCGGGCGGGTGCTCCTGGATGGCCAGAACCTGGCGGACCTGCGCGCGCGGGAGCTGCGCCAGGCCGTGGCCCTGGTGCCCCAACAAAGCAGCGTGTTTTCCGGCACGGTGGCCGAGGCCATCGCCTTTGGCCGCCCGGCCTCCCTGGAGGCCATCCAGGAGGCAGCCCGATTGGCCAACGCCTCCGGATTCATTGAAGCCCTGCCCGAGGGGTATGGCAGCCGGGTGGAAGAGCGGGGCGCCAATTTCTCCGGGGGACAGTTGCAACGTCTCGCCATTGCCCGGGCCGTGCTCGGCAATCCCGCCGTGCTCCTGTTGGACGAGGCCACCAGCGCCCTGGACGCCGAGGCGGAAGAGGCCGTTCAACAGGGGCTGCGGCAGGCCATGCGGGGGCGCACGGTGGTGGTGATCGCCCACCGGCTCGCCACCGTGCAGGGGGCGGATCGGATCCTGGTGTTGGAGGCGGGGCGGATCGTGGAGCAGGGCAGCCATGGGGCGTTGATGGGCCGGGGTGGCCGCTATCGCGATCTCTGCCAGCGCCAGCTGATCCACATGGACACTTGAAGGTCAAGGCGTAGGGTGAGGCCTGCTTCAACCTCCACGCACCCCGTGCAGACCCCCCAATCGCCGTCGCAACAGGCCCCTGTGCTCACGTTTGAGGGCAAGCGCTACGACCTCAACACCCTGCCCGACGACGTCAAGGAGTTGGTGCGGGGCATGCAGGTGGCTGACGCCCAGCTCCGCTTCCATGAAGACACCTTGAAGGTGTTGGCGGTGGGGCGGCAGTCGATGGCCCTCCAGCTCAATGAGCGACTGAAGGCCATCCCGCCCCTTCCCGAGCCGGCCTGATCAGAGGGGCGCCAGGGGCTGGAGAGCCTCGAAACGAAAGGCCTGGGTCGTGGTGGTGCCGTCCGGATCGGTGGTGACGATCTGCCGACGGGCCAACACCCAAGGGCCGCCCTCCATGAGGGGAACGAAGGTGTCTTCAAATCGGCTTTCTCCGCCCCGGGGAGCGCCGGTGGCTGGGTCGCTGTAACGGCTGCTATAGGTGTGGCTGAGATAGCCCTGGCCCGTCTCCGTGACGCTGGTGGTGTAGATCGTCACCACCGTCCCGTGGATGTGACGATGCACCATGGTCACCACGTTGTCCTTGATCCGGTAGCGGTCACCGGCGCTCTTGCCGCCCACGATCACCTCGGTGCCTACCGCATCGGTGTCGCCGGCGGTGAAGGTGTTCTCCCCATGGGTTTGCTCAAAGGGCCGTCGCACCCGATGGATGGCCACCTCCCAAAGCTGGGAGGCCAGTGCCTTGTGCACCTCGGGATCGTCGATGCCCTCCACGGTGGCCTTCAGGTCGGCTCCGACGACAAAGGTGCCCTCCACCAGCCGGTCTCCCTGCTCCCAGATGCAGCGGCCCTGGTAGCCCGCAAAGGAGGGATCCCAGGTGTAGCGGTTGTTGTAGGCGGCCCGAAAGGCCTCGCGCAGGTCAGTGCCCGCCGGGGGAGCCACCAGGGTTGGGGTCATGGAACCAGACCGAAAGGGTCACCCTAGGGGGCAATCCCGGGCCCTTGGCCCCCAGGACATCTCCGGGATCCGCGGGCGCGGGAGGGGGCAAGGCCATGCCCCGGCAGTGACCAACATCACAACCCCATCGGATCCGCATCACTGGGTGGCAGGGCCGCATCCGTCACCATGGTTTTAGCAAAAGGATAGCCACGCATTTCGAGGTTAAGTCCTCGTGGGCCCCAGCTTCCCTACCAACCAGCGACAGCCACCAAACCCGGACTCAGACCCACCAGGCGCTGAGAGCCACCCAAGCAGGTCTCCATGTCGTCCACCTTAAACCGGCCAACCCATGTTCCTGCCCCTCTACGCCGGGTCGCAGCGTTGGAGCGCCGAACGGACGACGAACTCACCCTGGAGTCGACGGTTGTTCGTTATCACGCTGGCCATGGGGTCAACAGTCACATCAGCCTGCAGTGGCAGCGCAATCTCTATCCCAAAGACACCACCACCCAAACGCTCACACCTTTTTTCAAGCCCATGGGCCTCACCAAGGAGGAGGTGCGGGGGTCCAAGGTGGAGCGCGACATCTGCCTGCCTCCCACCTGTGAAGGGGGCGAACTCCTCCCCGGGGGCCTGATTGATTCGCTGAAGCTGCTCAGCACAGGTCGCTTCCATTACCTTCTTCCGGGCCAACGCTGCCCTTACAGCATCACCATCACCCCCGATCCCACCTCCAGAACCGCCCCACACCCAGCGTCCAACCCACCCTTCACGCTGGCGGCTGGCGGTGACCTGAGCCCAGCCGCCACCCTGGCCGAGCTGGAGGCCCTCAAGCAAGCACGATCACCGGGAGGCCTGGGGGGCATCACCCCGCCGAAGCGATCATCGAGCACCGAGATGCGCTGGAGCACCTTTGCGGAAGGCATGGCGCTGCATGTCGGCGGATCCAGCTTCCCCATGGCTCCCTCGAGCGCCAACCCTTTCTCCTTCTCTGCGGAACGCTATCGCCATTTATACGTTTACAGTTTTGAGCAGGTGGTCTTTTCCGCCTCAGCCCCTCCCCCAGCCGCTGCCAGTGATCTCTTCCGTGATGGCGAGGAGCCGCAGAGACATGTGCTGTTCATCGAAAATGTCAAGTTTGGACGGCGACTGTATGTGATTGTCGAAAGTGAATACGCCCTCGAGACCTGCGCCAACCTTTCCAGGGGCAGCCTGGAATGGATTGTGCTCAGCGCCAAACTCCAGCGGGAAGACATCGCCGCCCAGGTCAGGAAACATCTCTCCATACGACTCTTAAGCCAAGATGGCTGGATTCAGCAAATCCATGACTACACAACGCTGAACAGCGCCATCGACAGCTATTTCCAAGCCGCCAACACGGCCACCAGCCTCTCGCCGCTCGCTTACCAGGTTTGTGATCTCCAGGGCGCTCCCGTTTCCCTGGTCACCACGGCCTGGCTGGATGGGCAACAGTGCCTGACAAGCCCCAAAGCCAGGGTGCACCTCAAATCGATCACCTTGCGTGGTTCAAGCCCGCGCAAAAGCAGGGCCGGTGGCGCTGCCTCGGCGGGCCCACGGGAGATCCATGGCAGCGTCAACCTGCATGTGGTCGACGACCAAGCAGGGCCTGTGGCTGGCCAGGGTCGGACGATGGACAGCGGTGAGCAGCCGGGGCGAGTGTCATCGGGAAGCATCACCCTTGCCAGCAAGGAGGCTCCCCTGATCATCCAGGAGGGCCAACCCTTGGACGTTCCCCTCAATGGGCTGGATGGAACAGTCGATATTGACCTGACCAGCCTCGACATGACGCTGGACATGGAGCCGTTCATCGAAACCTCACCCCACCAGGGCCAAGACCGCTGGATGAGCCGCCAGACCCCCAGGCAGACCCTGCGCCAGCTGGTGCTCCAGGGTGCGACGGGCACCACCTTCCAATTCCACAAGGGCCACTGCCAACTGGATCTGACCGTGGAGATCCAACCCCTGTAACCGCCGAGGTGTCAGAGCAAACCCCGGCGGCGCAGGGGTTGCAAATCCAGCAGCCGCAGGCCACCGGTGTCGGCCTCCTGCACCACACCGTTTTTCTTGAGTTGACTCAAGACCCGGGAGGCCGTCTCCCGGGCCAAACCGGACAAACTGGCCAATTCCCGATGGGGCAAGGGCGGGAGCGTGGCCGTCGGCCCCGAGTCGGGGGCCACTTTGGTGGCCAGATCGGCCAGGGTGGCCAACATCCGCGTGGGAGCATCCGCGCCGCGCAAGCTGAAGCGCCGATGCAGCTCCCGGAGTCGTTCCGCCTGAAGCTTGGCCAGGGCCAGGGCCAGACCCGGATCGCCCCGGAGCAGGGACGCAAAGGGTGTGGACCGCAGAAGCGCCAGGGAGCAGGGGGTGAGGGTGATCACATCCGCCGATCGCTGACCCATGGGGCTCAAGCAGGCCATTTCTCCGCACACCTCCCCCGCCCCCACCAGGGCCAACACCGCCTCCTCCCCGTTCAGCCCCATGCAGCGCACCTTCAACACCCCTGAGCGAACGAGAAACAATCCCTGGGATTCCTCCTTCTCCAGGATCAGCAGCTGGTCCCGCTCCAGGGTGAGCAACCGATGGTGTTCCAACAGACGGCGCAGCTGATCGGGAGCCAAGCCAGAAAAGAGCGGCACGCGCCCCAGCTCTTCGGGATGGAGCATCGGGCTCGAGGGCATGGAGCGGGGATGGAAGCGGCCATTCTGCGGGTTGGGGAGGCCCCGGCTGTCCAGCAGATCAACAATTGACAACGTTCAGGGACATCCAGGCGCCCAACAAAGGCCCACCAGCCAGCGCGAAAGGAAACGCTGACCGTTGATCTTGATCGGAACCTTCGAAGTAGTGTATGTAAGAGCACATGTGGATGGTGGCCCTTCGACGCGACCTGAACACCCTGGCCAGGAGATCCCAAGCTGGGTTCCTTGACCTGAACGACCGTTCTGCCATCAATCCTTGGGTCGAGGGTTGGTGCCTTAAGCAAGCGGCCCCACCGCAACACTCCCTCCAATCCTGAAGCGACGCCTCATTCAACCGGGGCATTCAGCGTTGACAGGGTTACCACCATCGTGGACTCGGTGATGAAGGGCTCGCTCCGGAAGGTCGCGCTGGCGGCAATCAACGTATCGGGCGGGACACCGTGTAAAAGCAGTTAAGTTGATCCTCCTTCAACGGCGGTGGAACAAGTCTGGAGCCGTCCCCCGGATGGGCCGCCTGGTTGAACAGGAAATGGAAAGATGAGAGGTGTGCGAATTGCTGCAATCGGGGAGGAAAAGCAGGCTTCCGGTAAACTTATTGGGAACAATCGCCTTTCCTTGCCCTTCCCATGGATCTCGCCGTTTTGGCCTGGTTTGGAGCCACCAACCACCCATGGGTATGGGCAGAGTTGTCGCGCTCGATGCCCTCTTCCGAGACCCCGCTGTCCAATGGTGGGATGACCACACTTGTTGCCCTGACCATTCTCCTTGCCAGCTATGCACTGGCTCCCTTCCCCTACTGGCCAAGCTTTTTTCGCCTCTTGTGGTTCATGCTCACCGAGCCCATGCCCCTGGGGGCGAAGGTGCAGCAACTGGGCTTTTTGCTGGTGGAATCCATCAGCGTGCCCCTGAGGACACTGTTGTGGTATCTCGATGAACTTCTTTTCCCAGGCTATCGACAGATCCCCATTGAACCTGTCTTCATCATCGGCGAGCCGCGATGTGGCAGCACCTTGTTGCATCGCACCTTGGCCAAATCAGAAGAGGATTTTTTTGCGGTTCGCCATCTTGAATGGCGCTTCCCCTTTCTGACCATCCAGTTGCCGATTGCCTGGCTTGGCTTGCGACAGTTCTTGGGAGGGATCAGCTACTGGCCCGACTCTGATGTGGGCAAGTTGGCCGCTCGCATGCACCCCAACCGCCTGGATGATTGGGAGGAGGATGGCATCTTTTTTGAGGAGTCATTCTGCCATCATTTCTTTATCTTTCTGCGCTTTCCCTATCCGAAGTTATTGAAGGTTGTCGATCGCTTTGCATCCCTGCCCGAGGCCGTCCAACGGATGATGCTGGACCGACACCACAAGGCCATTCAAAAAGTGGCTTACCTCAAAAAGAATCAACCCCGTTACTATCTCTCCAAAGAAGTCACCAGTCATGACAAGATTCCACTCCTGCTGGAGCTCTATCCCAATGCCCGGTTCATTGTGCTCATCCGCGAGTCAAAGGACTTCATGTCGTCACTTATGGCGCTGATGGAAGCCTCCACCAGCGCAAAGAATGCCGGCTATGATCCCCGCTCCAATGCGGATTGGCTTCCCGAAGTTCAGACCCGCATGCAACAGGATTGTGCAAATCTCGTTGGCTTGTGCAAAGATGTGTTGCCAGCGGAACAGCAACTTGGGCTCTACTCTCCTGATCTGTTCAGGGATATTCCCGCGACCGTGGAACGAATTTATGGCTGGCTGGGATTGGAGTTTAAGGACCGCTTGCGAGAGGAGCTGATTGAACAAAGTAAACAGCAACAGATTCGCGATAAAGGCTACACAAATCAAACCACTGTCTTTCCCGGGTTTGAAGATTATGATCAACTCGTCAGCAGCTTTGCAGCGGCTGCCAAACCTTGATCAAGCCCCGGCTCCGTCTAGGGACCCCAACACCTGCGGTGTGAAGACCTGCAGCCCCAGAACCTCGTCATACCCGTGAACTTCCTGATCCTTCACGAGGGCCAGATAACGAAGACTGTCCGCTGAGATCACTTGGCCAGGCAGGAGAACGGGATAGCCCGGTGGGTAGGGTGTGACGATGCCGGCGGAAATTAGCAGACGCCCAGCCTCCACTTGTTGGGCGAGTTCCTCGGTTGGCAAAAGATAGTCAGTGGCGCCGGGCTCCCGGGAGAGGATGCAAGCCTTGCGCAGATTCCCGGCCGGCGTCGTTGGGGCATCAGGACAGCGAAAGAAGGGGTGAAAACTGGTGAACTCAGGAAGAACAGGGGGATGGGTGATCCTTTGGTTGATCCGTTGGCGGCACTCGGCGGCATGGGCGGCAGAGGCCTGAGCCATGGTGGCCTCCAACTCGCGGGCAATGGTGGCAAGGGATTCCAGGAGATAGGTGATCATGCCTCGGGTCGAGCCGATGTGGATAATGATTAAAACCGTATTTAACGATGTCTTGTTAACCTGTATATCAAATCTTTCCATCAATAGTTTCTGAAATGCACGACCATCCAGGCCCGTTTCTGTGATCTCCAGCGTGATGCGTGAAGGATCAAGGGCAAATTCATCGCTGCTCCAAGCCCCTTCCAGCTGCTGCCACGCATCCGATTGGTGGGTGGCAGGGGAGGCGGCTGAGGCACGAAAGTCCGGGGGGATCAACTCCTCAGGGCCCAAGACACGGAAGAAACGGGACAACAGGGGGCTATCCCGCACACTGGTGCGGACAATCATGGAGAGTTCATAGGCTTTCTGAATCAATTCATAGCCTTCAAAATGCATCTGTCGACGGGCAATATCCAGGGAAGCCAGGATCTGATAGTTGGGGGAGGTTGAGGTGTGGCAGAGATAGGCTTCACGCATGGCGATGGCCCCATCCCGGGCAAACTCCTCGTCATGGATGTGGATCATCGAGGCCTGGCGCAGGGCCGTGAGGGTCTTGTGGGTGGACTGGGTGGCGTACACACGGACCTTGGCCAGCTCCGGATCCGGCAGCCAGGGGCCCTCCATGGCTTCCGGCTCTTTCGCGGGGTCCTGACTGGAGAGCGAGGCCCGCCAGGCCGCGAACGCGCTGCGATACTCCTCGCTGGCCAATCGTGCCTTGAGCACGCCAGCGGCGTGCATGGCGCAGCGGCGCCGGGTGAGGGGGGTGAACATGCCATAGGCAAACCAGGCCTCATCAATGAAAAAGATCAGATCAGGCTTGATGGCCAGGCATTCCATCATCAACCGCACCAGGTCGTAAGCCAGACCGTCAAATGTCAGATTGGTCAGGATCAAAGCCCGAACCCGCTGCAGCTGGCCAGCTCGCTTGAGATCAAGCAACTGCTGCTTGATTGTGGCAATGGAAACAGCGCCACAGAGGGAATATTGCCGCAGAGAAAAGGAACGCAGGATAATCGGACAAACATCCGAGAGAATCGCTGCATAGTGATGGGACTTATGGCTGTCATTAGGAATAAGAACAATGTCCCCTGGCCTTGTAATCGCCTGCATAACAATTTTATTGGCCGTTGAAGTTCCATTGGAAACAAACAGACAACGTTCCGAGCCAAAGGCCCGGGCGGCAAGTTCCTGAGCGCGCCGGATGGAGCCCGAAGGTTGCAGCAGGGAATCCAGTCCGCCAGTGGTGGCAGAGGTCTCGGAGAGGAAGATTCGATCTCCATAGAATTCACCATAGTCTCGAATCCAATGGGATTTCGAGATGGATTTACTGCGACTGATCGGCATCGCATGAAACACACCAGTGGGTTGTTGAGTGTAATTTTTCAGGGCATGAAAAAAGGGTGTGTCATAGCGTTGTTGGATTCCCTTCAAGATGGTGAGCCGCAGCTCGGGGTAATCTTCTGATCCGAAGAAACAGCGGCGGAAGTCGCGATGGAGCTGCTTCGTCACCTGTTCAACGGTGGCCTCACTGAGGAGGTAAAGATCCAGTTCCGGTCGAATGCAGCGGAGCACACGGCCCAGGGCACCCGAGCGCTCCTGATCCGCCATCGAGGAGAGTTGATCAGACCCATAACCAGCAAGCTTGAGATACCGATCCACTACATCCATTCTGTTAGAGGATTTATAGGGAAAGGTATAGCGAACCACGCAGCTTTGAATGTTGTAGTTCAGCAGCAACGCCATCACGGCGTCCTCAAAGCTGCTGACCACGGTGATGTTATAAACAAACCCATCCTCGGGCCGGCGATGGTCGATGTGATGGCTGAGGAGCTGATGGCGTGTTTCCACCGCAAGCGAATCCACCACCAAAACTTCAAAGTAAGGCCGGGGTTCGTGCCGCAGCGGATGGTGATCAAATTCGTCCATATCCGGCTCACTGTCATCAGGCAGAAACGCCTTGTGCCAGGCCGTCATCCAATCATGACTGCGATAGTGATCCGTTGAAATCAGTCGGGCCACCACCGTGACCAGCCGCACAAGAAATGTCCAGTGTTGTTCCTGATGGGCATAGAGAAGTTTGCGCAACACCTCCTGGCCAGGAAAGGCCCAATAGACCTCAATCCCCTGCAGCTCCAACAGACGGTGCCCCACCTCTGCCGACACATCGGCATGGTCAAGACCGCGACTGGCCAGGTCGTGCAAGCGCACAATCGCATTTTTGAGGCTGTTCCAGGTATCAATCCGCAAACGGGAGGTGCAGAAGTAGGGATTGAGATTGATCCCGCCCCGCGTGCTGTGCTCAGCGGCCATGGCAGACAGACCTAGGAGATGGAGGAGGAGAGGGGCGCCAATTCCCTGCCCCGGAGTTCTTGGCCAGCCGAGGCGGCCAGGCTTTCGCTGAGGCTGCGCACGGTCTTCAGATAGGCCTCACAGAGGCGATCAATCGTGGCATCGGCATAGTTGTCGCGGCTGTATCCCCAGCGGACCGTCAACGCCCCCATGGCAGCACCCGCCACAATCTCAAAGCGGTGAAGGCGGGCGCGCTGGTCACTTTGGGAGAGGGCGATCTGGCCCAGGGGGCCGCCAGGTTGCTCCGCTGGCGGGGGAGGGGCCTGGCGCCCCTCACCGCGGCCGCCCCCCAGGCCCGTGTAATTGAACGCCACCTCCGCGGCCGGCAGGGCGGCCAGGGCATCCCGCAGTTGGTCATCGGGGCTGAGGTAACGCAAAACGCCATAGCCAATTCCCTTGTTGGGGATGGCAGCCATCTGACGCCCAACCGACTGGAGGGCCCGGGCCGGCTGGTCAACCATTCCCTCCAGGTCAATCAGGGCTGGATAGCAACTGGTGAACCAGCCCACGGTGCGGGCCAAGTTCAGGGAAGCTCCGGCCAGTTCCTCACGACCGTGGCCTTCCAGATCGATCAGAACCCTGGGCAACCCCGACCACTGGCTCAAGGTCAGGGCCAGGGCCGTGACCAGAACGGTCTGCACCGTGATCCCCTGATCCACAGGCACGTGTTGAATCAACTTCTGGGTGTCCTCGCGGCTCAGGCTGAGCTTGCGAATGGCGGAACTCTGACGGCTGTGGGACTCCGTTGCCAGGTCGACGGGAAGACGGCCGACCTGACGGCGGACGGGATCCAGCCAATAGGGCTGTTCCGCGGCCAGGGTTTCCGAGGTGGCGTAGGTGCAAAGTTGCTGGGCCCACTCCTGAAAGGAGGTGGTTTTGGGGGGGAAGGCGGGCTGGTTGCCCTTGCCCACTTGCTGCAAGGCGCTCTGAAAATCCTGCACCAGGATCTGCCAGGAAATGATGTCGGTCACCAGGTGGTGAAGAATCAAGACCAGCCGACCCGGCTCCCTGGGCCCGCAATCAAACGCCAAAACCCGGAAGATCGGCCCCTCCGTGAGATGGAGGCTGGTTTGGGCGTCATCCGTGCAGCGTTCGATGAAACCTTGGCGCAGGGCCACCTCCATGGTGGATAGGTCATGGCGGGTGATCGGTGGGGTGTCACCGGGATCGATCAACCATTGCGTCCAGGCACCATCTTCCAGGCGGAAACGGGCCCGCAGCAGGTCGTGATGGTCGCAGAGGGCCGTCAGGGCCTGCTCAAGCCTGCCCGGGGTCAGGGCGCCGTGCAGGGCGGGGAGCACCATCCAGTGGTTGAA
This sequence comes from Cyanobacteriota bacterium, assembly GCA_046340755.1. Taxonomy (GTDB): domain Bacteria; phylum Cyanobacteriota; class Cyanobacteriia; order PCC-6307; family Cyanobiaceae; genus Cyanobium. The sequence goes on from JBKDSY010000140.1 coordinate 29,037, forward strand.
ATGGGCAGGCTCCGCCGGCTGCTGCTCGAAATACCACCGCTGGATCGGCGTCAGGGGCACGGGTCCGGTGACCGGGCCCTGCTCCGCGGAGACAACGGTGCCATGGGTGGCACAGGTGGCCAACTCCGCCACCGTCTGCCGCTGAAAGATGTCCTTGACCGTGATCGGAATGCCCGCTTCGGTGGCGCGGGCCACCACCTGAACGCTGAGGATGGAATCACCACCCAGTTCGAAGAAATTGGCGTGGATGCTCACCTGATCCAGGCCCAGGATTTGCTGCCAGATCGAAGCAAGTTTGAGTTCTAGATCATTCCTTGGGGCAACATATTCCGCCTCGGAGATCAATAGGTTCATGTCAGGCCGAGGAAGGGCCTTGTAATCAACCTTGCCGTTTGGCGTTGTTGGTATCGCGGGCAGAATCACAACCACGGCGGGCACCATGTAATCCGGTAACCGTTCCTTGGCAAAGGCTCTCAGGGAGGCATTGGTGACATCCGTTGCCTCGGGATTGGCCGTGGCGTACCCCACCAGGCGCTTCACACCGCGATCTTGGCGCACCTGCACAACGCATTGGCCCACGCCGGGATGCTGTTGCAGCACGGTGGCCACCTCGCCAGGCTCGATGCGATAGCCGCGAATTTTCACCTGGGCATCCCGGCGTCCCAGATAATCCAACTGGCCATTCGCCAACCAGCGGCAACGATCGCCGGTTCGATACATGCGAGCACCGGCAGTGGCGGCAAAGGGATCGGCAACAAACACCTCCGCCGTCAGTTCCGGCCGGTTGAGATAGCCGCGGGTCACGCCCGCACCGCCGATGTAGAGCTCACCGGGCACGCCCACGGGCAGGGGCTGCAGGTGCTCATTCAGCACATAGACACAGACATTCGCCAGGGGGCGGCCCAGGGGAGGCTTCTCGTCCAGGTTCCAACCCGTGCCCAAGGTGGCACCGATGGTGGTTTCGGTGGGTCCATAGCCATTGAGCAGCAGGCGGGATTCCCCCCAGCGGCGGGCCACCCGGGGGGGGCAGGCTTCACCACCCATGACAAGGGTCTTCAGGCTGGGGAGCTGGCTGGAGGCGTCTTCGGGAAGGGCCCCCAGAACGGCGGGCGGGAAGGCCGCCGCCGTGATGGCGCGGTTGCGCAGGATCTCAATCAGGCCGGGTCCAGGCATCAGATCCTGCCGGGGGGCCAGGACCAGGGTGGCACCAGCGGCGATGGTGCGGAAAATCTCCCCCAGGGCGGCATCAAAACTGAGGGAGAGCATCTGCATCACCCTGCTCTCCGGCTTGATCGGAAAGATCTGGAGCTGGGCTTCAATGATGGCGGTCACGTTGCGGTGCTCCACCAACACCCCCTTGGGTCGACCGGTGGACCCGGAGGTGAAGATCACGTAGGCGATGTTGGCTGGTGTCCCCACGGGCTCGCAGGGGTCCGGCGGGTCAGCCATCCAGGAGGCCCGATCATCCAGGGACACCGTGGTGCGCTGCTCGCCAAGCAGGGGAGCCAGGCGTTCCAGGAAGGTATCCCGGGTGACGATCACGGGGGAAGCGGTCTCCTCCAGCATGAGGGCGATCCGTTCATCCGGATAGTCGGGATCGATGGGCAGGAAGGCGCCACCGGCCTTGAGAATGGCAAACAAGCCAATCAACATCTCCGCTGACTTGTCCACACACAGGCCAACGATGATGTCCGGCCCCACCCCCATGGCCCGCAGGCGGGCGGCAAAGGCCTCGCTCAACCGGTCCAACTCGGCGTAGGTGAGTTGGGAATCGGCGGATTCCGCCGCCGGATGGTCCGGTGTCGTGCGGGCGTGGGTTTTCAACCAGTCTTGGGCAAAGGAGGCCTGAATGGCCAGCTGGGGTCCCCGGCTCCAGGCGAGGATCTGCTCCCTCTCCGCATCGGTGCAGGGCGCGATTTGGGAGAGGGGCAGATCGGGGTGGGCCGCGAACTGCTGAAACAGGCGCTCAAGACGGCTGGCGAGGCGCTGGGCGGTGGCTTTGGAATAGAGATCAGTGTTGTATTGCAACTTGCATTCATAGCCCTGGCCCCCCTCGGCCGTGACCAGCAGGAGATCAAAGTTGGACGTCTCCATCTCCGAGGATTGCTGGCGAAAACTGACGCCGGGCATGTTCACCCCCTGGCCGCCCTCCTGATGCACGAACATGATCTGGAAGAGGGGATGGCGACTGAGGTCTCGAACCGGCTGCAGGGTATCAACAAGCATGTCAAAAGGAACGTCCTGATGGTCGTAAGACTCCAGACAGACCTTGCGGGTTCGCTCCACCACCTGCCGAAAGGTCGGATCCCCATCCAACGGAATGCGCATGACCAGGGTATTGACAAAGAAGCCCATCACCGTTTCCAGCTCTGGACGGTTGCGATTCGCCGCAGGGGTGCCAACAAACACATCGTTCTGGTTGGTTGAGATGGCGAGGAACGTTTCAAATCCCGCCAGCAACACCATGAAGGGAGTGGCGCCAAGGGCTCGGCCCAGGGCGTCGAGTGCCACCGAAGTTTCCGACGCCAGGGTGAACAGTTCCCGATCGCCCCGGTGGCGCTGGGTGCGGGGACGGGGAAAGTCCGTGGGAACTTCCAGCTCGGGCAGATCGTCTAGCTGTTTCCGCCAATACTCAAGCTGGGTGTCCAACACTTTGCCCTTCAGCCAATCGTGTTGCCAACGAGCGAAATCCGCATATTGAATCGGCGGCAAGGGCAGGGGAGACGGGCGCCCGTTGGAGAAGGCCCGATAGAGAACCCCAACTTCCCTGGCGAAGACGCCCATCGAATGACCATCCGTGATGATGTGATGCATCGTCAGCACGAGCAGATGATGCTCCTTCGCCAGACGGATGAGCTGAACGCGAAACAGGGGACCATGTTGAAGATCCCAGGACTTTCGTGACTGCTCCCGGGCCAGCGCACGGCCCTTGGACTGGGCATCAGCCAGGGGCCATGGCGACAGGTCAACAAGGGGAATGGAGACAGGTTCCGCCTCGTGAATGATCTGGTGAGGAACCCCTTCACTGCTGAGGAAGGTGGTGCGAAGGCTTTCATGGCGGCTGACAATTTCGCTCAGGGCCGCTTCCAACTTGCCGACATCCAGTTCGCCTCGGAACTCAATGGTGTTGGGAACGGTGTAGGACACACTTCCCGGATCAAGTTGATCGAGAAACCACAGTCGACGTTGGGAATAGGAGAGGGGCGCTTCCTTGCCGCGCTCGGCCCGTTGGATTTCCGGCAGCTCTTCCTCCACCACGTCCGTCCCCTTGGAGGTGTCGATCCAGTGGGCGAGGGTCTTGACCGTTGGATTCTCAAAGACAACCTTCAGTGGAATCTGCAACCCCAGGGCCTTGCCCAACCGAACCGCGGCCCGGGTGGCCGCCAGGGAATGGCCTCCCCGCTCAAACACATTGTCCAGCGGTCCCAACTGGGCCAAGCCCAACACACCCCTCCACACCTCCGCCACGGTGGTTTCGGTTGGAGAGAGGCTCTCCTCCACCGATTCCTCGGCTTCTTGGGGGGTCTCTTCGCAGGGGAGGCTGGCAAGGGCCCGTCGATCCACCTTTCCACTGGGGGTCAGGGGCAGCTGCGCCAACACCACCCAGAGGGCAGGTCGCATGAACTCTGGCAGGTGGATCCGGGCGTAGTCCCTAAGCTCGTCCGCGGAGGGTGCTGGATCGGTGGCGGGAACCACATAAGCCGCCAAGGTGTCCTGGGAGGTGACGGCAATCGCGGCGTTGGCCAAGCCCGGATGGCGGCGCAGCGTCTCCTCGATTTCACCGGCCTCAATGCGGAAGCCCCGCAATTTGAACTGCTGATCCAGCCGGCCCAGGTGCTCAATCATGCCGTCGGGAAGCCAACGGGTGCGATCTCCGGTGCGATACAGGCGCTCCTGCCCAGAGCCAAAGGGATCGGGGATGAATTTCTCCTCGTTCAGGCTGGGGCGGTTCCAATAGCCCAGGGCCAACCCCGCACCACCGACAAACAGTTCACCCGCAACGCCAACCGGAACGGGGCGCAGCTTGGGATCCAGGATGTAGACACGCACATTGCCCATGGGGCGGCCGATCGGCAGGGGGCTGCCCGGGGGGCGGTCGCGGGAATCACAGCGTGTCGCATCCCAGATCTCGGTGGTGCCATAAAGATTGGTGAGCACCCGGTCGGGCAATTGCTGGGAAAACAGGCGGCAAAGGTCGGCGGGAAGGGGTTCGCCGCTGCTGATCCAATGCTTCAGGCGGGGCAGGCGGGTGGCCAGATCCAGTTCCGCTTCCAACAGGCTCCTCAGGAGGGAGGGCACCAGAACGATGCGGGTGGCCTCGGATTGGCCAAGAGCCTCGACAAAGCGCTCCGGGTCTGGCAGCACGTCATCGGGAATCAGGGTGACGACCGAGCCATGGATCCAGGCGGAGAACATTTCCCAGATGGAATCCACAAAGCTCAGGGAGGTTTTGCTGCAGAACAGTTCTCCCGGCTGAAACGGGTCGTGCTCGGTGTGCAGGCGGTTGATCGAAACGCGGTGAGGAACGGCCAAGCCTTTCGGAGTGCCCGTGGAACCAGAGGTATAGAGGACATAGGCCAGATCCTCGGGATCCATGGCCACGTCGAGGTTGTCGGCCCCTTCCTGGAGCCAGGGTGTGGTTGGATCATCCAGGCTGATCACGGTCGCGGGGCCGTTGAGGAACATCACGCGCAGGGCAAGGGTCGTCAGCACCAGCCGGGCCCCGGAGTCTTCGAGCATGAAGGCCAAGCGTTCCTGGGGATATTTCGGATCGAGAGGCACATAGGCTCCACCGGCCTTGAGAACCGCCAGCAGGGCAATGGTCGTGTCAATCGACCGGGGGATGGCAATGCCCACCAGGGACTCCCGTTCCACGCCAAGGGCCCGCAGATGACGGGCCAGTTGGTTGGCCGCCGTGTTCAACTCGCCATAGGTTCGGGATGCCTCTCGATGGCGAACAGCCATCGCCTCGGGAGTCTGGCCGGCCTGCGCCTCGAAGAGTTGGTGCAGCCCAGCCACCGGAGGGATGGGCACGGTGGTGTGATTCCAGTCGACCAGAACCTGGTGCCGTTCCCGGGGCGTCATCATCGGCAGGTCACCGACGGGGCGGGCTGGATTGTCTGCAATACCCTCCAGAAGGGCCGACAGATGCTCCATCAGTCGGGTGATGGAGGCCTGCTCGAAGCGACGGGCATCGAACGTCATCTTGAACAGCAAGGTCTCACCCACCGTTTCCAGATCAAGGTGAAGAGGCACGTTCTGCTGCACGCTCGATGCCATGGCACGCCGGGCAGCGCCCGGGGTGGGTTGTTGTTGTTGCCCGGAGGATTTGGTTCCAAGGGTGTTGGTGTTGACGACGATGCACTCGTAGATCGGCATCCCCCGAGGAATCTCACACCATTCTTGGATCGACCTCAGGGCAGTATGTTCATACTGACGCAGGACACTTTGCTCCAGTTGAAGCTTTTCAATCCAGGAAGAGAACAGTTCATTTTCGTCGATCCGCACCCGGACAGGCATGGCATTCAGGAACATGCCCACCATGGTTTCTACACCTTCAAGGTCGGGCGGCCTTCCGGAAACAAGCATGCCAAAAAGCACATCAGTCTCCCCGGCGTAGCGGCTCATGAGAATGCCCCAAGCCCCCAGCAATAGGGTGTTGAGTGTCACGCGACATTGACGGGCAACGAGCAGGAGTTGTTCTTTTTGTTCCGCAGAGATGGTTAAGCTCCACTCGCCAAAACGCAGCTTGCGGCCCAGGCGATGGGTTGCTGACAACTCCGCCGGCAATGGTGTGACCGTGCGAATGCCAGCCAGATACTGACGCCAGAAGCTTTCATCTTCAGCAACATCTCGACTGGTCAGATAGTCGATGTAGGTGCGGAAGGGGCGGGCGGGCTTCAGTCGAGGGGTGGCCCCGGTGCGGGCCGCTTCATAAAACGCCCGCAACTCGGTGTTGAGCTGATTTTTGGACCAACCATCGAGGAGCAGATGATGATGACTAAAGATGAAATACCATTCGGTGTTGGAGAGTTGGAAGAGGTAAACCCTGAGCAGGGGAGCTTGATGAAAGTCAAACCCCTTTTCGCGATCATCCTTCAGGGTGACTCGCAATTTGCCCTCCTGCTCCGAGGGAGTCAGGCGTCTCCAATCCTCCACCACCAACGGCACATCCACCTGGGCATGGACACACTGCTCAGGTTGTTCGAGATTTTCCCAATGGAATGACGTGCGCAGGATGGTGTAGCGACTGAGCATGCTGGCCCAGGCTTCGCGCATGGCCTTGACATCCACGTTCTGCATGGAGTAGGCAACCTGGTTGACATACATGCCAACTCCGGTATCCCGCAGAGAGTGGAACAGCATTCCCTCTTGCAAGGGAGAGAGCCGGTAGCGATCTTCAATCAGGGGTGAATTCACAGCTGCTTTCAATGGCAATCACCCGGAGGCCTCAGCCAACCCAAATTCACGGCGTACAAGCTCAAACGCCTTAGCGATATGAACATACTCCTCCTCGCGGGGAGTCAGGTCGATGATAAAGATATGGATGCCAGCCCGAATCAAGGCGGAGAAGACTTCAGCTACCCTTTCATAGGAACCAACCAAATAGGGTCCATCGGCGCGGAAATTGCGAAAAGGGCCCATCCAGTATCCAGAAGCAGTGTCATCGGGCAGTTTCGCCGCCATCGCCATGCGTTTCTTCCACATGGAATCTGTGTTTTGCATGGAGAATTCTTGAATCATTTGTTCCTCTTCGTCGTCAGGAAAGGTGTCATGGGCCACCTGCCAGGCGTCCTGTTCAGTGGGGCGAGTGAGGACACCAAAGTTGATGGCGCGGGCATCATTCAACCCGGCCTCGAAGGTGGGACTGAGCATCTGCGTACCGATGGTTTTCGTATCGCGGGTGACCTGGCGTGCAGCCTCGGATTGCCCAGAAAGCAGAAACACCGGCTGAAGGTCGGCCGGGATACCCGGAAGCAACTGCAAGCCATCTGCTTGATAAAACGTGCCATTGAAGGTCACGGGGGCAACATCTTCAAGGAGCTTTCTCATGAGGAAGATGTATTCGCCCAGACGATCATAGCGATTGTCATGGGAGGTTGTGTCACGCATGGCCTCCAGATAATTGAGGGCCGTGCCAGTGATCATGTTCAGGTAAATCCGACGGCCATAAATCTGGGTCAGGGACGAGACAAGCTTGGCCGCCGAGAACGGGTGCATGTAGATCGGGTTCACGGCCACAAGCGGAGTAAGATGCTTGGTGCGTGCGAGTGCCGACTGGGCTGCGACCCATGGACTGATGAAGGTGTCATTGCCCTCAAAAAGCAATACTCCACTGCAACCATATTTCTCGCTCCAGTCAACAACATTTAAAATGTTGCTCCAATAGGCTTGGGGATCTGTGGTTCGATGGCTAAGGATGAATACACGCACGCTTTCCTGGCCAAACTTTAATTCCATGAAGAAAACCCTGGGTCAAATATTCAGGTAATTCCATTATCTCACAACCACGGTGTTGAAGCAAATGGCTTCGTGCGGAATGTCTCCTAACTTCAACATTGCCTGCCAGGCTGAATTCTCGGCTGAGAAGAATTGGCAGGATGGGCAGAACAATCAGGCTTGCCTGGCGAGATCAAACGTCGACAGGCAGGGTCAATCACCGACACAACAAGCCAAAACAGCGAATCGTTTCATAAATTTTACTTCAGAACAGCTGGCGCCCTGGCGGCATCACAAATTGATTTACAAGGAAGGGCCTGTTCGTTGTCTGAACCTATGCCCAGGGAGCCCCATTCCTAGCAAGACCTGGATGAACAAGGGAAGTGAGCAACCTCCTCAGCGGATCCGAGCTCGTGTGGTCGGAATGAAACAATCCACAACAACAACAACAAAAATCCGAAGGAGACCAAGCTCGGCAGGGGATCAGGATTTTAAGGCCGCGTTCAAGGCTCACGGCTGAGATCAGCCCCCTATGACTAAATTGGGTAATTTTAGCAGAACCTTGAGCTGGCAAGTGCGATGTAGATGGGCCTAGGATTAGAAGATGGCTAGGTTCAAGAGCAAAGCTGACAGATCCAGCAGCGGACTTCGCTGTCTAGATCCGACAATGACCCAGCAGCGTTCTTCCCTGGCAGCCCCCGTCATCACGACCGTGATCCTGAAGGTCTCGGCCTGTTGTACGGCTCTTTGTCTCGTGAGTTCCTGCGCGAAGAACAAGGTGTCTGCCCAATCTGCAAATCTGCCCCCCAATGGGTCCTCGCCCGCAAGCGGGCTCGTGTCCCAGGCTGGTCTCCAGCCACCGAGGCGACCTCCAGGACCTATGCCGCCGCAAGGACGCCAACGGGGCGGCTTGCGAACCATGAGTCTGGATCAACTCACCAGCCAAGTGGCCCAGATTGCGCCCCGATTGGTTGACGAGACAGGTCGCTCTCTGGATACCACCCCAGGCCTTGTCTTTGGGGTGGTGACCGAGGAAGGCAAAGTGGTGCGAGGCTTTGGCAGCGGCAACATCCGCACAGGCCAACCCCTGGATGGGGAGACGCTGTTTGGCATCGGCTCCGTGACCAAAGTGTTTACGGGCGTGATTCTTGCGGAGGCGGTTCGGCAAGGCAAGATGAAATTGGATGACAGTGCGAACATCTATCTCCCTCAGGATCTGCAACTGCCCAGCAACAACATCACCCTACGCCAGCTCGTCAGCCATACCTCAGGTCTTCCCAACTATCCCGACAATCTCAACGACGAGCGTGACCTGGACGGTGACGGCGTTAATGATGCCAATCAATACAGCCCAGGGAGGAACTATTCACGACAAAATCTCGCCGATTGGCTGGCCAGCCGACCAGCGTTGGAGTTTGAACCGGGTGAATATAGTCAATACTCCAATCTGGGCTTCGGCATCCTTGCACTCTTACTTCAATCCCAATTGAAGTTCTCGGATTTTGATTCCATGAATCGATTCGTCATCGGCCAACCGCTCTCGCTAAAGCACACACAAACAAATTCTGGTAATTTACAACCCCAACTCCATCCCAATCAAGCCCAGGGCTATGCACCAAGCTATGGCTCCCTGGTTCCCGTACCGTTTTCCGATATGGGTGTGCTTGAGGGCGCGGGCGAACTGGTGAGCACAGCCAATGATTTGCTCCTCTTTCTTGAAGGTTTAACCGGCCTTGGCAACAGTGCTGTCACCCCTGCCTTCCGGGAGGCGTCCCGATCCTTGGTCAACCTTGGGGATGAGGTGATGGGCTACGGATTTAAGATCCGGCCATCCGCAAAAGGTGGCCGTTATTCGATGAAGCCTGGAGGCATTGCTGGTTACTCCGCGATTATCCTTTGGCGGACAAATCCAAAGGTTGGCATTGTTTTGCTCGCCAACCGTGGAAACTTTAAGAAGATCAATCAACTTGGGGTGCGTCTGATCGAAGCTGCCGTTAGATAATCAGCCAACATTCATTCACCCATTGATTCATGGCAGGTAAGACCATAGATCCAGATTAAAGAATCTAAGGATTGGTTCCAGCAAGTTTCTCAGAAGAAACGTTTGGCCATAGACCACTTTTGCGTAGCCCATCGTACCAATATAGTTGGTTGGTAAACTTTCATTAATCTCGATTTTCACCTCGATGTATTTCAGATCATCTTCGGTTACCGTGGCAGAGCTTATGCTAGCAATTTTTCCATCGAATTCTCGATGAGGGTCTGAATATAGGCGCACCACACATCGCATGCCAACGTTAAGTTTATTTCGATCATAATCTGGCACCATGGCCACCAGGCTGGTCAAGGGAAGTGCCTTGACTGTTAGCAGGGTTTCACCAGCAGCGACCCGCCGGTTGAGCAAGCCGGTCGTGGCCGAACTGACCACCCCATCAAAGGGCATAACGATCTTGAATTTGGCCAGCCGCTCATTGAGGCTTCCCAGGGCGATCACCGATTGGGACCGTTTTCTGGTGGCACCTTCGAGGGTTTCTTTGGCAGCAGAAAGGTCTTCCTGGAGGCGAACATCCTGATCCACATATTTATTCCTTTTCGCTTTGTTGATTGTGGAGCGGGCGGAATTGAGATTTTCTTGTGCACTTGCCAATTGGCCAATCAATTGCTCCTTGGTGGTGAGCCAAGTGCGCAGTTGCAATTCACTGACAGCACCTGATTTGACAAGTTCAGCGTAAGACTCGACTGTTTTTTGAATCAATTCGAGTTGTTCTTTGAACGAGGCCACTTCAGCGGCATAGCGTTTTTCATCGGCGAGGGCAATCGCGAGTTCATCATCACGACCCTTGGTTGTTAGTGCTGCACTGCCAGACTCCAAGGAACGAAGTTGAATTTTTGCTGCACGGATTTGAGCATCTAGATTGTAGATTTCCTGTTTGGTGCTGTCATAATTCGCTTGCAATTCTGGTGAGGAAAGAATCATCAAGGTGAAGCCCTTGGGAATCTTTTGCTCCGAAGGACCCTCGGCGTTGAGTTGGGTGATGAGTGCTTCCTCACTGGCACGGATGTCCAGGCCCTTGGATTCCGTCACAACCGTTGAGGCGGAGATGGTGGCTGGAAAGGGCAGGAAAAGGATCAGCAGGAGGAGCAGGAGGAACAGCCGCTTGGAGCGCAAAAAACGAGCCATCCAGCTCTTCGGCGAAGGTGATGGAGAGGCCGTGGGAGGTGGAACTGGCAAGCGGCTTAGTGGCCGTTCCTGCCCGGACAATGGCTGGCGAACTCCTGGAGATGAGCTGGGCTGGCCACCAGGGGCAAAACGGGAAGATAGGCGAATAAAGAAATAGCGTAAGACCAAGAAGACAAGGCCTATTCTAATGATAATTGGCGTCCAATATCCCAATATCAAAGGCATTTCCATTGACAGCGAGGGCACAATAAGCAGAAACAGCATGGCCAGCTTTAAGCCGATTGTTAAAGCAAAAAGCACCAGATAGATGAAACTCCAAAAATGCCTAAGTTGATTCCACTCGCCATGGCGTAGGTGATAAACATTTTCTTTCATTCGCTGAACTGTCAAGAGAAATAATCCCTTAGGAATCACACCTCTTATGGCCAACAATTTTGTTGTCGTTGTGTTTCCTATCGGCACAAGATCAAATACAATATCAATCAAGGAGATTTGAACGGTGGCTAACAAAATAGACGTGATCCACCCCTGAGGGCCCGACGGGATCCGGAGATACAGGCTGATGAGAACAATGCAGATGGTGGCGAGATACATCTTCGCCAGCAGGGACTGGCCAATCAGAAAAGCCCGCTCCTCGGGAGTGGCACGCTCGCGGTATTCACGAAAAGTGGTGTCTTTGTAAAACCCCGGGTGAAATCCCAAGGTCCATTGAAAATAGAGCTTGGAATCATTAATCCCCAGGGCGATTGAAGCGAGAATGGGGATAATCGTGCCAACAAGATTAACACCAAAGAAGAGGGTCAAAACCCTCGCCAGGCCGAAGAGCGCGTTGGAGCCATGGGTGAGGCTCGGACCAATGGCCGTAGGCGAGAAATAAAAGAGATAAACGCTGATAAAGAATAAGCCAACCAGAAACGGCCAAAGAATTAATTGAACCGTGACAAATCCACGGGGGATATGCAGATGTAAGGTTTCAAGAATGTTTTTAACATCAAACAAGCAGACCCGATCCGACGCCCCGGAAGCTGGCTGGGTTGGTCGGTCGGAGGATTCGCGCGCGGAATGGAATGGCGAGGCCGGCAAGCCGCCCCGAGGAGGGGCGGCCTGCAGGATGATGCCACTCTCTTCGAGCCAACGAAGGTAAGTTTCGGGGTCGGGATAGGCTTGCTGATCAATGAATGGTGAACAAGCCGCATAAATCTGGGATGGAGTTGAACCATCCCTGAGCTGCTGGATCAGCTGATTCCATTCATTGACGTGGACACTGGCCGTTGTGTTGCGATCGCCAAAATAAAGGGTAAAGCGTTCAGCGACTGGCGGTGAACACTTGATCTTGGGATTCAACAGCAGGGGCCAATTGACCCCCGCAAATTGGCCATCTCTAACCATCAGAAGTCGTCATGTTCATCTGAGTTGGAGTCACTAGATTCCTCGTCATTGAATTGCAGGTTTTTCAAGGAGCCCGCAAGATCGGATTGTAACTGCTGAGCGGCCAGCTTGGGATCCTCTGGAAGATGGGGCAGAGGGGGAACGGTTTCTCCGTCCTTGGTGCGCAGGGTGTCGAACTTGCGCTTGGCAACGATCAAGCTTTGCAGCGCCAAGTCGTAGGCATTCTCCAGCAGCTGGATTTGACCCCAAATATAGTTAAAGCGAACAGAGCCGGTGTTGTTGACTTCCGCCAACTTTTCCTTGGCCTTCTGCAGCTCTGATTGATCAACATAAGCTTGGGCCAATCCCAACCTCATCCGATTAGCCAATCTGGTGGGGCAGTCGGCATTATCCGCCTGTTTCAAGACCGAAACGGCATGGGCAGCCTCGCCTTTGGTGAGGTACAGCTGACCAAGAAGAATGGCCGCCGCATGATTTGCTGGAGCCAGGCGCAGGGAATCTTTTAGAGCTTGTTCCGCTTCCACCAGATCACCATGGCGGAAGAAATAACGACCCGAGATTTGACGCATAGCCGCATCATTGGGCCGCAGAGCAATGGCCTGTTTAAGAACAGTGAGGGCTTGATTTGGCTGATTAATGAGCAAGAAAAAAGAAATCAACTGCACTAATTCCTTCGCAGACTGCGCTCCCAATTGCAACATCTTATCCGCCATTTCCTGCACCCCAGCCGTATCATCATTTGCATGACGAATCCGGCCAATGCGCAGGAGGAGATTTAGGTTGTCTGGAGCAAGAGTAGATGCCTTTTCAATATGGGCAAGCGCCAGGGGTTTATTCTCCTCCAGGAGGGCAATTCTCGCCATTGCTGTGTGATACTGGGGATACTCTTCCCCGTCTGGAACGGAGGCCAGCACCCGTCGGGCTTCGCCACTGTCCTTGGTAGACAGCAATTCCTTCACCTGCTCCAAAACGGATTTGAGCTGGGCAGGAAATTGGGTTGGCATTCGTGGGTTGCAAATCCTTTTAAACGTAGCACTGGCTTCCCAAGAGAGTCGGCAAAAGTGTTGGAAACTTAATCACGTCTCCTGGGTTGTTTCGCTGTCCAAGCCCTGCCGTCCCCAGCAATTATCGCCACTGCGAACCGCTTCTCTTTTGAGTAACACAGCGAACATCTCTTGGCTGACCAGTGATCCTCGCGCACCCCCAAACATTTGGCCGTTGAGCTTCAGAGCTGCTCCATCGTTTTTCACCCAGCCGCCCATCCGCGAACGGGTGGCTGGTGTGGGTCACCTCGTCTGGCAGTGGCCCACGCCCAGACCTCCATCCCTAAGCAGTACGGGGACTGGCCTTAAGGGGGGAAAGGGGACCGGCCTCAAGGGGTAGGGGAACCGATCGATCGCCTCTGGGCATGGACTGGCTCTTCGCGTCAATTGCCTCTTCCCCCGTCAGTGTTCACCTCCCTTGCCAAGGCCCCTACCGCGTGGGGCGCCAACCGAATGGGGCTCATGGACTCACAAGGCCGGCCAGCTCTCCAGTCGCCGTTGTCACCCACTACCAGAGGACTGTCGACGCCAGGCGCTGGGAGGGAACCGGCCGGCCGGAGCAGGCCGGCCATCGGTGCACCCGCCGTGGCGCTCAGCAGGCACTGAACAGTGATTCCTACGCGCTAAACCAGCTGGCATGGTTCACGAATTGGATGGGATTTCAACTCAGGGCCTTTCATCCGGCCCGGCTCCAGCCCAGAGGCCCAACCCACCTGG
>JBKDSY010000141.1:0-12944 GCA_046340755.1 Cyanobacteriota bacterium
GGCCACCGTCTCGGCGATCGCGGCGGCATTGAACTGATCCTGCAGCAACTCGGGCACCAGCCGCTCCCCCAACACCAGATTGACCGGCGAGATGTGGGGAACATTGAACCGCAGCAGGTGGCGGGCCACAAAGGCCGTGGGCCGACTCACCCGATAGCCGGCCACCTGGGGCACCCCCCGCAGGGCCAGTTCCAGGTTGGCCGTGCCGGATTTGGTGAGGGCCGCATCGGCGGCGGCGCAGAGCTCGGGCTTGAGGCGATCCGCCTCCTGGGCGGTGATCACCCGTGCCCGGGCTCCCGCCGCGGCCAGCTCCCGCGCCAACGGCTCCTCAAAGCCCGGCAGCCCCGCGGGCAGGAGCACCTCCAGGGCGGGCAGGCGCTGTTGGAGCAGGGCCACGGCGGCGGCCATGGGGGGAAGGAGGTAGCGCAACTCCTGGGGCCGGGAGGCAGGCAGCAGCAGGAGCACCGGGGCCGCCTCCGGCAGGCCAAGGGCCTGGCGGGCCTGGAGGCGGGTGGGCAGCTGACCGAGGGTGTCGATCAGGGGGTGCCCCACCCAGGTGACGGCGGCGCCACGGGCGGCATAGAAGCTGGCTTCCTCGGGGAAAATGGCCAGGATGCGGTCGCTGAAGCCAATCAAGCGGGTGGTGCCCCCCTCCCCCAGGCGGAAGGCCCATTCCTGGGGCGCGATGTAGTAGGTGATGGGCACCTCGGGATGGAGCCGCTTCAGGCGCAGGCCAAGGTTCACGTTGGCGCCCATGTAATCGATCAACACCACCCCATCGAGGGGATTGAGGCGCAGCCACTGGCGCAGCCGGGCCTGCAGGCGCAGGGTGGGCAGGATCATCGGCAGGGCTTCCCAGAGGCCGATGGCCCCCAGGCGGGTGGTGTCCGCCAGCAACTCCGCCCCGGCCCGCCGCATCCGCTCTCCCCCCAGGGCCACCACCTGGAGGGGCACCCCCCGCTCCCGGGCCTCCTCGTAGAGGGCCCGGATCAGCAGGGAGCCTTGGAGATCACCCGACACCTCGCCCGTGCTCACCAGCAGTCGCGCCATCAGCGCTGCGCCGGCAGGGGACCGCGACGTCCTGGGCCGATGGAGGCCTCCAAGAACCGGCAGAGCTCCTCGCTGGGGGGCAACAGGGGCAGGGCCAGGGCGTCGGCCAGGGCGTCGGCGAGCACCCGCTGGCTGCGGTAGAGCAGCGTCCAGATCTCCTGCAGCTGGCGCATCTGGGCCCCATCGTCGTTGTGGGCGATGCCGCTGCGGCGCAGCCCGATCTTGTTGAGGCCCCGAATGCGGCCGGGGTGGCCCTCGACCATCATGAAGGGCGGCACATCCCGATCAATCCGGCTCATGCCTCCCACCATCGCCAAGGTGCCGATGTGCACAAACTGGTGGATGCCGAGCACGCCACCGATCACCGCCCGATCCCCGATCACCACATGGCCCGCCACGGCCACGCCGTTGGCGATCACGATGCGGTCGCCCAGGTGGCAATTGTGGCCGATGTGGCTGTAGGCCATCAGCAGGTTGCCACTGCCAAGCAGGGTCTGCTCGCCGTCATGGGTGGCGCGGTTGATGGTCACGCATTCCCGGATGGTGTTGTCATTCCCCAGCACCACTTCCGTGGGGGCACCGCTGTATTTGAGGTCTTGCGGCTCCAGGCCGATGCAGGCGCCAGGGAAGATGTGGTTGCGCTCCCCCAAGCGCACGCGGCCGTCTATCACCACGTGGGGGCCGATGCGGCTGCCACGGCCGATCACCACCTCGGGACCGATCACGGCGTAGGGGCCGATCTCCACCCCCGCCGCCAGCTCGGCCTTGGGATCAACCACGGCCGTGGGATGCACCTTGGTTGCCATGGCTGCGCTCGACATCAGCTCAATCCACCAGGGAGAACATGAGTTCACCGGAGCACACCAGCTCCCCGTCCACCGTGGCTTCCGCCCGCACCTTGCCAAACCGCTGACGCTTGACGCTGAGCAGCTCGCAGGTGATCCGCAGTTGATCGCCGGGCACCACGGGCTTGCGGAAGCGCACGCCATCGATGCCGGCAAACACAAACAGGCCCTTGGCCAGATTGGGCATCTGGGTCACGATCAGGCCACCCACCTGGGCCATGGCCTCCACGATGAGCACCCCGGGCATCAGGGGGCGCCCCGGGAAATGGCCCTGGAATTGAGGTTCATTAAGGGTGACGTTCTTGATGGCCACGGCCCGTTTACCGGGCACGTGCTCAATCACCCGATCCACCAGGGCGAAGGGGTAGCGATGGGGCAGCAACCCCTGGATCTGCTCGCAGGTGAGCACGGGGGAGGAGGGAACCGCGTCGGGGGAGGGTGGAGCGGCCACGGAGAGGGGGGACGGCAGGGGGGGGGAGACGGTCACGGGCACTCCGAGGGAAGGGAAAGGGCCCTCTCGGGCGTGGCCTCCAGGGCGGCCGCCAGGGCTGTGTGCAACCCGTGGGACCCCTTGTAGGCAAACACCTGGGCCTGGGGGATTCCCACAAGGGCGAGGTCCCCCAATAGGTCCAGAAGCTTATGGCGCACCGGTTCATCCCTATAGCGCAGGGGGGGATTGAGCCAGCGATCGCCGTCACACACCAGGGCGTTGTCGAGGGCGCCCCCCTGGATCAGGCCGCTGGCCCGCAGCTGCTCCACCTGCTCCAGGAAGCCGAAGGTGCGGGCCGGGGCCAGCTCCCCCACAAAGGTCTCCGGGGTGAGCACCAGGCTGAACAGCTGCCGGCCAATGGCGCCTTGGGGATAATCGACAGCTGCCGCCAGGCGCGGCTGGGGAGCGGGAAGGGCCACGGCAAAGCTCTCCCCGTGGTGGCGGGTGACCGTGTGGGCGATGGACCAGGGCGGTCGGGCCCCCATGGGCCGCAGGCCCGCCTCGGCGATGGCCTCCACCCAGGGCAGGGCGGAACCATCCAGAAGGGGGATCTCCTCGCCCTCCACCCAGAGCTCGGCCTGGCTGACGCCCGTGCCGGCCAGGGCCGCCAGCAGGTGCTCGACGGTGGCCAGGCGCCGGGAGCCCAGCCGCAGGGAGGTGCAGAGCCGGGTGTCCTCCACCTGACCGGGGGAAAGGCGGTGGAGCCCCTCACCCGGGGCCCCGAGCCAGCCCACCCAGTAGCCCTCCCGGCTGGAGGGGGCCAGCCGCACCCGGCAGGTGGCGCCGCTATGGAGCCCCACGCCCTGGCGCTCCACCGCTGTGGCCAGGGTATGGGCGGTGAGGTAGTCGGCGGGCCAGGGAATCACTAGAACTTCCAGCCCACGCCGAGGTTGAAGCGCCAGTCACCGCTGAAGTCCCGGCTGGCCACCTCCAGCCGCAGGGGGCCCACGGGAGTGGTGACGATCAGGCCGGTGCCCACCGAAAAGCCCTGGCCGGGCTTATCAAGCAGCTCACCGGGTTGGCCGGGCACATTTTTCTGGGTGCCGAAGGCAGACCCCCCATCCACGAAGAGCTCACCGCTGACGATGCTGAAGAGGGGGAAGCGGTATTCGATGGTGGCCTCCCCGTAGCTGCGGGCCACGCCCAGATCGCAGTCGTAGTAACCCCGCACGGAGTTGCCACCGCCGATGCAGAAGGCTTCATAGGTCGGCAGGCTGCCGATGTTGGAGCCGGCCGTGAGCTGGAAGGCCAGGGCCTGCTTGCAGTCGGGGGTGTCGCCGGGCTTGGTGCGGCATCCCTTGTAGAACTTCAGCCAATTGACGGGGATGTAGTGGGTGAAGCCCGCCCGCAGCCGGTTGAAGGTGGGGGAATTGGGGCCTACGGAAACGAACTGCTCAGTGCCCACGCTGAGGAAATTGCCCTTGGTGGGATTGCGCGGATCGTTGAGGGTGTTCATGGTGGCGGCGAGCCGCACCCCAAGAAGCTGGTTGATGTCCGCGCAGTTGTAGGCAATGCAGATGACGCCATCCTTAACGGCTTGGGCGGCGTAATCATTGTTGTTGAAGGCATTGGTCGAGACGCCATAGGGCATGCTCGTGCCAGAGAAATTGATCGGCCTCACCTCTTGGGCACTCAGGCCCAGCACCACATTCCAGGGTGCTCTCTTGAAGGGATTGCCACCATTGAGGGGTCGCACCACCTGGATGTTGCCACCCACCCGCTGAATCACCACCGAGTTGCCATCAAAGTCATACCAGCTGTTCTCAGGTGAGGCGTTCTGGGCCTCCTGCACACTGTTGAAGACCTTGCCTTCGGGATTGATATTGTTGTTGACATTGTAGGCAACGCTCGTGCCAGGAGCGTTGTAAAAATCAGAGACGGTATAGATGTTGCCGTTGTCTTGGCTCTGGAAGATCTGGGGCACATCCCGGCTGACGAACCCTTTGACCCGCAGGGCCGTGCGGAAGGGATCGCCCTTGATCCAGGGATCGGTGAAGGTGACATCCGCCAAGCCACCGAACTGGCCGTAGGTGAAGCTGGTGGCCACGTCCCAGGCGCGGCCCAACAGGTTGCTGTCCTGCACCTGCACCTGGCCGAAGACGCCCTGGCTCTGGCTGTAGCCCAGGCCGCCGGAAAGGGAGCCAGTGGACTGTTCCACCATGCCGAGCACGATGGTGATGCGACCCGGGTCGGCCGCCTCCGGCCGCAGGGTGACCTTCACATCGCTGAAGAGGCCGGTGCCGTAGAGACGCTTGATGTCATCTTCCAGGTTGCGGCGGTTGAAGATCTCCCCGGCCTTCATGGAAATCTCCCGGGTGATCACCCACGACTTGGTCTTGCCGCGAATGGGCTGACCCTTGTCGTTGGTGGCCGATCCCTCCTTGTTGAGGAATTGCACCTCCACCCCATTGACGATGCCCTGGCGCACCGCCAACACCAGCTCCCCTTCCGGGCTCACCCGGGTCGGGCCGGTGACCCGCGCCAGGGAATAGCCCTGGTCGGCATACCACTTCTGCAGCTCCTGGATGCGTTTTTGCAGGGTGGTGAGGTTGATGGTTTTGCCGTAGTCCGCCGCGAAGGTGTCCTGCACCACCGTGGGGGGCAACTTGGCCTCCGGTGGATCGAGGCTCACCTTGGTGAGCACGGGGTTGGGCACCACCTTCACCACCAAACGCACCCCGAGGGGGGAGTCCATCGGTTCGATGCGCACATCGGAGAACCAGCCGGTGGCGTAGATGGCCGCCAGGTCTTTGCGCAGGTCACTGCGGGTCACCTCCATGCCGGGGGTGACCGCCATGGCGGCATAGGCGGCCCGTTCGATGCGCTCCTTCTCCGGGTGGCTCTTGAGGCCCTCGATCACCACCTCACTGATCAACACCCGGGGCTCGTTGCTCGGGGGCCGGGCCGGGGCGGGGGCGGCGGGAACGGGGGTTTGCACCTGGGGCAGGGCAGGGGCCGTGGGGCCTTTGCCGTCCGCCGGGATGCCGAAGGGCTGCTCGGTGGGGGGGACGGAATCGCTGACCGGAGGCGTGGAATCGCTGACCGGAGGGCTCTCGGTGGCTCCAGCCGGCGGGGTGGCAGCGGGCCTGGCCTGGGCCAACAGGGCGGGCTCCAGGGGCGGCGGGGGCGCCACCGGCAGCGGGGCGGGGGCGGCGGCGCCGACGGGCTCGACAGCGGTGTCAGGGGCGACGACCGACGAAGACGGGGAGGACGCCAGGGCCACCACCTGGGGCGAAACCTGTTCCAGGCCGGGGGATGGCAACGGCGTGGCCTCCGCCGCCAGGGCACGCCCCTGCCCCAGCAGAGCCAGGGACAGAAGGGGAAGGGCAGCGGCCACCCCCGACGATCGGGACGGCGTGAAGGGCGTCGTTCGGGGGCGATCGCCAGGCATGAATCCTCTGCTGAGCGGACAAGCCGCAATTCCGGCAGACCTTACCGATAAAACCCCGGTTCAGCACATACCCCTTCGACCCGTTTGAGGACCTCCCCGTAGGCCTCGACAACTCCACCCAGATCCTGACGGAACCGATCCTTGTCCAAAATTCGCGCCTTGACATCAAGGCTGGCCTGGTCCCAGAGGCGGCAGGTGTCGGGGCTGATCTCATCGGCCAACAGCAGCTGGCCACTGGAATCCCGGCCCAATTCGATCTTGAAATCCACCAGATCCAGCCCCGCGTCCGCGAACAGCGACAGCAGTTCTCGGTTGACGCGACGGGCCAGGGTTTCGATGGTTTCCCGTTCCGCGGGGCTCACCAGGGCCAGGCGCTCCAGCCGGGCCTCGGTGAGCAGGGGATCCCCGAGGGCGTCGTCTTTGTAGTAGAGGTCGAGGAGAGGGGGATCCAGGGGGGTGCCCGGCGCCACCGGTAGCTGTCGGCACAGGGACCCGGCGGCCCGGTTGCGGATCACCACCTCCAGGGGAACGATCGTCACGGGCCGCACCGCCATCCAGCCGGGCTGCAGAAGGCCCAGGAAGTGGCTGGAAACGCCGCGGCGGGCCAGCTGGTCGAAGAGCAGGGCAGAGATGCGGCAATTGATCACCCCCTTCCCGTCCAGGGAGGCCTTCTTGGCGGCGTTGAAGGCGGTGGCGTCGTCCTTGAATTCCACCGCGAGCACATCGGCCCGGTCGGTGGCATGCACCCGCTTGGCCTTGCCCTCGTGCAACAGGGGGCCGAGCTGGAAGGGAAAGCTCATGGGTTGGGCGGCGAGGGAGCAGGGGCAGAGGGGGTGTGGGCGTGGCCACCGGGGGCCCGGGGGGAACGGAGCTGGCGCTCCAGCTCCCGCACCCGTTGCCCGGCGGCGGGGTCCCCCTGGAGGAGGAGCCACTCGCCGTAGGCGTCGTCCAGGCGGGGACTCAAGCGCAACCGCCGCGCCAGGGCGCGGGAGCCGGGCAGGGCCGCCTGGTCGTCGAGCAGCTCACTCACCAGGCTCCAGGCGCCCGCAGCGGCCGCCTGGTTGAGGGCGGTTTCCAAAATGGCCTCCCGTTCGTCCAGCGGCAATGCCTGGAGAAGGGCCACGGCCCGGCCGAGCAGCTGGGGATTGGAGGCGCCCTGGCGGAGCAGCAGCTGACCCGCCGCCTCGGGGAAGCCGCGGGCCTCCAGGTGGCCCGCCAACACCTCCACGGCGGAGCGGCTCACCACGGTGCCATCCTCCCGGCGGCGGATGGGCAGGGTGAGCAGGCCGAGGCGGGCGTCGCTGCCTTCGGTGAGCCGCTGCAGGGCCAGGGAGGCCCGCCGGTGGTCGAGGGCGGCGTTGGCGGCCCGCCATTGCATCAGCAACCACTGCACCCGCGCCGCTCCAGGACCGGGCCCGTAGCGATCCAGCACCTTGAGGGCGGCCTGGGGACCGCGGCAGCTGAGGAGCACCTCCGCATTGGCGAGCACCACCGGCAGGGGCTGGGGGGCGGGTCGCAGGGCCAGAAGGTGGTCTTGAAGCTGGCGCAGGCGGGTGGGGTCGTCGTCCTGCACCAGGCGGAGGCAGGCCTGGTTGAGCTGGTCGAAGTCGTCGAGCTTGAGCAGGGCCGCGAAGGCCTCCGCGCTCAGGGGCGGAGGGGGCGGGGCGGCGGATCCTTCCGCCGGGGGGGCTGGGGGGGCCTTGGCACCGGGGGGCTGGGAGTTGGGCGGCTGGGAGCTGGGGAGCGCTGGCGTGAGGCGCTGGGACCGGGGCAGGTCGGCCGGAGCCGCCCGGGCCAGGGGCGGCCACCCACCCGCCATCCCAAGGGCCAGACCCACCACGGTGATCGCGGAGACGGAGAATGGCAGGGTGGCCACGGGCGAGGCTGCGCTCCGCCCAACCTATCGGCTGCCGCCAACCCAGCCGCCCCCGCGGGGCCGCTGGTCCGTCGCGCTCCCTCCCCCTTCCCATGTCGTCCTCGGCCCCCGGCCCCACCCCAAGCCAGTCCCCCCAAGCGCCTCTGCCAGGCCAGCCGGCAGGGTCCTTGCCCGCCCCGGCGCGCATCCTGGTGGTGGGGGGCGGCGCCAGGGAAAACGCCCTGGCCTGGGCCCTGGGCCGCTGCACGGGGGTGGAACGGGTGTGGGTGGCGCCGGGCAATGGGGGAACGGCGGAGGTGGCGGGCTGCGGACAGTTGGCGGTGGCGGAAAGCGACGGGGAGGGCCTGCTGGCGGCCGCCCGAAACCTTGGGATTGATTTGGTGGTGGTGGGGCCGGAGGCACCCCTGGCGGCTGGGCTGGCGGATGACCTGCGGGCCGCTGGCCTGGCGGTGTTCGGTCCTGGCGCCGATGGGGCCCAGCTGGAGGCAAGCAAGCGTTGGGCCAAGGAGCTGATGGCGGAGGCGGGGGTGCCCACGGCGGGCCACTGGTGCGCCAGCTCCGTGGAGGAGGCCCTGGCGGTGGTGGAGCGGGAGGGACGGCCCCTGGTGGTGAAGGCCGACGGCCTGGCCTCGGGCAAGGGGGTGACGGTGCCGGAGAGCCTGGAGGCCTGCCGCCAGGCCATCCACGAGGTGTTTGACGGCCGCTTCGGCGCGGCGGGCGCCACGGTGGTGCTGGAGGAGCGGATCGAAGGGCCGGAGGTGTCGCTGTTTGCCCTCACCGACGGCGAGCGGCTGGTGATGCTTCCCCCCGCCCAGGATCACAAGCGCGTCGGCGAGGGGGACACGGGCCCGAACACCGGCGGCATGGGGGCCTACGCCCCTGCCCCCCTGCTGGCCGGGGCCGCCCTCGCCCAGGCGCGGCGGGACGTGATCGACCCCATCCTGGCCGCCCTCCGCCAACGGGGCATCGACTACCGGGGGGTGATCTACGCCGGCCTGATGCTCACCAAGGAGGGCCCGCG
The DNA here is from genome assembly GCA_046340755.1 of Cyanobacteriota bacterium. Classification (GTDB taxonomy): domain Bacteria; phylum Cyanobacteriota; class Cyanobacteriia; order PCC-6307; family Cyanobiaceae; genus Cyanobium. The sequence goes on from JBKDSY010000141.1 coordinate 8,674, forward strand.
GGTGATCGAATTCAACTGCCGCTTCGGCGATCCGGAGTGCGAAACCCTGATGCCCCTGTTGGGGCCGGAGCTGGCGACGGTGTTGCTGGCCTGCGCCACCGGGCGGCTGGCGGAAGCGCCGACGCTCACGATCCAACCGGGCTGCAGCGCCTGCGTGATCGCGGCGGCGGCGGGCTATCCGGCAGCGGTGCGGAGCGGTGATCTGGTGGAGGGGCGTCCGGAGCCCCAGCCGTTCTGGCAGCTGTTTCACGCGGGCACCCGGCGACGGGGCGATGGCCAGTGCGAAACGAGCGGAGGCCGGGTGTTGGCCGTGGTGGCCCAGGGAGAGGATTTCGACACCGCCTTTGAGCGGGCCTATGGGGCCTTGGCCCAGGTGGGATTCGCGGGCATGCACGTCCGGCGTGACATCGGCCACCAGGTGCGGAGGCGGGGTCAATGACGGTGCAGCGCCCGTGGCGGGAGCGGCTGGCCCGCTGGTGGGCGGAATTCAGCCTGCAAACCAAGCTGCTCGCCGTGGCCACCCTGGTGGTGAGCCTATTAATGACGGGCATCACCTTCGTTGCCCTCAATGGCATCCAGCGGGACGCCCGCCTCAGCGACACGCGCTACGCCCGGGATCTGGGCCTGTTGCTGGCGGCCAACGTCAAACCCCTGGTGAGCCAGGGCACCCAGCGGCAGTTGGCGAGTGTGGCGGAGCGGTTCTGGCAAACCAGCCGCAGCCTGCGCTACATCGTGTTCGCCGACGCCGAGGGAGCGATCTACCTGGGGATCCCGATGGGCACGGGAGGGGACGGCTCGGCGCCGGCCAACGAGCTGCTCAGCCGGCGCCTGGAACTGCCCGCCGACCTGCCCCAGCGGCCCGACAACCCCCTGATCCGCCAACACCTCACCCCCGATGGCCAGGTGACGGATGTGTTCGTGCCCCTGGTGGACGACGACCGCTACCTGGGGGTGGTGGCGTTGGGCATCAACCCGAACGAAACCCTCCTGGCCAGCGCCGCCCTCACCCGGGAGGTGACGGTGGCGGTGTTCATCTCGATTTGGGTGTTGGTGATTCTGGGTTCGGTGTTCAACGCCCTCACGATCACCCAGCCGGTGAAGGAATTGCTGCGGGGGGTGCGCTCCATCGCCGGGGGCAATTTCCAAACCCGTCTCGCCCTGCCCGTGGGCGGTGAGTTGGGGGAACTGCTGGAGGGCTTCAACTTGATGGCCTCCCAACTGGAGGCCTACAACGAGGCCAACATCGAGGAGCTGACGGCGGCGCAGGTGAAGCAGCAGTCGTTGATTGCCACCATGGCCGATGGGGCGGTGTTGTTGGACGAAGCGGGGCGGATCGTGCTCGCCAATCCCACCTCCCGCCGCCTGTTCCGCTGGGAGGGGCGCAATCTGGAGGGGAATGACCTGGAGTCGGAACTGCCCGAACGGCTATCGATGGAGTTGCACGGGCCGCTCTCCAGCCTGATCAGCGGCGAGAAGGAGTCGTCGGATCTGCGCTGCAGCGTGGGGGATCCACCGCGCACATTGCGCATCGTGTTGCAGGCGGTGCGGGATGCCAGCGGCGAAAGCCTGAAGGGCATCGCCATGACGGTGCAGGACCTCACCCGGGAGGTGGAGTTGAACGCTGCCCAGAGCCGTTTCATCAGCAACGTCTCCCACGAGTTGCGCACGCCCCTGTTCAACATCAAGAGTTACGTGGAAACGCTCTACGACATGGGCGACCAACTGACCGACGAGCAGAAACACGAGTTTCTCGGCATTGCCAACGCGGAAACCGACCGTCTCACCCGCCTGGTGAACGACGTGCTCGATCTCTCCCGGCTGGAATCAGATCGGGAGTGGCAGCTGGAGCCGGTGGAGGTGGAGGTGGCGATGGATCAGACCCTGCGCACCTACCGGTTGAACGCCCAGGAGAAGGGGGTGACCCTGGAGCTCGATTGCGAGGCCCAGCTGCCCCGGGTGCGGGGGAACTGGGATCTGCTGCTTCAGGTGTTCGACAATTTGGTGGGCAATGGGCTGAAGTTCACCCCGCCCGGGGGAGGCTTGAGGTTGCGGGCCTATCCCTGGCCCGACCACTGCCCCATCGATCCGAGCACCGGCCCGGGGGAGGCGCCCTCCTGTCCCCTGAGTTCCCCCTTGCCAAAGGTGCGCATCGAGGTGGCCGACACGGGGTCTGGCATCAGCGAAGCGGATCAGGAGCGGATCTTCGAGCGCTTCTACCGGGTGGAAAACGCCGTGCACACCGAGGTGGGCACGGGCTTGGGCCTCTCCATCGTGCGGGGCATCCTGGAGAAGCACGGCTGTGAGGTGCGCATGGTGAGCGAGCTGGGGGTGGGCACCACCTTTTGGTTCGACCTGCCCTTGGAGGATGCCGACAGCGATGAACTGCGTGTCCAGGCCGAGCGGCGCCGCTACCAGGGGGAGCGGGTGTTGGTAGGGTAAAGAGATAGGGATCCACGGCGGCTGTTGCATGACAACCACCTTCCCCCAAGGTGCTCCGGCCCGGTCTCCTTCCTTGGCGTAACCCTAGGGCGAACATTCGTCCTAAGAGATGGGGATGAGCATCCCATCAGCGTTGCCATTGGCGGGAAAGTCGGCACATCGGGATCGAGTTCATGGACGGTTGCCATGGCTTTGGTGCTCGCGAGCGTTACTCCATCCCACGGCAGACGGCTCTGACCAACCCGCTGGGGATCGAGTTGAGGCGGCCAGCAGCGGCGCTGGATCTCGTGATCAACCAGGCCTGCCATGCCACTGGGGCAAACCACGGGCAGTCAGTGCTCCATCAGCTCCAGGAGCCGAGGGCCGACGTCGTCCTGAGGGTGATAGACACAGGCGTCTCTGAAGGAGTAGTTCACCGGCAAACCTTGCATGGCCAGATCCCCCATCAATTCAGAGGCAACGCTCGGATCTTGCTTCTGACAACGGACCAGGAGATCAGCCATGACTGTGACGACATCCAGAGGTTCCAAGCGAAAGGAGCCCCTGAGCCCTTGGTCCAGGACGGTCTCCATAGACCCTTAATTGTGGAGGTTGTCAGCACTGGACAACGAAAAGACAAACCATCAATCCCCGCCATTTCTTTCTCACGAGCATGGGGACACCCTAGGAGCACGGCTGGGATCAGCAAGATACTGTTGGCGTAGGAAGGACGCCAGTGAATCCGTGAACCGCCCCCCATCAGGAGGGCTATCACTACCTAAGCAATTTACAGTTAGAGGGGTGTCAGTCGAGCAGCCCTGGCATTGAACAAGTTTTACACGACATCGCGACCATGCTGAAATGGAACCTCGCACCCCTGATCAACGGCCCTTTGACCCTTCCCCGCCATGCCCCACAGGGAATGACAAGCATGATGCTACGAAATGTAACCTTCTAAATACTGGTCAAGGGAGGTTGTATACGTTGAAGAATGAACCCGACTGATACAGGGGAACCCAATGACAACTGCACAGGAAGTCGTGAGAATCGCGACTGGAGAGCTTGGATGTGGTGAAACATCTGGAAACAATGTCACCAAATATGGGACATGGTATTACGGCATCCAAGATGCATGGTGCGCCATGTTTGTTTCCTACGTTTTTGCAAGAGCAGGCATGCCGCTTAATATTGATACGGCGAAGGGATTTGCCTATTGCCCCTCAGGGGTCAAATGGTTTAAGAGCCATACACCGTGGGAATGGATTGGGAAGAATTCTGCTCCAAAGATCGGAGACATCGTCTTCTATGACTGGAAACCAGGAACACCAGAATCAGATGCATGGCATGTTGGTATTGTAGTAGCGATTAGCGGGACAGGACAAGTTACCTGCATTGATGGCAACTATGGAAATTTCCCCGCAAAAGTTGCAAGGCACTCGCACTCGATGGCCAACATCTATGGGTACGCAAGGCCGCCCTATGACGCTACCGACACGCCAGTAACCATCTCACTTCCCCCAGTCTGGGCTGGAAGATACTTTACATTAACCAGCCCAAATATGCAAGGAAGTGATATTCTGCAATGGCAACAAAAAATGATCGAAAAGGGCTATAATCTTGGCGCTTCAGGCCCCTCTGGGAAAGGTGATGACGGCGAGTTTGGCCCCCTCAGCTACAAAGCAGCCAAAGAGTTTCAAAAAGTAAATGGCCTCAAAGAAGATGGGATTGTCGGGCCAGATACCTGGGATAAGCTCTTCCAAGCCACGCCCTAGAACACACAAGAATAGGCCTGCTTTGTTAGGGAATTGCATGTCCACCACTAGGAAGCTCCCCCTAGTGGTGGGCTGCATATT
>JBKDSY010000142.1:0-15086 GCA_046340755.1 Cyanobacteriota bacterium
TCCAAGCAGGCGCTCATCTTTCCCACCGACATGTCGGTGCCCACGGCCAACAGGCGCTGGCCCGGCACCCGGGCCGCCAGGGCCGAGGCCACCGTCAGGCCCTTCGGCTCCTGACGCAGGTCCCAGATCCAGGCGCCGGGCCTCACCCTGGCCGCCAACTCCGAATCCTGACCCAGGGGCGTGTGCAGTCCACTGGCCAGGCACATCCCGGCCTCCAGGGCCGCCACCAGGTCATCCCGCATCTCCTCGGGCAACACCCCTCCGGCGGGGGCCAGGCCCACCACGGCAACGGCCCGCTCCGGAGCCTCCAGCAGGGGCAGGGCCTCCCGCAGGCTGCCCACCACGGCGGCGGAACGGGGGAGGCCCGTGATCGCCTGGAGGTCGCCACCGGCGTGGGCCGGATCCACCACCACCGGGATCGGCCCCGGGCGGTAGCGCAGCAGGGCCAGGCCGGTCTTGCCCGTCATGTTGTCCAAACCCCGGTGTTGCAGCAACACCACGGGGGCATCATCGGGGAGCATCGAAAACGGCCTCGCCGGTGGGCTCCTGGCCCGCCAGCAGCTGGCGCGCCAGACGGCCATCCTCCCGCAGCCCCACCCCCAAGCCCGGGGACAGGCCGGGCCGCACCACATCGCCCTCCAGCCCCGGGCCGGTGAAGGGGTCGTCCAGAAGGTTGAGATGGCTGTCCAGGTCGGGCCAGCGCACCAGGGGGAGCAGCTGGGCGGCGGCGCCATTGAGCAGGAGACTGTCGGAATAGCAGCCCACCATCACCTCCAGGCCGAGCCGCTGGGCCACCTGGGCCATCAGGAGGGCTTCGGAGAGGCCCCCGGATTTGAGCAACTTGATGTTCACCCCATCCACATGGGGGGCCAGGCGCAGGAGATCCGCAAGCGACCAACAGCTCTCGTCGGCCACCAGGGGGATGGGGCAGTCGAGGTCGAGGGCGGCGAAACCGGCCGTGTCGGCCTCCGGATCGAGCAGGGGAGGCAGGGGCTGCTCCACCAGCACCACCCCAGCCTCGGCCAACCAGGCAACCATGGTTCGGGCCTGGAGCAGATCCCAGGCGCCGTTGGCATCCACCTGCAGCTCCAGCGCCTGCCCCGTGGCCTGCTCCCGGTCCCGCAGGGCGCCGCTCACCGCCCTCACCAGGGCCTGGTCATGGTCAAGGCCCTCCGGGCTGCCCAGTTTGAGCTTCACCCTGCGGGCGGGGCACAGCTGCCACCAGGCCCGCAGCCGTTCCACCACCCGGGGCACGGTGCCCAGGCCGAGGGTGACGCTGGTGGGGGCGGCCCGACCGGTCTCCAGGCCCCACAGGTGGGCCACCGGTCGATCGAGCCGTTTCCCCCACCAATCCAGCAGCGCCAGATCCACCGCGCAACGGGCGGGCGGCGACAGGGGCTCCAGCAGGGGCTCCAGGGCCTGGCGGGGCTCGGGATCCCAGGCCTCCAGGGCTGGAATCAGGTCGGCCAGTTCACGGGCAATGGTGTCGGTGGCGTGGTGCCGGTGGCCGGTGTCGAAGCCGCCGCTTTCCCCCAGACCCGTCAGCCCGTCATGCTCGACGGTGAACAACAGATGCTCCACCGCGGCCGTGGTGCCGCGACTGATGGTGAGCGGCACGGCCTTGGTCAGGGCAAAGCGGTGCAGATGGCAGCGCATGGCACGAGGAGACCGGAACCATGGGCAAGCTGACACGGGCGCCGCTCTCCGCACCGTCACCACGGCCTCCATGTCCGAAACTGGAACCATGACGGCGACGCACCAGGCCGGGGCCCCGGCTCCGGCCCCCTCCTCCCCTCCCCCCGCGGCTCCAGCCTCCCCCCGGGGGAGCTACTGGATCACCACCTTCGGCTGCCAGATGAACAAGGCCGATTCCGAGCGCATGGCCGGCATCCTGGAAGCCAGGGGCTATGCCCTGGGCCCGGATGAGCACAGCGCCGATCTGGTGGTGTACAACACCTGCTCGATTCGTGACAGCGCGGAGCAGAAGGTTTACAGCTATCTCGGCCGTCAGGCGATCCGCAAGCGGGCCAATCCCCACCTGATTCTGGTGGTGGCGGGGTGTGTGGCCCAGCAGGAGGGGGAATCCCTGTTGCGCCGGGTGCCGGAATTGGATCTGGTGATGGGTCCCCAACACGCCAATCGCCTGGGCACGCTCCTGGAGCAGGTAGATAACGGCGCCCAGGTGGTGGCGACCGACGAGCACCACATCCTGGAAGACATCACCACCGCCCGCCGGGAGAGTGCCGTTTGCGCCTGGGTGAATGTGATCTATGGCTGCAACGAGCGCTGCACCTATTGCGTGGTGCCCGCCGTGCGCGGTCGGGAGCAGAGCCGCCCGGCCCAGGCCATCCGGCTGGAGATGGAGGGATTGGCCGAGCGGGGCTACCGGGAGGTGACCCTGCTGGGGCAGAACATCGATGCCTATGGCCGCGATTTGCCCGGGATCACGCCGGAGGGGCGCCGGGCCCACACCCTCACCGACCTGCTGCATCACGTCCATGACGTGCGGGGGCTGGCCAGGCTCCGCTTCGCCACGAGCCACCCCCGTTACTTCTCCGAGCGGCTGATCGACGCCTGCGCCGACCTGCCCAAGGTGTGTGAACATTTCCACATCCCCTTTCAAAGCGGCGACAACGACCTGTTGAAGGCCATGGCCCGGGGCTACACCGTGGAGCGCTACCGCCGCATCATCGAGCGCATCCGGGAGCGGATGCCCGATGCGGCCATCAGCGCCGATGTGATCGTGGGCTTTCCGGGCGAAAGCGACGCCCAGTTTCGCCGCACCCTTGCCCTGGTGGAGGAGCTGGGGTTCGACCAGGTGAACACCGCCGCCTACTCCCCGCGCCCCAACACGCCCGCCGCCCACTGGCCCGACCAACTCCCCGACGCCGAGAAGGTGGAGCGGTTGCGGGAGCTGAACGCCGTGGTGGAACGCACCGCCCAGCAGCGCAACGCCCGTTATCTGGGCCGGGTGGAGGAGGTGTTGGTGGAGGGGGTGAACCCCCGGGATCCCGCCCAGGTGATGGGCCGCACCCGCACCAACCGCCTCACCTTCTTCCCCGCCAGGGATGGCCGGGGCGGCAGCCACCAACCCGGGGATCTGGTGCGGGTGCGCATCGACACGGTGCGGGCGTTCTCCCTCAGCGGCCAGCCCGAGCCTGATCCTGGGCTGGGGGTCTGGGGCGGCGGCGGTTGTTGAGCGCCGGGGCCATGGTCGCGCCGCGCCAGCCGCGCCAGAAGGTGTTCGTGATGCCCGACGATGGCCCCGGCGCCATCGTGTCCTTGATTGATGGGGCTCGCTCCCAGCTGCGGCTGAAGCAGTTCAAGCTCCAATCCGAGGTGGTGCTTGACGCCTTGCGCCGGGCGAAGGAGCGGGGCGTGGACGTGAGGGTCATGCTCAACCCCCACACCTCGGGAGGCGATCGCTGGAACGACGACACCTTTGCCCGGCTTCAGGCCTGGGGCATCGCCACCGGTTGACGGCGTTCGCCGCCGAGTTCGCCATCCTGTTGCCCTCCACCCTGCTGGTGGTGGCGACCTGCCTGGGCTGGAACCGGTTTCGCCACTCCCCCTGGCGGCTCGCCTTGGAGCGGGCCATGGGGCCGATCACCCTGGGAATTCTCTTCGCGGTGGGGGTGAAGATCCTGCTCCTGGCCGACACCAACCCCACGGGCCTCCTGGTGTCGCTGCTGGTCTGCGTCCTGGTGCTCCGCACCCGCCTCTCCCCCTTGTGGATGATGGCGCTGGCAGGGGTTCTGGGGGGCTTCGGCCTGATCCACCGCTGAGACGGCCCCCGCACACCTGGCGTTTTGGCAGACCACTGATACCGTTTGGCCTCCCCCCGCCCCTGGCTGGTGTCCATGTCCGCCGCCCCCGATCCCCTCCGCGTTGGCCTGGTGTTCGGCGGTGCCTCCGGCGAGCATGACGTCTCCATCCGCTCCGCCGTGACCGTGTGGGGCGGCCTGCGGAGCGGCGCCAATGGGGAGCGCTACGACGTGCGGGGGTTCTACATCGATCGCCAGGGACGCTGGTGGCCCCCGGCGGTGGCGGAAACGGTGTTGGCCCGGGGCACGGCGCCGGAGCCGGAGTCCACGGCCGAGGGGCAGCCGCGGCCGGGCTTTCAGGGATTTCCCGAGGGCGCCCTGGAGGTGGAGGTGTGGTTTCCGGTGTTGCACGGCCCCAATGGAGAAGATGGCACCATCCAGGGGTTGTTCACCCTGATGCAGCGGCCCTTTGTGGGGTCCGGTGTGCTCGGGTCGGCCGTGGGCATGGACAAGCAGGCCATGAAGGCCGCGTTCGCCGCCGCCGGCCTGCCCCAGGTGCCCTACCTGAGCCTGTCAAGGAGTGACCTGGCCACTGCCGCGGGCGTGGAGCCCTCGGTGGCCCTCCTGGAGCGCATCGAGGCGGCCCTGGGCTATCCCTGCTTCGTCAAGCCGGCAAACCTGGGCTCCTCCGTGGGGATCAGCAAGGCCACCGATCGGTCCACCCTTCAGGAGGGGCTGGCCGCGGCGGCTGCCCTGGATGCCCGCCTGGTGGTGGAGCAGGGCGTGGTGGTCCGGGAGCTGGAGTGCGCGGTGCTGGGGCCAGCGGAGGGGCTGGAGGCCTCCGTGTTGGGGGAAATTCGTTTCGATGCGGATTGGTATGACTACGAGGCCAAATACAGCGAAGGTCGCAGCCATACCCTCATCCCCGCCCCGGTGGCCGAGGCGGTGCAGGAGCGGGCCCGCTCCATGGCGATCGCCGCTTGCCTGGCCGTGGGGGCCTCCGGGCTGTCGCGGGTGGATTTCTTCTATAGCGAGCCCGACGACACCCTCTGGGTGAACGAGATCAACACCCTGCCCGGGTTCACCAGCCACAGCATGTATCCCATGCTCTGGGCCGCCAGCGGATTGCCCCTGGCTGACCTTTTGCACCGTTTGCTTCAGAACGCGAGAGAATCCTTCTCGTCTCGGCAGGTTGGGCCTTAACGCCATGGGTCAAGGACTCCTCTGGGTTCCTCTTTTACTGGTGTTTCTGCTCCTGACCTCCCTGGGTTGGCTGGAGAGGCGCCGCCAGCGCCTCTTTCGAGACTGGGCGGCGGGGTCGGAACTGGCCAAACTGGATGCGGCTGGGGCCGCCCGGCTCACCAATGGCGTGCTCAGCTGGGCCACCTTCGAGGCGGGTCAGTTTCGGGAGCTCGACAGCTTTGAGATCAAGCAACTGGAACTCACCGAACTGCTCTCCCTGCGATCCGGCGAGGCGCCCCTGACGGAGGAGAGTCAGGGCGCCTGCAGGCTCCGGCTGGTGGGTGGCGGCAACCAGAAAGATCTTCCCTTCAGCGATGCGGAGCGGGCACGGCGCTGGATGCATGAACTGATGTCCCGCTCCCGCTGCGAACTCTGATGTCCCCAACCCCTTCCCAGGCCCCATCTCCCCCCACCCTGCCCGGTGTGGAGCGGCGGCGTCAGCTGCGGCGGCAACGGCGGCTGGAGCGTTTGCAGGATGGCTGGCGCATCTTGGTCTATGGGGCCCTGGCCACGGGCCTTGGCTTCGTGTTGCTGCGGGAGGGCTGGATGCTCCAGGGTCCCAGTCAGGTGGATGTCAGCGGCAGTCGGCTGGTCAACCGGGATCAGGTGATCGCCGCCGCTGGCCTGCGGTTTCCCCAAGCTCTGTTCTCCCTGCAACCGAGGGTGCTCAGCCGCACCCTGGCCCAGTCCCTGCCGGTGGAGCAGGTGAAAGTGAGCCGGCTGATGCTCCCCCCCCGGCTGCGGGTCGACCTGGTGGATCGGGAGCCCGTGGCCCGTGCCCTGCGGCGCACCCCCAAGGGGCCGGAACGGGGCTTTGTGGACCGCACGGGCAACTGGATCAACGCCGACGCCAACACCCGCCCCCGCCTCGAAGGGAAGGCGTCGATCGAGGTGGTGGGTTGGAATGAGCGCAATCGGCCAGCCCTGGGCAAGGTGTTGGAGACCCGGGAGCACATCGGTTCGGGTCTGAAGGAAATCCGTTTTGAGCCGGATGGCAACCTGTGGCTCACCACCAGGGAGCTCGGACCCTTGCGACTAGGGCCGGTGGATTCCCAGTTGGGCCGCCGCCTGGAGGTGGTGGCCCACCTCAACCGTTCCCTCCCCCAGCGGCTGGTGGGCCAACGGCCCGTGAGCATCGACTTGACAGACCCCGAGCAACCGGAACTTACGCTTCAGGGATCCAGCTCGACCACCGCCAATGGACCTGCCCCTGGAGCCCGTCCCCCGGGGAGACCCCACCCCTAGGATCTGCGAGCCATTCCACACAAGGGATTGCGCTAGAGGATGATCCAGGTGAAGGTATTCATTCCCGAAACAGCCGGGCGCTCCCTCTGAAGTCATAATGCAGCCACCCCGCAACGGCAACACACCTCCTGAAGCACCACCCTCTCGATCGCAACCCACGATTCTTGACCCTTCTGGAGGATCCATGCCAGGCAGACTCAGCCATCGCCCTACATCATCGATCCTGCAATCGCCCTTTGAGATGAGCCAAAACGCCCCCTCCCCCAATGGCATCATTCCGAGCCAATCGGCACGCATTGAGGTGATCGGTGTTGGCGGTGGCGGCAGTAACGCAGTCAATCGCATGATTTCCTCGGAGCTGCAGGGGGTGGGGTTTTGGGTGTTGAACACAGATGCGCAGGCCCTGTTGCAATCGGCGGCCCCCCAACGCATCCAGCTGGGTCAAACCCTCACCAGTGGTCTGGGAGCGGGGGGGAATCCACTCATTGGCCAGAAAGCCGCGGAGGAATCAAGGGCGGATCTGCAACGGTCGGTGGAGGGGGCTGACATGGTGTTCATTGCGGCCGGCATGGGCGGTGGCACGGGAACGGGAGCGGCGCCGATCCTTGCGGAAGTTGCCAAGGATTGCGGAGCCCTGACCGTGGGAATCGTGACCAAGCCGTTCGGGTTTGAAGGACGAAAGCGCCTTCGGCAAGCGGAGCAGGGAATCGCTCAATTGGCGGAGCATGTCGATACGTTGATTGTGATTCCCAACGATCGTTTAAGCGCCGCCATCGCTGGCGCTCCCCTTCAAGACGCCTTCCGAGCCGCCGATGATGTCTTGCGCATGGCCGTGAAGGGGATCACGGAAATCATCACCAAGGCCGGTCTGGTGAATGTGGACTTTGCCGATGTGCGTTCCGTGATGGCCGACGCGGGCACGGCGCTCCTGGGCATCGGCGTCGGCTCGGGTCGCTCCCGCGCCAGCGAGGCGGCCCAGTCGGCCATGAGCAGCCCCCTGTTGGAGTCGGCCCGCATTGATGGGGCCAAGGGTTGCATCATCAACATCTCCGGCGGCAGGGACATGACCCTGGAGGACATGACCACGGCCTCCGGGGTGATTTATGACCTGGTCGACCCCGACGCCAACATCATCGTGGGCGCCGTGGTGGACGAACAGCTGGAAGGGGAGATCCACGTGACGGTGATCGCCACGGGCTTTGAAAGTGGTGGCACCTACCGTCCCGAGCGCCCGGTCACCTCCACCTATGCCCCGACCTTGGAGGAGCCGACGATTCAGGAGCGGGGAGCGAAGATTCCACCGTTTCTGGTGAACCGCCAAGCCCGGCTCGATCCATGAGGGTGACCCGGAGACCACGCCTGCCCAGAGCATCCCGTATGGCTGCTACCTTCCGGTCCTGACCAGGTTTGGGCGTCTCGGCCGCGTGGATCCGGGCCATTCCCATCCTAACCCCCTGTTTGCCAGGCTCTCCACGGCCTGCTCCCGAACCCTCTTCCCTTGCCCCCACGCCCTAGCGACCTCCTCCTCCGCAAGCGATCCGGCCAGCCCATCGTGGTCCTGACCGCCTGGGACGCCCTTTCCGCCGCCATCGTGGGCGCGGCAGGTGTGGATGCGGTGCTCGTGGGCGATTCCCTCGCCATGACGGCCCTGGGCCACGCCACCACCCTGCCGGTGACCCTCGATGAAATGCTTCACCACTGCCGGGCCGTGGGTCGGGGGCTGCAGGCGCTGGGAGATGCCGCCCCGGTGGTGATCTGTGATCTGCCCTTTCTCAGCTACCAGTGCAGCCTGGATCAGGCCATGGCGGCGGCGGGGCGGGTGTTGAAGGAAAGTCCGGCCGCCGCCGTGAAACTGGAGGGCGCCGAACCGGAAACCCTCCAGGCGATCGATCGCATGGTGCGCATGGGAATTCCGGTGATGGCCCACCTCGGCCTCACTCCCCAATCGGTGCACCGTCTGGGCTTCCGGCGGCAGGCCACCGACCCCCTCGCCCAGGAACGCTTGCGGCAACAGGCCCTGGCCGTGGAAGCCAGGGGGTGTTTCGCCCTGGTGGTGGAGCACATTCCGGCCGCCCTGGCCACCGATCTCTGCCGCCAGCTCACCATCCCTGTGATCGGCATCGGCGCCGGCGACCACTGTGACGGTCAGGTGCGGGTCACAGCTGATTTGCTGGGTCTGGGCGAGCGTCAACCCCCGTTCGCGCCGCCCCTGCTGGATGGGCGAGGGATGGCGATTGAGGCCCTGCGGGGCTGGCTGGCTCAACAGACCACTCCGCAGGGCCTGGCTGCTCCAGCCACCACGCCATGAAGTCGCGCAGAACGGCGCTGCTCAGGGCCAACCCCCGCGGATCCGAGAGGCGCCAACGGTTCCCCTCAATCCGCAGGTGACCGCTGTCCAGCCAGGAGGCCAGCCGCTCCTGGAGGGTTTCGCGAGCCTCCGCTCCCAAACCCTCTTGGGCCAGGAGGTCTGCCATGTTCACTCCCTCCCGGCGCCGTAAGCCCACCATCACCCGTTCATCCAAGGGGAACGGCCGGGGCCGGGGCGGCTGGCCCGGCCCCCCCTGCCGCAGCCAGAGCCCGTAGCCCTCCCGGGTGCGGGGCCGGGCCAGCCGTTGGCCATGGGGGGCCGAGGTGGCCCCCATCCCGAATCCCCACCAGCCCGCCCCGCTCCAATACACGCGGTTGTGGCGACTGGCATGGCCCGGCCAGGCATGGTTCGACACTTCGTAGCGCCCATAGCCGGCGGCCCGCAGACGGGACACCGTCAGCTCCATCAGGTCGGCGCCCAGGTCGTCGTCCAACAGGGCCAACGCCCCCTGCTCCAGGCGTCGGGCAAAGACGGTGCCCGGCTCAATGGTGAGGTCGTAGATCGAGAGGTGGGGGGGCTGGAGGGCGATGGCCTGCTCCAGCTGCTGGTGCCAGTGGGCGCGCCAGGCCTCGGCGGCGTCTGGAGGCGGACCTCCGGGAAGGGAGGGCACCCCTTGGATCAGATCCAGGCTCCAACTGCGCACCATCCCATCCCGTTGGGCCTGGCCCAGCCAGGCGGCCGCCTCCAGCAGCTGGTGGCGCCGATGGTGGCGCCCCAGCCCTTGCAACACGGCGTCATCAAAGCTCTGGCCGCCCAGGCTGACCCGATTGACGCCCAGGCCCAACACCGCCTGAAGACGGGCCTGATCAAACGTGGCCGGATCCATCTCCACGGTGACCTCCGCCCCCGGAGCGAGGCCATACCGCCGCCGCAGGGCCTCCAGGAGGCCCCCCAGCTGCTCGGCGGTGAGCAGGGAGGGGGTGCCCCCGCCCACATACACCGTGGAGAGGGGAGGGCCATCGCCACTGGCGGCAATCTCCTGATGGAGCAGATCGAGATAAGGAGGGATCCCGGGGCTGCGGCTGCCATCGGCCCGATCGCCCAGGGGAACCACGGGAAAATCGCAGTAAAAGCAGCGCCGCAAACAAAAAGGAATGTGGAGGTAGGCGGCGCGAGGTGGGGAAAGCGTCACGAGCGGTTACCCCCTCCTGGCAAAGGGGCGAGGATCAGGCATGCTTCGGGGCTGATGCGAAAGGCGGCCACGCTCAGTCGCCATGGTGGACGTCTTCATCCTGCTTCTCTTCCTCCTGTCCGGTTCCGCCACCGGCTGGCTCGGCGTGGATCTGCTGCCGGAACGCCTGCTCCTGCAGGTCACCAACATGGAAGGCCTGCGTTGGGTGCTCGGGGGCTTTGGCGCCTTCTTCGGGCTGCTCGCGGGGTTTTTCTTCCAACAGCTCCGGCGGCGCCTGATGCGCCAGGTGCGGAGCATGCCCACCGACCTGCTCATCAGCCGGGCGGTGGGCCTGATCCTCGGCCTGCTGGTGGCCAACCTGCTCCTGGCCCCGATCCTGTTGCTTCCCTTGCCCTGGGAGGTGGTGCTCGTCAAGCCTCTGGCCGCCGTGTTGAGCAATGTGTTCTTCGGGGTTCTGGGCTACAACCTGGCCGAGGTGCACGGGCGCACCTTGCTGCGGCTCTTCAACCCCTCAAGCACCGAGGCCCTGCTCGTGGCCGAGGGGGTGCTCCAACCGGCCACGGCGAAGATTTTGGACACCAGCGTGATCATCGACGGCCGCATCCAGGGCCTCCTGGGGTCGGGCCTGTTGGAGGGGCAGGTGATCGTGGCCCAGGCCGTGATTGACGAGCTCCAGGCCCTGGCGGATTCCAGCAACAACGAGAAACGGGGCAAGGGCCGCCGGGGGCTGAAGTTACTGGCCAGCCTGCGGGAGGAGTACGGCCGGCGGATGGTGATCAACAGCACCCGCTACGAGGGCAAGGGCGCCGACGACAAGCTGCTCCAGCTCACCGCCGACACCGGTGGCACCCTGCTCACGGCCGACTACAACCTGGCCCAGGTGGCCCGCCTGCAGGAGCAGCGGGTGGTCAACCTCAGTGAACTGGTGATCGCCCTGCGGCCGGAGGTGCAACCGGGAGATTCCCTGCAGCTGAAGATCGTGCGGGAGGGCAAGGAAGCGGATCAGGGGGTGGGATACCTGGAGGACGGCACCATGGTGGTGGTGGAGGAGGCGCGCAAGCGCATCGGCGAGCGGCTGGCGGTCACCGTCACCGGCGCCCTGCAAACCCCCACCGGCCGCATGGTGTTTGCCCGCCAGGAGCGGGAGCGCACCAAGGAGTCGACAGAGCGGGGGGCCCCCAAGGAGGGGGCAAAACCGGGGGTCGCCCCCGAGCAGCCCCCCGCAAGCTCCAGCTAGGGTGCCTGTACCTTGCGTGTGTTTTGCGGATGACGGTGTCAGCCCCCTACTACGGTGATTCCGCGGTGCTGCGCACTCCCCCACCCGACTTGCCTTCCCTCCTGCTGAAGGAACGCATCGTGTATCTGGGGCTGCCGCTCTTTTCCTCGGACGATGCCAAGCGGCAGATGGGAATTGACGTGACGGAGCTGATCATTGCCCAGTTGCTGTATCTGGAATTCGACAATCCCGAGAAACCGATTTTTTTCTACATCAATTCCACGGGCACCAGCTGGTATTCGGGCGATGCCATCGGCTTTGAAACAGAGGCCTTCGCCATCTGCGACACCCTGCGCTACGTCAAGCCACCGGTGCACACCATCTGCATTGGCCAGGCCATGGGCACGGCGGCCATGATTCTGAGTGCGGGCACCAAGGGGCAGCGGGCCGCCCTGCCCCATGCCTCCATCGTGTTGCACCAGCCCCGCTCCGGGGCCCGGGGCCAGGCCAGCGACATCCAGATCCGTGCCAAGGAGGTGTTGCACAACAAGCACACCATGTTGGAAATCCTGGCGGATAACACGGGCAAATCGGTGGAGCAACTCGCCAAGGATTCCGACCGCATGACCTATCTCACCGCCGAGGAGGCCATGGACTACGGCCTGATCGACCGGGTGCTCACCAGCCGCAAGCAGCTTCCCCTCCCCGAGCCCGTGGCCGCCGGCCTGGGCTGACGACTCCCCGGGGGTGCCCCCTGCCCCCGCCCATCCCCGTTCCCCGTCCACCCCTCACCGTTCCCGAAGACCATGCCCATCGGCACCCCAAGCGTCCCCTACCGCCTTCCTGGCAGCCAATACGAACGTTGGGTGGACATCTACACACGCCTTGGCGTCGAGCGGATTCTGTTCCTCGGCCAGGAGGTGAGTGACACGGTCGCCAACAGCCTGGTGGCCCAGATGCTCTACCTGGATTCCGACGACAATTCGAAACCGATCTATCTCTATATCAACTCCCCGGGCGGCTCCGTCACGGCGGGCCTGGCGATCTTCGACACGATGCAATACGTCAAATCCGACGTGGTGACGATCTGCGTGGGCCTGGCCGCGAGCATGGGAGCCTTTCTCCTGGCGGCGGGCACCAAGGGCAAGCGGCTGGCGCTGCCCCACAGCCGCATCATGATCCACCAGCCCTTGGGGGGCACCAGCCAGCGGCAGGCCAGCGACATCGAGATCGAGGCCAAGGAGATCCTGCGCATCAAGGACATGCTCAACCAATCCCTGGCCGACATGACCAGCCAGAGCCTGGAGAAGATCGCCAAGGACACTGACCGCGACTACTTCCTCAGCGCCGCCGAAGCGGTGGACTACGGCCTGATCGACCGGGTCATCGCCCATCCCAGCGAGGCTGGCGGCTCCCCCTCCTGAGCCCGCGCCATCAGGAGGCGGGCCGTTGCGCTCGTACCATTGCCCTTTGCCCGACATCCGCCTGAATGGCCCAGCTCTTCTACGACTCCGACGCTGACCTCAGCCTGTTGAATGGCAAGACGGTGGCCATCATTGGCTATGGCTCCCAGGGCCATGCCCATGCCCTCAACCTCAAAGACAGTGGCGTCCAGGTGGTGGTGGGCTTGTATGCCGGCAGCCGCTCCGCGGACAAAGCCCGGGCGGATGGATTGGAGGTGTTGCCCGTTGCCGAGGCCTGTGCCAAGGCGGATTGGATCATGATCCTCCTGCCCGACGAGGTGCAGAAGGCGGTGTATGAACAGGAGATTGCACCCCACCTCACCAAGGGCAAGGTGTTGAGTTTCGCCCATGGTTTCAACATCCGCTTTGGCCTGATCGTGCCGCCGGCGGATGTGGATGTGGTGATGATTGCCCCCAAGGGCCCCGGTCACACGGTGCGCTGGGAGTATCAGAACGGCCAGGGGGTTCCCTGTTTGTTTGCGGTGGAGCAGGATGCCAGCGGCCAGGCCCGTGCCCTGGCCATGGCCTATGCCAAGGCGATTGGTGGCACCCGGGCGGGCATTCTGGAAACCAACTTCAAGGAAGAGGCGGAAACCGATCTCTTCGGGGAGCAGGCCGTGCTCTGCGGTGGCCTGAGCGAGTTGGTGAAGGCGGGCTTCGAAACCCTGGTGGAGGCTGGCTATCAACCGGAGTTGGCCTACTTTGAGTGCCTGCATGAGGTGAAGTTGATTGTGGATCTCATGGTCAAAGGTGGTCTCACCGCCATGCGGGATTCCATTTCCAACACGGCGGAATATGGCGATTACGTGAGCGGTCCAAGGCTGATCAACGCGGAGACAAAGGCAGAGATGAAGCGGATTCTTTCCGACATTCAAGATGGAACCTTCGCCCGTAACTTTGTCGCCGAGTGTGAGGCCGGCAAACCCGACATGACCCGCTGCCGCGAGCGTGACAGCCACCATCCCATTGAGGAGGTGGGCAAGGGATTGCGGTCCATGTTCAGCTGGTTGAAGGCCAGCTGAACATGGTGCCGGGGGGGAGCGGCTCCCTGCCCCATCCCGCCCTGCTGCTCGCCCTGGCCTGCGTCCTCGACCGCGCCCTGGGAGATCCGCGCTGGTGCCTCCATCCGGTGCAGGTGATGGGCTGGGTGATCCAGCGGCTGCGGGGTCGCGCTGAGGCCTGGGCCGGGGACAGGCCGTGGAGGTTGCGTCTCTGCGGGGCCCTGATCACCGTGGTGCTGGTTTTGGGCTCCGCTGGGGTGGGGTGGCTGGTGGAGCGGTGTGCCCTGGCGAGCCCAGGGTTCGGCGGCACCCTGTTGGTGGTGGCCCTGGCCAGTGCCCTGGCGGGGGGGAGTTTGGATCGGGCCGTGGCCGATGTGTTGCGGGCCCTTCCCGACCTGGCTCTGGCGCGGGAGCGGCTGGCGTGGATTGTGGGGCGGGAGGTGCAGGGGCTCCCCGAGGCGGAGATTCTGCGGGCGGCGGCGGAAACCACGGCGGAAAATGCCGTGGACGGCCTGTTTGCTCCCCTGTTCTGGATGGTGGTTGGCTTGGCGCTCAACGGGATGCTGGGCGGGGCCCCGGGCCCCCTGGCCTGGGCCTGGGGCTTCAAGGCCGCCAGCACCCTGGATTCGATGCTCGGCTATCGCCGGGGCCGCCTGCGCTGGCTGGGCACCGCTGGCGCCCGCCTGGATGACGTTTTGACCTGGCTTCCCGCCCGTCTGGTGGCCTTCACCCTGCCCCTGGTGACGGGCCGTCCCTGGCGGCTGGGGTCAGACGCCCGTCGGGCCTTGCGGCAAGGCGCACCGGATCCCTCGCCGAACGCGGGCGTGTCCCAGGCGGCCTATGCCCTGGCGGTGGGCGTGCGCCTGGGGGGCATGAACCGCTATGCCGATGGCTGGCGGCAGAAGCCAGTGGTGGGCGAAGGCCCGAGGGGAGCCGATCGTGAGGCCGTGCAGGAGATGCTCAGGCTGACACTCCGGCTGGAGGTGCTTTGGCTGGCCTTGGTTCTGTTGGGGTGGCTGGCGATCTGATCTGGCGCCAACTGTTCTGGCGTGGCCGCTGTTATGGCGGAGGGTTAATAAGCGCCTCGGTCGCGAGGATTGAGCACAACCATGATAGTTTTCGCCACAATTTTCAGATCCAGCAGCAGCCGGCGGTTGCGGGCGTAGCGGAGGTCGAGGCGCACCCGCTGACGATAGGAAAGGTTGTTGCGTCCCGACACCTGCCAAAGGCCGGTCATGCCAGGGCGAACGGACAAAACCTCGTTCATGTGGGTGCCGTAGCGAGGGAGCTCTGCATTCACGATGGGTCGTGGCCCAACCACACTCATCTCGCCGCGCAACACGTTGAGAAATTGGGGCAACTCATCCAGACTGGAGCGACGCAAGAATTTACCTAAACGGGTAATGCGTGGATCATTTTTCAGTTTGAAATCACGGGAAAACTCCTGCTGAAGTTCGGGAGACGTGGAGAGCAGAGAGCTCAATACTCGATCAGAATCCCGACGCATGGTGCGGAATTTAATGCAACCAAAAGTTCTGAAATCACGCCCAATTCGCTTCTGAACATAAAACACAGGGCCCCTGGAGGATGCCTTCACCAACAGCGCCAGCGCGATGAAAACTGGAGCGCCAAGAGTAAGAACAGAAAGGGAAAAA
>JBKDSY010000143.1:0-7528 GCA_046340755.1 Cyanobacteriota bacterium
ACAGCGGCATCCTTGCCATGGCCCTCTGCGAAGCCGATCTGCCCCTGGCGATCCCCCTCCGCCAGCGCACCCTCGACCTGGACAACCTCGACGGGGACGACGCCCTCGACCTCTCCCAGAACCTCTCCGCCCTGGCCGCCCGCGACGGCAAGCTCTGGCTGGGGGGCGACGAGGGCACCAGCCTGTATCGCCTCTCGAAACTTGGGGATGGCCTCTACGGCGAGGCCAAGCCCGTGAATCTCCAGGAGTTCAACCTCGCTGGCTCCAAGAAGGCCAATGGGGAGTCCGACATCGAGGGGTTGGCGCGCGATGGCCAGCGCCTTTGGCTCGTGGGCTCCCACAGCCTCCGGCGCCGCAAGCACGACACCACCAAGGGCATCCCCCTTTCCCTGCACGATGAGCAAAGCCGCAATGCCCACGTGTTGGGCTGCCTGCGGCTGAATGGCGAGGGGGACGCGGTGGCGGGCCAGCGCCTCGCCTACGACCCTGGGCTCGGCCACGATGCCCTCACCCGGGCCCTGGCGGCCGACCCCCGGATCCACCCCTTCCTGGCCATCCCCAGCAAGGAGAACGGCCTCGACATCGAGGGCCTGGCCGCCCGGGACGACCAGGTGTTGGTGGGGCTGCGGGGGCCGGTTCTGCGGGGCATCGCCCTGGTGGTTGACCTGCGGCTGGGCGGTCTGGACGCGGATGAGGGGCCCCTCACCCTGGCTAGCCATCGCCTGCGCTTCCTCGACCTGCGCGGCCTGGCGGTGCGCGACCTGGCGGTGGTGCCCGGCGAGGACGACGTGCTCGTGTTGGCGGGCCCCACCATGACCCAGGCCGGCCCCTGCTTCCTCTACCGCTGGCGCGGTGCCCTCTCCGCCAGGGCGATCTCCGAGGCCGGCGATGGTGCGGCCGCCATCACGGTGGAGGAGCCGGAGCCCCTGCTCTGGATCCGCGACGGCCGGCCCGGTCGCCCCAGTGACGATCCCAAGCACCCCGCCGGCAGCGACAAGCCGGAGGGCCTGGAGGTGCAGCGCCACGACACGGAGGGCCTGGTGGCCTGGGTGGCCTACGACGATCCGGTGGCGGCCCGGCGGAAGGGTCAGGGGGTGCGCACCCGGCTGGATGGCTTTGCCATACCCGAGTGAGGGCACGGTTAAACTATGCCCATCCGGTGCAAGTCCATCCGTTCCGATGAGACGGCACCAGCCATCACGCTGATTCCTTGATCACCATGCCGAAGCCGCAGATGCCGTGGGTGAACCCCGTCGACACCCCTGCTCCCCGGCTTTGGCAGGCGCCCCCTCGCAGGGGTGGGCCTCGGCGGCGGTCCAGGCTCGGGTTGGTCCTGGCCCTGGGGGCCTGTTGGGGGCTGGGGGGCCAGCCCGCCTTGGCGGCGGCCAAGCCGGTGGAGAAAACCTATCAACGGGCCAAGGGGGAATTGCCCGAGGGGCTCTACCCCTATTACCGCATGCTTGATCGCATCATCAGTGCCAATCCCACCATCAACCAACATGCCACGATTGGGTTGCGCAGCCTGGATGAGGCCAGCTGCCGCGAGCTGCTTGGCAACAACAACGGCGTCTGCGCGGTTGCCACGGAATTGCCGGATGTAAAAAAGGAGGATCATTTCCTGATCTGGGCCCTGCAGGTGGCGGGAGCCAATGGGGGCGCCCCCAACGCCTTCGCCCAATCCAGCAAAAACCGCATCGTGATCAACAAGGCGCTGGATGGATCCTTCGCCAACGACCTAGAAGCCAAAGCCTGCGTGGTGGCCCATGAAATGGCCCACCTCCAGCAGGATCACTCCAAGCAGATGAGGGCGGCCCTGGCCGAGTGGAACACGGAGGCGGCCGGCAAGATTTCCTCTGCCGTGCGCAACGCCCACAGCGCCAAGAGCAACAACCAGTTCTGGACTGCCCTGGCCATGGTGGCCAACGCCGCCAGCGCGGGCTACGGCTCCAGCGTGGGCAACGCCGGTGCCGTTGCCTCCGCCACCAACAGCAACCAAGCCCTCCTGGCCCAATACCAGGCGGATCACCTGGCGGGGCGCCAACTGCTCGCCGACGTGTTCAAGGTGGCTCAGAGCGAGGCGCCCCAGGTGTTCAACGCCCTGCAGGGAATGGAAGGCCTGCCCGCCAGCCTGGTGGCCCGCACCCTCAAGGATGTCAAGGTGTATCTCGGGGAGGTGAGCGAAAAGGGCTATGCCCTATCGCGGCAGCAGGAGTTGGAAGCGGATCGCTTGGCGGTGAGCTATCTCGCCAAGGCGGGCATCAATCCCCAGGGCTGCCAGCGGGTGGTGGCCTACCTGCATCGGGGCCAATACCAGCCCGTGGCCTCCAAGACCGACACCCATCCCGGCGAACAGGAACGGGCCCAAAACATGGCCGCCGCCATCGCTGCCAGCGCCGCCGACTACGCCCGCGCCAAGACCAGGGCCGTCAAACCCACCCCCCTGGCCTACCGCTACGACAACCGCCTGGAGGTGGTCACGGTCTACCCCGCAACCGCGACCCCAGACCGCCGCCAGGCTCCCGCCCCGGTGGACGTCGACAACCTGCTCGGTAAGTAGGCCCCGCCTCACCAGGTCTTATAGGGCAGAAACTTGCCGTTCATCGTCACCTTCACCCGGTCGCCCTTCGGGTCGGCCACCTTGTCGACATGGAGGGTGAAATCAATTGCCGACATGATGCCATCACCGAATTTTTCCTGGATCACGTCTTTCAAGGGCAAGCCATACACTTGCAGGATTTCGTAAAAGCGGTAGAGGAGTGGATCGGTGGGGATCACCGGATCCAGGGCGCCTTTCACCGGATAACTGGTCAGTTGGGGGGCCAGCTCGGCCTCCAGGCCCAGGGCGGCCAAGAGGGTGGCGGCCTGCTCGGCGCTGGCCGTGGCCTGGCCATAGAACAGGGCCGCCACCCACACCTCATCCGCCCCCAGGCGGCTTCCCAGCTCCGCGAAGCTCAACCCCAGGCGCTGCTTGGCGGCCAGCAGGGTGGGGGTCAGGGCAGAGAGGGCCATGGGGGCAGGGGAAACGCTGGCGGACCCTATGGAGGTCCGTGGGGGGGGACATGTTGTGGTTGTTACGGAATCGTCGCGGACATCCGTTTTGCCCGCCTGGCGGCGCCTGCTTGGCAACGAGCTGCCCTGAGGGCTACCGCTCCCACCAGCGCAACAGGTTGCTGTAGCTGCGGCTGATCAGATCAAACACCTCCCCCTTGCCCTCCTGGCCATGGAGCACCCGCCGTGCCGTGTCCAACTCAAACAACAGCTCCCGCTGCTCGCCATGGCGGATGCGACTCTCGATCCACCCCACCGCCACCAGCCGCTCCCCCCGGGTGATGGGCTCCACCTGATGCAGTCGGGTGCTGGGGTAGACGATCCCGTGGCCCGCCGGCAGGCGGATCCTCTCCTCTCCACCCGGCGTTTCCAATAGCAAGTCGCCTCCTGCGTAGCTGTCGGGGGCTGTCAAGGCGATGGTGAAGGAGAGGTCGGCCCGTCCGCCGGCCATCCAGGCGTTGTCCACATGGCGCCCGTAGCTCTCGCCCTCCCCCATCCGGCTGAAGAGCAGGCCGTGGATGTGGCGCGGAAAGGCCGCCGCCGCCACCAGGGGATGGCTCTCCAGGGCCTGCCGCAGCTCCCCCGCCAACTCCCCGTGCAGGGGGTTGGCTCGATCGAGTTGCCGGTTGCGCTTCACCGTGCGCGCGTGCCAGCCCGCGGTCTCCGCTCCCGGCCGCCAGGCCTCCTCCGGGGCCGCCAACAGCCGTTGCAGTGCACGCTCGCTGGCCTCGGGGGGGAGCAGGGGCTCCAGGTGGAACTGCATGGGGGGCGCGGGAGGGAGTGGGAGGGGTGCCGAACCGGGCCGGCCAGGCTGTGGTCCATCCTGCCGATGGGGTCTCTGCCGCCGCCGCGCTCTGCTCTCTTAACGTTGGTCTCCATGACAGCGGCCCCCACGGGCTGCTTCCATCGCAGTTCCCTGCCATGCCCCGCAAAAGCCTCGCCCTCTTCCTGGCCACCACCGGTCTGCTCACCTCCCTGGCCGGTTGTGGCCCGGGCAAGGAGGCCGACGAGCAGGGCGGCGATGGCGCACGAACCGCCCCCAACGGCCAGCCTGCTCCTTCATCCAACGGCTCCGCCGGAGAGGAGGAAGGGGGAGAGGGTGAGGCCTCCGACAACGGTGACAAGACCCGCAAGGGCCACCAGGAGAGCGGCGACGACGAAGGTGGCGAAGGGGGAGAAGGGGGCGAGGGCTGAGCGCTAAGGGCTCAGGGCTAAGGGTTGAGGGCTGAGCGCAAAGGCCAATGGTTGAGGGCTAAGGGCTGAGAGGGCCCCCCCTGCCCTCGCCGCTTATCCCGTGGCGTTCAACCACAGCCTCAGCAGCCTCCTCGGCCGCTGGGGATCATCGTTGTAGGCCGCGCGCCCATGGGCGATGCGGTGGTTGTCGAGCAACAGCAGATCGCCCGCCTCCAGCCGAAAGTCGTGACGGTGGCCAGGGGCGTTCAGGGCGGCGTCCAGGATGTCCAGATCGGCCAGGGCCCGCGGCCCCAGGGGCAGCCCGGCCTCCGCCTGGCCCCGCTCGATCCACAGCCGCATGTAGCGCAAGGTTGGCTGGTCTTCCGCGCCGGCGAAAATCGGGAAGGCGTTCGCCCGGAGCGTGTCCCGATCCCGATTCCCCCCCGGCGTCACCACATCGCGAATGAAGGGCTCACGCAAGCGCTCCACCAGGGCGGGATCCCTCCCCAGCAAATGGGCATGCACCGCCGCCACCGAGGCCACGGCCGACTCCCCACCGCTCGCCCCCGGCTGCAGGCAGGCCAAGCCCACCCACCGGGGATGGACCCATCGCTGGGAGCTGTCGGTGTGCATGCCGGTGGCGGCCCGGGTTTGCGACACGGGAATCGCCCGCTCCAAGTGTGACTGCCCGGAATCGCGCACCTCATAGAGCAAGCCGTAGGTGCGATCCGGTGGACCGAGCATCCGGCCCAGGGCCAGAAACAACAGGCGCAACTCCTGTTCCCGGAGCCCCTGGAGCCCCGTCACCCGCGCCACGCCCCGACCCCGCTCCAGCTGCTCCACCAGGGGTTTGCACCAGCCTTGCAGGGCCGCTGGCGCCGACCAGCCCCCGGCCACCAAGGCCTCCTCGGGATCCACGCGGCTCCGCGCCCACTCCATCAGGGCCCCCAGCCCCCGCTCCAGCTCCCCATCGGCGCGGCACACCCAGGAGGGATCCGCCGCCAGCTCCGGCCCGCTCCAGCGGATGGCCGCCGCCGTGGGGGTCCTCACGCCGTCACCTCCACCAACAGGTGCAGGGGAAGGCCCGCCAGGGGACCCCAAAATGCCGGGTCCTCCCGCAGCAGGGCCTCGCTGACGCCGAGCTCCTCCACCCTTGGCAGGGCGCTCCAGCCCGTGCGGGCCAGGGCGCCAAACACATCGCTCAGGGTCTTGTGCAGGCACCGCACGACCACGCTCTGGCCGTCCCGCCGCCAGATCCGCCCCTCCAACACCGCATCCCGACTGGTGGCATAGGGATGGCCGGCGGGATCGAAATAAAAGGGGGCCTGGTGACGGCAGAGGTAGGGGAAGAGGGGATGGGGCAGGGTGAAGACAAACCGTCCGCCGGGCCGCAGCGCCCCGCGCAGACCCACCAGCACCCCTTCCATCTGGGCCAGGGTGAGGTAGTTGAAGAGAAACACCGCCAGGGCCGCATCACACTGCCCCGCCGGCCACTGGGCCGGATCCCCCAGGTCGCGCACCGCGTACACGGCCTGGCCTCCCACCGGGGACGCTGCTTCGGCGTGGGCCACCATCTCCGCGGAGAGGTCAAACCCCCGCACCAGGGTGGCGCCCGCCCGTAGCAGGGCCCGGGCCATGTAGCCCTCGCCGCAGCCCAGGTCCCACACCTCCTGCCCGGCCACGGGAGCCAACACCTCCATCACCCTTGGGCGGGCTGTGAAATCACTCAAGAGCAGGGGCTGATCACGGCGCCAAGCGGCGGCGCTGGCGTCATAGAGGGCCCGGGTGGTGGGAGGGGTCGTCATGGCCGTCGTCTCCGTCACGCTGGATCCATGGCCAGGGCCCGTTGATGCAACCAGCCCCAAAAGGCATCCCTCAGGGCCAAGGCCTTCGTCATGCCGAGGGCCAGCCCGCGGCGCCCCCGGGAGGAGGCGGCCAGCTTGCCGGCCAGGGCCCGCAAGCTGGCCTGATGGTGGTCGTCGACCAGGGTGTGGAGCGGGAAAAACACCGCATCGCGCGGGGCCACATCCCCCAGCCGCTGCAAGGCCTTCGCAAAGGCTGGGTAGATGGCGGGCACGATGCCTTCCGTGCCCAAGCCCATGGCTCCCACCGCCTCGGCGGCGGTGCCCTGGCTGATCACGGAGAGCAGGAGTTCGCGCCAGGCCGTCACCTCCAGATGCTCCACCGCCGGATCCCCGTCGCTTACCCCGAGGGCCCGGCGAAAGCGGCGAAACAATTCCGGGTGGGGCACGTCCACCACCCACTCCGCCGGGATGCCGGAGGCTTGAAGCAAACGCAACTCCTCCGGGGAATAGGACCCCTGTTCCTCCTGCAAATTCTCCAGCAGCTCGCGACGGTCGTCGTCATCCTCCAGCCGGGAGATCAGGGCGGTGAGATAACGGGGGAAATGGGAGGAATAGCCGTGATAGTGGCGGGCGAAATCCCGCAGCGCCCCCCGGGGATCGGGCAGCTCACCGCTGGCCATGGCGCTCAGGTAGGGATGGCGCACGGCGCGATGTTGGTGGCTTTGTCTCACCAAGTCGGCGATGGGGTTGCCATCACCCTCGACGGGCACCGGGTGACGTCGAGAAGCGGAGTGTAGTTGGGTCACGATGTTCGATGGAGAGGATCAACAAGTCCTGAATGTCGCGACGGGTGTGCCGCGGCAGCTCATGAAAATGCTTGCGGGCCAGCTGCCTTTAGGCGTGTCCGAGCGTCGTAATTGCCGAGCAGGGCTGAGGTGAGGCCAAAGTCGGTGATGGCGACCATCCGCAAGGGCAGCTCGTTCGAGCTGTTGTGGGTTTGGTGCACAGCCCAGCGGGGCACGTAGGCCAGATCCCCAGGGGCCAGGGCAATCTCCTCGCCATTGCTGTGCAAAACGCCTTCCCCTTGAAGCACCAGAAAGATGGATTCATGGGCGTGGCGATGTTTTTCGTTGGCAGCCCCTGGCGCAATCGTCACCAGACGCGCATCCATCACCTGCAGGTGCTCAAAGCTAAATTTGCTCACCTGAAAGTTGATGCCAAGTCGGGGCACCTTATTTTCATAAAGCGGGGTTGATTCACCAGGTGCCAACATGTTGACCAGGCGCAAACCAGGGGGTGGTTGGGGCGCGTTTGCGTCGTGAATGCTGTGTTGGATGTGCTCAAATTCAGGAGGGTTTTCGACGGTCAAAGAGCGAGGTGGGGGTGGTCTTTAAGAAATATTCAGTCAATTTTCGGGTCTGGGCCCAGCTGATCAAGGATCCTTAACAATTGCTTCAGCCTTCAGCCTTCAGCCTTCAGCCTTCAGCCTTCAGCCTTCAGCC
>JBKDSY010000144.1:0-17805 GCA_046340755.1 Cyanobacteriota bacterium
CCTGGTGACAGTGAAAGGCGCCGACCTCGCCGGCATTCAGTACCGCCATCCCTTGCTGGATCGCACGAGTCCGTTGGTGGTCGGTGGCGACTACATCACCACCGAATCGGGGACGGGGCTTGTGCACACCGCCCCGGGCCACGGGGTGGACGACTTCCACACCGGCCGCGCCCATGGCCTGGACATGCTGTGCCCCGTGGATGAGGCCGGCACGCTCACGGACGAGGCCGGCCCCTTCGCCGGGCTGAATGTGCTCAAGGATGCCAACCCCGCGATCATCCAGGCCCTGCGGGATTCGGGGGCCCTATTGGCGGAGGAACCCTACGCCCACCGCTATCCCTACGACTGGCGCACCAAGAAGCCTGTGATTTTTCGGGCCACGGAGCAATGGTTTGCCTCCGTGGAAGGGTTTCGGCAGGACGCCATGGCGGCCATCGCCGCCGTCGACTGGCTGCCGGCCAGCGGCCGCAACCGGATGGAAGGGATGGTGCGGGAACGGAGCGATTGGTGCATCTCTCGCCAACGCAACTGGGGTGTGCCCATACCCGTCTTTTACCACCGCGACAACGGTGAGGTGCTGTTAGAAGCGGAGAGCCTGGCCCATGTGCAAGCGCTGATCGCCGCCCACGGCTCCGATGTGTGGTGGGAGCGATCCGAGGCCGAGCTGCTGCCACCCTCCAGGGCGGCGGAGGCCGACCAGTGGCGCAAGGGCACCGACACGATGGACGTGTGGTTTGATTCCGGCTCTTCCTGGGCAGGGGTGCTGGGTGGCTTGGAGGTGGCCGGGGGGGGCAGCCGCTTGAACTATCCCGCCGATCTTTATTTGGAGGGATCCGACCAGCATCGGGGCTGGTTCCAGAGCAGCCTGCTCACCTCGGTGGCCGTGAATGGCCACGCCCCTTACAAGCGCGTGCTCACCCATGGCTTTGTGCTCGATGAGAAGGGGCGCAAGATGAGCAAATCGCTCGGCAATGTGGTGGATCCGGCGGTACTCGTGGAGGGCGGCGCCAACGAAAAACAGGAACCGGCCTATGGCGCCGACGTGCTGCGACTGTGGGTGAGCTCCGTGGATTATTCCGCCGATGTGCCCCTGGGGCCTGGCATCGTCAAGCAACTGGCGGATGTTTACCGGAAGGTGCGCAACACAGCCCGCTATCTACTGGGCAATTTGCATGACTTTGATCCCAGTCGAGATGCTGTTGCGGTTGCCGATCTCCCGATGCTGGATCGCTGGATGTTGCAGCGCACAGCCACGTTGATCGATGATGTGAACAGCTATTTCGACGCGTTTGAATTCTATCGCTTCTACCAGGCACTGCAGAACTTCTGCGTGGTGGATCTCTCCAATGTCTATCTCGACATCGCCAAGGATCGTCTCTATGTGAGCGGCGCTGCCAGTTTCCGTCGCCGCAGCTGCCAAACCGTGCTGCATCTGGTAGTGGAGCGCCTGGCGGGCCTGATTGCCCCGGTGCTCTGTCACATGGCCGAGGACATCTGGCAAAACCTTCCTTATCCAGTAGCGGAAAAGTCGGTGTTTGAGCGGGGTTGGCCATTAGTACCAGACGAGTGGCGAACGGGATCCAACAATGGATACAGCTTTGAAGACCACACAAGGATTAAAGATCTACTTCTAGTACTGCGGCCAATCGTCAATCGCTCATTGCAGAAACTTCGGCTCGAAAAAGCAAAGCAATCCGCCCTGGAGACCGCCAGTTCCATCGTTGGCGAAAGCGTGGTGAAAGCAATAGGCGACATATTTGACATGGCCACCACCAAGAGCGATGCGTCTCGGTCTATCGGCTCTTCCCTAGAAGCAGAAGTGCAAATTGCAATCGCTGAAGATAATTCCATGGCACACCTACACAAGACGATCAATTGCCTGAAAAAGAGTGGCCATCCTGAAGTGGATAACTTGGCTGATTGGCTCCTGGTCTCCTCCCTGCGCATAGGAGGCCCGCCCCTCGATGGGGTGCTGACAGAAGCAACTGAGGGAGGGGTGACGGTGCGCATCGCCCGTGCCCCAGGCGAAAAATGCGACCGCTGCTGGCACTATGAAACCGATGTCGCCGAACACCACCTCGGCGAAGGGGTCGGCGGACGCATCTGCGGCCGCTGCCGCCAGGTGCTGGAGCCCCTCCAGGCCGGCGCATGAGACAGCGGGTGGCATGGGAAAGATAAAGATCCCCACCGCACCTGCCGTGACGTCCTTGCCCTTGGCCGAGGCCCCCGAGGCTTCCCCCCATCCCGAAGTGACCCAGCCCCTGGAGGTATTGCGCCAGGTGTTTGGCTACCCGGCCTTCCGGGGCCCCCAGGAAGCCGTGGTGGAGCGGGTGCTGGCAGGGGGGTCCGCCCTGGTGTTGATGCCCACCGGAGGCGGAAAGTCGCTCTGCTGGCAAGTGCCAGCCCTCTGCATGGAGGGGCTCACCGTGGTGATCACGCCCCTCATCGCCCTGATGGACGACCAGGTGGAGGGCCTGCGCCAGCTCGGGGTGGCTGCCGCGGCCCTGCACTCCGCCCTCCCCCCCGAGGAAGCCGCCGCCACCTGGGCCGACCTGGTCCAGGGCCGCCTGAAGCTGCTGTACATCTCCCCGGAGCGACTCCTCAGCGGAGATGGACTGCAGCGCCTCGCGTCCCTGCCCCTCTCCCTTTTTGCCATCGACGAGGCCCACTGCCTGTCGCAGTGGGGCCACGACTTCCGGCCGGATTACCTGCAACTGAGCCAGCTGGCGGAGCGGTTCCCCAGCGTGCCCCGGCTGGCCCTCACCGCCACCGCCGACCCCCGCACTCGGGACGACATTGCCGGCCACCTGCAGCTGCCGGCGGAGGCGGTGTTCGTGGCCAGCTTCAACCGGGCCAACATCCGCTACTGGGTGCGCCCGAAGGACGAACCGCGCCAGCAGCTGCTGGCCTTCCTCGCCGAGCACCGGGGGGAGGCGGGGATCGTCTATGCCCGCTCCCGCAAGCGGGTGGAGCAGGTGGCCGAGTTGCTCCAGGAGGCCGGCTTTGACGCCATGGCTTACCACGCCGGACTCGATCCCGAGCGGCGCACGGCGGTGTTGCGGCGCTTTCGGGGCGGGGGGCCCGTGGTGGTGGTGGCCACGATCGCCTTCGGCATGGGCATCAACCGACCGGATGTGCGCTTTGTGGCCCATCTCGATCTGCCCAAGAGCCTGGAGGCCTACTACCAGGAGACGGGCCGGGCCGGGCGGGACGGCCTGCCGGCCCTGGCCTGGATGGTTCATGGCGGCGGCGATGGTCAGCAGCTGCGGCAATGGATTGAGGAATCCAGCGCCAGCGAGGAACAAAAACGCATCGAACGGGGCAAGCTGGACGCCCTGATCGGGTTCGCCGAGACCACCACCTGTCGACGCCAGGTGCTGCTGGCCCAGCTGGGGGAACCCCTGGCCGAGCCCTGCGGCAATTGCGACAGCTGTCTGGATCCCCAGCAGGGGGTGGATGTGACGGAACCGGCGCGCAAGGCCCTCTCGGCGGTGCATCGCACGGGGTGTCGCTTCGGGGCTGCCCATCTAGTGGAGGTGCTGGTGGGCGCAGACACGGCCCGGATCCGGGAGCTGGGTCACCACAGCCTCAGCGTGTTTGGCGTGGGGAAGGAGCTGGATCGGGGCCAATGGCGCGGCCTCTTTCGCCAGCTGGTGAGCCACGGCTATCTGGTCAGCGATCCAGAGGCACGGGGGGGCCTGCGCTTTGGCCCGGAGGCACTGGTGCGCCCCCTGCTGCGGGGGGAGGTCCCCCTGAGCCTGCCCCTGCCGCCCCCCAGCCGGGAACGGCGGTCATCGCGGGCCCGGAGCACCGCGGCGATGGCCGCCGCAAGCGGAGACACCACGGAGCCCTCCGAGCAGCAGAGCGCCCTGTTCAGCCAGCTGAAGCGCTGGCGACTGGAGCAGGCACGACAACAGGGCGTGCCTCCCTACGTGGTCTTCCACGACCGCACCTTGATGGAGATCGCCTGCCGCCAGCCCGCCAGCCTCGACGAGCTGGCCACGGTGAGCGGCGTAGGCCGGGCGAAATTGGATCGTTACGGCCCCGACCTACTGGCAGAACTGGCCCGGATGGCCACCCCCCCTCCCCCACCCGAATAAACCCATGGCCATCGTGCGGGCCGACAACCTCGGCAAGACCTTTCGGGTGGCGGACAAGCAGCCCGGCCTCGGCGGCACCATGCGCCATTTCCTGCAGCGCCGCTGGCGCACCGTGACCGCTGTACGGAACGTGAGCTTCACAATCGAGCCAGGTGAACGGGTGGGCTTTCTGGGCCCCAACGGGGCCGGCAAGACCACCACCCTCAAGATGCTCAGCGGCCTGATCCATCCCAGCGGCGGCCGGGCGGAGGTGGCCGGGTTTGAACCGCGCCGCCGCCAACGCGCCTTTCTGGAGACGATCACCCTGGTGATGGGCCAGAAGCAGCAACTCCTCTGGGACCTGCCCCCCCTCGACAGCCTGCTGCTCAACGCCGCCGTCTACGGAATCGAGGATGGGGAAGCCAAGCGACGGATCAACGAGCTGGCCGAGATGCTGGAGCTGGGGCCAGAGCTCACCCGCCCGGTGAGGAAGCTCTCCCTCGGGGAACGGATGAAAGCCGAATTGATGGCGGCCCTGCTGCATCGGCCCCGGGTGTTGTTTCTCGACGAACCCACCCTCGGCCTTGACATCAACGCCCAGGTCCGGGTCCGCGAGTTTCTGGCCGCCTACAACGAGCGCCATGGCGCCACCATGCTCCTCACCAGCCACTACATGGCCGACATCACGGCCCTTTGCCCGCGGGTGTTGCTGATCCATGAGGGCCGGCTCTTCCATGACGGGAGCCTGGAGGAGCTGGCCAATCGGCTGGCGCCCTGTCGGGAGGTGCGGCTGGAGCTGCGCGACCCCATCCCGGCCAAAGCCCTGGCGGTTTACGGGGAGGTGCAGCACTGGCAGGGGCGCCAGGTGCGGCTCCTGATTCCCCGGGGTGAGCTCACCCAACAGGTGGCCAGGCTCCTGGCGGAACTGGCGGTGGAGGATCTGGAGGTGCGGGATCCCCCCATCGAAGATCTGATCGGGCAGCTGTTCCGCCAAGGTGCGGTGACATGAGACACCATTTCCGTCTGGCGCGGGTGCTTCTGGCCACCCAATATGCCCACATGCTGGAGTACAGGGCGGAGATCGCCCTGTGGGCCCTCTCCGGGCTCGTACCCCTGTTGATGATGTCCCTCTGGATCCACCAGGCCGATGGGCCCGGCGGCCTCGGCGCCACCCCCGCGGGAGAAGGGGGCCTGAACAGAGTGGATCTGGCCCGCTATTTCATCAGCGCCTTCATCGTGCGCCAGTTCACGGTGGCCTGGGTGGTGTTCGCCTTTGAGGAGGATGCCCTGCAGGGGCGCCTCTCCCCAATGCTCCTGCAACCCCTCCACCCGCTCTGGCGCTACCTGGGGTCGCACCTGGCGGAGCAGGCCACCCGGTTGCCCTTTGTGGCGGGTCTAGCGGCCCTCTTCCTATTGCTGGTGCCCTGGGCAGCCTGGCTGCCCTCACCAGGGCGCCTCGTGCTGGTGGTCCTCGCCACGGCCCTGGCCTTTGCGGTGAATTTCCTCGTGCAGTGCCTGATCGCGGTGCTGTGTTTCTGGAGTGAGCGGGCCAGCGCCCTGGAGCGCCTGCATACCCTGGCCATGCTCTTTCTTTCCGGGCTGATGGCCCCCTTGGAGGTGTTTCCCCCCGCCGTGCGCCACGCGGCCCAGTGGACCCCCTTCCCCTGGATCATCCACTTCCCCGCCCGCCTGCTGGCCGGGGCGCCGATCAACTGGGTGGAGGGCTTCGCCGCCCTGGGCGCCTGGCTGGCCCTGCTGCTTCCCCTCACCCTCCTGCTGTGGCGAGTGGGGGTGCGCCGCTACGCGGCCATGGGGGCGTGATGGGGCGGTATCTGAAGACCCTGCGGCGGTTCTGGAGCACCGCCCTGGCCAGCCAAACGGAATACCAGGCCAATCTGCTGTTCGACCTACTCGCCATGGGGGGCAACCTGGCAGGCAGCCTCTTCGTGATGGGGCTCTTCTTCCAGGGCGGCCAGGCCCTCGGCGGTTGGACCTGGCCCGAGGCACTGGTGGTCCTGGGGGTGTACACCCTGCTCGACGGTGTTGCGAGCACCCTACTCCGGCCCAACCTCAGCCGCATCGTCACCCACGTGCAGGAGGGCACCCTGGATTTCGTGCTCCTCAAGCCCATCGACAGTCAGTTTTGGCTGTCCACCCGCACCTTCGCCCTGGGAGGGCTGCCAGAGATCGGGGCGGGGATGGCGTTGATCGGCTGGGCGGCCATGGCCGCCGGGGCCCGGCCATCGGCGGCCATGGTGGGAGCGGCGATCCTGCTGCTAGGCGTCAGCCTCGCCATCCTGTACAGCCTCTGGTTTCTGCTGGCCACCACGAGCATCTGGTTCGTGAAGACCTGGAACGCCACGGAGGTGCTCCGTGCCACCCTCACGGCCGGTCGCTATCCAATCACGGCCTATCCCCAAACCCTGCGGGTGCTCTTCACCGTGGTGGTCCCGGTGGCCTTCCTCACCACCGTGCCCGCGGAAGCCATCCTGGGCCGTCCCTCCTGGGCCTGGCTGCTGGCCGGCACGGGAATGGCGGCCGGGTTCCTCGCCCTCAGCCGGGCGTTTTGGCGGTTCGCCCTGCGCTTTCACACCTCCGCCTCCAGTTGAGGGCTCCCCCTGCCCTGACCCCGCACCCCGCCGGAGTCACCAGGCGGAAGGGGTGAGAAAGGCCTCCACCGATCGGGGCCCGGACAGGGACCGTTCGCGGAGGGGATCCAGGGGACCGGCGAGCAGTTCCGCCGACTCGATCACAGCGCCCTCCGGCAGGGCGGGCCGATCGGGATCAAAGGCGGTCGCGTGGGTGACGCTGCTGGAGAAGCCACGATAGAGCAGGAGTTCAAAAGGCTCCCTTGTGGTCGTGAGATCCCCGGGGGAGGCCTCCACAGGCTGGCCCTCTCCATCGACAAACACCTGGCCCTGCAAGCGCAGCACCCGATCGGGCCGGCCGCGGCTGATCTCCTCCAGGGCGGCCAGGAGGGCAGCCACGCCCATCGGGCCGGGATGGGGAGCTGGGAAACCGTGATCACTGGCCATGGTGCCCGGCTCCTAAAACTCCCCGGCCACCCGGCCCTGCCGGGGAACCTTCAGCAGCCACCACTGCAGCAGGCCGACGCCGTAGGCCACCAAGGAGACATACCCCACGAAGGCCGCCACCCCCGGGGTCCAGGTGGCCCCGAAGATGAAGCCCAACACTGTGGCCATCACCCCATGCAGGCCCGCCGGGGCCTCCAACCAGGTCTGGCACTGCGCACGGCCCGTGACCCCTCCCACACAGGGGAGGGCGGTGGCGGCCAGGACCGCGCCGGCCAGCCCGTAGAAGGTGAAGCTCCACCGCCAGAGACGCAACGTCAGGGGCAGGGCGCGCCAGGGCGGCATGTCCGCCAGCTCCTCATTGAGATCCACCCAAAACCAGAGGGCCACAACGCTCAACAGGGGGGCCAGCACCAGCAGCACAAAGCCCATGGGGCGCGAATGGGTCAGCAACAACAGGGCGACAACCATCAGGGACGACACCTTCCAATAGATGGCCAGCAGACGCATCAGGGCCTGCTCCCGCCGCAGGGCTGCCCATCCCAGGAGCACCAGGGGCACACCGACGGCGAAGAGGAGTCCCAGGCGCACGTCGAGCCACACCAGGGAGCGATACAGCAAATCCGGCACAGCCATGGGTTCGGTAAGGCGCCATTATCCGTACGTCCCGCGGGCGATAGGTTCCGGCCATGGCCCTTCCCTCTTTTCCCTGGCTTTCCGCCCGCCCCCGCGGCGCCTGGTGCCGCAGCGCCCTGGCCAGGGATGTGTCGCTTCAGGGGGCGGTCGATGCGGTGACTCAGCAACTCGCCGGAGCCGGCCGGGCTGATCTGGCTCTGGTGTTTGCCTACAGCGGCTTCGCCAGCGATTTGCCGAGGCTGTTGCCCCTCCTCGGCCAGAAGCTGCAGGCCGACCATTGGTTGGGCTGCTGCGGCGGTGGGGTGGTGGGCACAGGGAAACAGGATGCCCATGAGCTGGAAGGGGAACCCGCCTTGAGCGTGCTGCTCCTCCATCTGCCCGATGCGGTCCTCCATCCCTTCGCCTTCGACACCACCTCCCTGCCCGATCTGGATGGCCCCCCCGAGGCCTGGCGGGAGGCCCTGGGGCTGGCCACCACGCCCCCGGATGGGGAGAGAAGCGATCCCGCATCGATGCTTCTTTTCGTGGATCCCACCTGCGGCACGATCAACGATCTGATCAGCGGTTTGGATTACGCCCTCCCCCACACGTTCAAGGTGGGGGGCATCGCCGGCCAGCACAGTGCGCCCCACGGCTCCTTGCTTTACAGCAGCGGCGAGGTGGGGGCGACCGTTCGCACCGGCGCCGTGGGCTGCCTGATCAGCGGCGCCTGGCGGTTAGACCCCCTGGTGGCCCAGGGATGCAGGCCCATCGGCCCCATCTTCGAGGTGGAGCAGGCCCAGCGCAACGTGGTGATTCAGGTGAGCCGGGGAGGCGACGTCCCCCGCAGCCCTGTGGAGGCCCTGCAGCTGATCCTCAGCGAGCTGAGCCCCCTGGAGCGGGAGCAGGTGAAACACTCCCTGTTTTTGGGCGTCGACCGCAGCGAGGTGTTGCTTTCCAGCGAGCAGGCCAACCCCTCGGCCTTTCTGGTACGCAACCTCATCGGTGTGGATCCCCGGAATGGGGCCGTGGCCGTGGCCGAGCGCATGCGGGTGGGCCAAAAAGTGCAATTCCAGCTACGGGATGCAGAAGCCTCCCGGCAAGATGCGCGACAGTTGCTGCGGCGCCAAGCCCTGGAGGGTGGTCAACCGGTGGCGGCCCTGCTTTTCCCCTGCCTGGGTCGGGGCGAGGGCCTCTATGGCGAGGCCGATGGGGATGTGAAGCTCTGCCGTGAGGTGTTTGCCACGGTGCCCATCGCAGGAGTGTTTTGCAATGGTGAGATCGGGCCCGTGGGCAACGCCACCCACCTCCACGGCTACACGGCCTGCTGGGCCTTCCTAATCCCCAACGGCTGATGGTGCGCCAGCACGTCAATCCCCTCAGCCGCTTTCATCAACAGCCGCGGCCCCTCCCCCCCCTGGCCGAGCTCTTCGAGGATCCCGCCCTCCCCCTCCATCTCGACATCGGCAGCGCCCGTGGACGATGCCTGTTGGCTCTGGCCCCCATCCGCCCCGGGCACAACCACCTCGGCATTGAGATCCGCCAGCCCCTGGTGCAGGCTGCCGAAGCGGATTGCCTGGCCGCCGGACTTCCCAATCTGCGCTTCCTCTTCGCCAATGCAAGTGTCAGCCTGCCGGGCTGGCTGGCCCAGCTTCCCCCCGGTCGGCTGGTGCTGGTCAGCCTCCAATTCCCCGACCCCTGGTTCAAAAGCCGGCACCACAAGCGTCGGGTGCTGCGGAGCGACCTGCTAGAAGCCCTGGCAGGCGCGCTGGCCCCCGGTGCCGAACTGTTTCTCCAGAGCGATGTGCTGCCCCTGATCCAACCGATGGTGGCCCTGGTGGAGGCCAGCGGCTGCTTCCAGCGACCTGCCGGCGATCCCCACCCCTGGCGCTCCACCAACCCCCTGCCCGTGGCCAGCGAACGGGAGCGCCACGTGGAACAGCAGGGCCTTCCCGTCTATCGCGTGCTCTTCCAGCGCAACAACACTCCGCCACCCCCTCCTCCGCTGGAGAGCCTCGCCGCTGGTGGTGAGGTCGAGGCCCACCCATAATCCAGGCCAACGAACCCGCGAACCCCCTTGACCGCCGTTGCTCCCTCTCCCGTGATCCTGCGCTGGCAGGGGGTGCTGGCCCAACAACGCGTCGGCTGGCTGGGCCAGCACCTTGAGCTCGTCGCGGGAGTCATGATCTGCGCACTGATGGCCTGGCTGCCCCAGATCAGCCGGGGGGGGCTCACCTTGCTGATCAGCGCCAGCGGGTTGCTCTGGCTGACCTGGGCACTGCGCACCAGGCCAGGCTCCATCGGTCCGATCAACGCCTGGCTCCTGGCGGTGCTGGCCGTGGCGGTGGTGGCCACGGGCTTTTCGCCCGTGCCCCTGGCGGCCTTCAAGGGGTTGATGAAACTCGTGAGCTACCTGGGGGTCTACGCCTTGATGCGGCAGCTGCTGACCAGCGCTCCGGTTTGGTGGGACCGGATCACGGCCTGCCTTCTCGCCGGCTCCCTCCTGACCAGCGTGCTCGGCATCCGTCAGCTGTATGGCGAGGGGGGGGCCCTGGCCCGCTGGTCGGACGCCAACTCGGTGGCCCGTGGCACCGTGCGCATCTACAGCAGTCTCGACAACCCCAATCTCCTGGGGGGCTACCTGCTGCCGATCCTGCCGCTGGCGGCGGTCGCCCTGCTGCGCTGGCCCGGATGGCCCCGCCGTCTGTTCGCCTTGGCGGCCTTGGTCCTGGGGATCGTCGCCCTGGTGCTCACCTACAGCCGTGGAGCCTGGATGGGCATGGTGGCGTCCCTGGCCCTGCTGGGCCTGCTGCTAACCCTGCGCCACACCCGGTCCTGGCCCCCGCTGTGGCGACGGCTGCTGCCGATCGTGCTGCTCGGGGGTGGAGCCCTGGTGCTGGTGGTGTTGATCACCCAGGTCGAGCCC
Organism: Cyanobacteriota bacterium; assembly: GCA_046340755.1. GTDB lineage: Bacteria > Cyanobacteriota > Cyanobacteriia > PCC-6307 > Cyanobiaceae > Cyanobium. Next base: position 10,653 of record JBKDSY010000144.1, read on the forward strand.
CTGCGGGTGCGGGTGTTGAGCCTGGTGGCTGGCCGGGAAGACAGCTCCAACAACTTCCGCATGAACGTCTGGGCCTCGGTGTTGGAGATGATCCGCGACCGGCCCTGGATCGGCATCGGTCCGGGAAACACGGCGTTCAACCTGCTCTATCCCCTCTATCAACAGCCAAAGTTCAACGCCCTCAGCGCCTACTCCATCCCCCTCGAGTGGCTGGTGGAGGCAGGCGTGCCGGGGTTGATCACCGGCGCTGGCCTGTTCCTCACCGCCATGGCCACGGGCCTGCGCCAGTGGAAGGCCCAGGGGCCATGGGTGCTTCCTTCCCTGGCGGCGGTGGCCGCCTTCATGGGCCTGGCCATCCAGGGGCTCACCGACACGATCTTCTTCCGCCCGGAAGTGCAGCTGATTGCCCTGTTCAGCCTTGCCACCCTGGCGGCCTCCCGATCCTTGGATCCCCGTCGCCCGTGAGCGTGTCCCCCGCTCCTCACCCCGAGCCCAACGCCCTGCTGGCCGGGTTTGATGCGGGCCAAACCCACTCCACCTGCCGGCTGGCCAACCGTTCCGGTCACGTGCTGGCGGAGGGCAAGGGGCCCGGTGTGGGCCACCTTGATGCGGCGGCGGGGGAGAGGCGCTTTCAGGAAGCCATACGGGAAAGCCTCGTGCGCGCCCGCGCCAGACTGGTGGATCAGCAACGTCCCGAGGGCCTCTGGCCCCTGGCCGCCGCCGCGATCGGCGCCAGTGGCATCGAGCACGGCAGCCCGGTGCAGGAGCGGGGGCTGCGGCTGGCGCGGGAGACCCTCGGACTGCCGGCAACGCGCTTGACGGTCACCGGCGACGAGCGCACGGCCCTGGCGGGCGCGATTCCCAACGGGGAAGGCATTGTGGTGATCAGCGGCACGGGCACGATTGCCCTGGGCCGGGATCGCGCTGGCCGGCAGCACCGTTGCGCCGGGTGGGGTTGGTTGCTGGATGGGGCCGGCTCGGCGATGGACATCGGTCGGGACGCCCTGGCCCTGAGCCTGCGCATGGCGGATGGGCGCCAGCCAGACGGGGCCCTGCGGCGGGCCCTGTGGCAAGCCCTGGGTGTGGAGGTTGACGACCCCTGGAGTCCCCAGCGGATCAAGGCCCGGGTGGTGGCGCCAGGGTTTGGCCCCGCTGGGTTCGCCGCCCTCGCGCCCGTGGTGGAGCAGCAAGCGGCGGCCAACGATCCCCTGTGCCTGGCCCTTCTTCAGCGGCATGGGGAGGCCTTGGTGGACATGGTGGTCGCCGTGGCCGCCCGTTTGGAGCTGTCGTCGCCGCCGGTGTGCACCCTGGGCGGGGCCATCACCCACCTGGCCCGCTTCCGGGAGGCCTTTGGCACCGCCCTGGGCCGCGGCCTACCTGGCGCTTCCTGGCAGCCGCCGATGGGGGATGGCTGCGCTGGCGCCCTCGCCCTGGCGGCCGAGCTGGCCCAGCAGGCCACCGAAGGCTCGATGCGCTGAAGATTCAGACGGTGTTCAGCAGCCGCTCCGCCTCCGCCGCCAGGAGCGAGGTCCAGTGGTCCACCTGCTGGAGTTCGGCGGCTTCCACCATCACCCGCAGCAGGGGTTCGGTGCCGCTGGCGCGCACCAGCACCCGGCCCTGCCCCGCCATCGCCGCCTCCGCCCGCTCGACAGCCTCCCGCATGGGCTCACAGTCCTGCCAGCGGGTGCGTCGCTGACGATCCAACACGGTCACATTCACAAGCTTCTGGGGATAGGGCCGGAAACTTTGGTCCATCCATTCCGCCAACGACTGGCCACGCCCATGCACCAAGGTGGCCACTTGAAGCGCCGTGAGCAGTCCATCTCCACTCATGCCGTGCTGGGCGGAGAGGATATGGCCACTCTGTTCTCCCCCCAGGCCGGCCCCGAATTCCTCCATCGCGGCATGCACGTATTGATCGCCCACCGGGGTGCGCTCCAGCACGCCGCCCCCTTGCCGCCAGGCCCGCTCAAAGCCCAGGTTGGACATCACCGTGGCAACGATCCGATCGGCCGGCAGCGATCCCGCCTGCCGCAGCGCCGAGCCCCAGAGATAGAGGATCTGATCCCCATCCACCACCCGGCCACGGCCATCCACCGCAAGCATGCGATCGGCGTCGCCGTCAAAGGCGAAGCCCATCTCCGCCCCGGTGTCGATCACGGCCTGGCGGAGGGGATCCAGATGGGTGCTGCCGCAGCCTTGATTGATGCGGGCCCCATCCGGCCTGCCATGCAGCACCACCAGATCAGCCCCCAGCGCTCGAAACACCTCCTCGCCGCAGGCGGTGGCCGATCCCCAACAGAGGTCGAGCACCACGCGGCAGCCATCCAGCCGCTGGCCGTTCACGCTGGCCAGCAAGGCCGCGCGGTAGTCAGCTATTAGGTCGTCCCGGGGATGCACGGTGCCCGTGCCCAACAGGGTGCCCGTCAGGTCGGGGGCTTCGCCCCTCAAGCCCTGTTCAATGGCCTGCTGCTGCTCCCGACCCAGTTTGGCTCCACTGGGCCCGAAAACCTTGATGCCGTTGTCGTGGGGAGGGTTGTGGCTGGCTGACACCATCAGGCCACCCGCGGCACCCGAGCGCCGGATGGTTCCCGGCACGGCTGGGGTGGGACAGAGTCCCAGCTGCCAGACCTGCCGACCCGCCGCCGCCAGCCCAGCGCTCAGGGCCGCCACCAGCATGGGGCCACTGGAACGGGAATCGCAGCCAATGACCACGGGCCCCTCCGCGGGAAGCACCAGGCCCGTCCAGTAGCCCACCTGCAGGGCGAGGGCGGGAGTGATCGCACTGCCGACCCTGCCGCGGATGCCGTCCGTGCCGAAGGCCACACGCTGCCCCAAGGGTGCGCCAAGAGGATGGGCGGGCGCTTCATCGGCCATGAAGGTGGCGGGATCCAGGTCGGCGCAAGGTTACGCGGGATCGCCCGGGGCAACCAGGGGGTGGCGCGCTGGTGGAGCTCAACGCCAACGGTGGGGCCACCACAGCCAGCGCAGCAGCTCCAGCACCGCCCAGAGCAGCAGGATCCCCACCACCGCTCCAGGCAGCCACTGAAAGGGGGGCCAGGGCCTGAGAAGCCAGACCAGGGCGGCGACGGCGGCCACGAAGAGCGCTCGCCAGCGGCCGGCCGCACCCGGAAGATGGTTCAACAGGGGCGGAAGCCTGGACCGCAGACGAGCTGGCAGAGGGTGCCGCGGCAGGCGCATCGGCCGGAGCCTGGTGGACGCCTGTTCAGAATGGCACCATCCGCCCCTTGCCCTTGGCCCGACTCTCCGTGTTGCTGGCCGTCTCCTGCCTGGGAACGGGGGGCGCGTTGCTGGCGGGTCGAGCGGCGCTGCTGGGGCTGCGACCAGCGTTGACGCCCGTCAACACCACCGACCAGTTGGAGCGGGTCTGGCGCTGGTCACCCGATCCAGCCCGTCGTCGGGAGGCCGCTCTGCTCCTGGCCAGCCGTGGCGGGGAGCAGGGGCCGGCGGGCGGCGGCGGATGGCTCGCGGCCCAGGGGTGGGGAAGAGATCCTCTCGCCGCGGTGGTATTGAAGCAAGCTGCCCTGCGACGGGAAACGCTCACGGGGCGCGGCGCGGCCCTGCCCCTCTGGCGCCAGCTGCTGCGCCGGTTTCCCGGGGAACCCGCCAGCGCCGATGCCCTTTATGCCCTGGGGCGGCAACAACCCGCCCTGCGTCAGGCGCTCCTCCGCCAGTTCCCCGCGCACCCGGCAGCCCTGGCCGCCGCCCTGGAGGCGGGCCCCGGAGCGGCAGCGCGGCAGGCGGGAACACTCCACCTGGCCCGCTGGGGACCGCGCTGGCCCGGAGCCACGGAGGCCATCACGGCCCTCTGCGCCCAGCACTCCCTCAGCCCCGCCAACCAGGCCTTACTGGCGCGAGGGCTGGCCGAGACGGGAGACGGGCCCGGGGCCCTCCGCTGCCTCGGGGAAAAGGGGGCCAGCCAGTCGGCCATGGACGCCCCTGGCCGACTGGCGGTGGCCCGTGCCCTGCTCAAAGGGCCACCGGAGAACCAACAGCGGGCGGTGGCGCTCCTGGCCGCCCTGGTGAAGCAATGGCCGGATGGGGCAGAAGCGGAGGAGGCCGTGCGACTGCTCAGCGAGCGAGAGGCGGTCGACACGCCCGCGCTGCTGAACACCCTGCCGCCGCGCTGGCAAGGCACCGCCCCCGTGCAAGCGCGACTGGCCAGCGGCGACACCACGGGACGGGCTGCCCTGGAGGTGCTGAAGCAATGGCCGCAGGATCGGGCCAGTTGGGATCTGCAATGGGAGCTGACGCGGCGAAAACTCCTGGAGGGCAACTGGCAGGCCGCCGTCACCCTGCTCGACGCCATCCCCGCGGAGCTGCTGCCGCCCGGGCTCGCCGCACGGCATCGGTTCTGGATGGGCTACGCGCAGCAACGGCTGGGGCAGGAGGAGAAGGCCACCCTCACCTGGAAACAGTTGCTGCTCCATCACCCTGGCGGGTATTACGGGTGGCGCGCCTCCGCCCGGCTGGGCAAGGAAGATCTGCGGGTGCAGGAGGGGCCGGGGAACACCTCAAGGAAGGCACCCACGGGAGGCTGGCAGCCCCTGGCCAGCGGTGAGGCGTTCTTGGATCAGCTGTGGCGGCTGGGCCAAACCACGGAAGCCTGGGAAGTCTGGCGAGTGCGGCGGGATGGCCAACCGCCCGAGGACAGCCCAAGCCTGCTGGTGGAGGGTCGCCTGCGGCAGGGGGTAGGGGACGACTGGACGGGGCTGGGCCAACTGGAGAGGGCCGCCCTCCGTTTGAAGCCCGAGGAATGCGCCCTACTGCCGCAGCTGGAGAGCAGCTTGCATCCCCATCGCTATCTGGATCTGTTCGCCCCGGCCGCGGAGCGGCGGCGGGTGCCCTTGCCCCTCCTGCTCGGGGTGGCGAAGCAGGAATCGCGTTTCACGCCCGCCGTGCAATCCCCGGTGGGGGCCGTGGGGCTCCTGCAGTTGATGCCGGCCACGGCCGCCGAACTGGCCGGCACCTCCCTGAGCACCACCGACCTGCAAGACCCCAAACGCAACGCCAGTCTGGGAGCGCAGTATCTGCGCAACATGCTTGACCATTGGCAGGGAGATCCCCTGGCGGCCGTGGCCAGCTACAACGCGGGGCCCGGGGCCGTGGCGGGCTGGCGCACACCCGACCGAAAGGTTGCGCCAGAGCTCTGGGTGGAAGCCATTCCTTATCCGGAAACCCGGCTCTACGTGAAAAAAGTGCTCGGCAATGCCTGGAGTTATCAGGGGGAGCGCCGCCCCGCCTGCTAGCCGCTGAAGCCGGGGGGCAGGAGGGCCGGTCCGAGTTGCCCGGAGGCCAGCAGCCGTCCGAGGGAGGCGCCACCGAGCACCAAGATGGTGAGGAGTGCCACCGTCACCATCGGGGGGGGCGCCAGCCGAACCCGCAGCATGTCCAAGCGGGCCAGCATTACACTGCTGCCGAGAATTAACACGTTGGCGAGCATCTCCAGATGGAGCATGTAGATCCCCAGCAGCGTCACCAGTAGCAGGGACGCCACCAGACTCACCACCCGGCTGGTGGCCATCAGCGAAGAGAGCTGGCGCAGCAGCAGGTCGGGAAGGGTGCACACCACCACGACCCCCACCGATTGCAAACACTCCATGGCCCACACCAACCCGTCCATGCTCACCTGACCCTCGGCCGCTGACCTTGTCAAACTCCAATCGAGCCCCATGTAGGCGCTCACGAGCACCAGGATGGGAAGCATGGGGGCCCGGAAGGGGAGGAGCATGTAGCGAAGAAACTGACTCATGCGGGTTCCAGGGCGAGGCTGATCGCTCCGAAGGGGCAGCTGGGAAGGCACTGCTCGCACACCAGGCAACGGGCCGCATCAAAGGAGAGGCGTTGCTGGGGAAGGGCAAAGGCGAGGGCCCCGCTCGGGCAAACCCCGGAACAGAGGCCACAGTCGACGCATTGGCCCTGATCCACGCGGATTTCACTGCGTGTCCGGTTCAAGCGGAGGCCCTGTCGTTCCAGCCAGACCTCGGCGGCATCCAGCTCATCAATGTCGCCCGAGAGCTCCACCACCATGGTGCCGCTTTGGTTGGGAGCAATCTGGGCCCGGAGAATCTTGGCTGCCACGTCAAAGTCGACCGCCAGCCGATAGGTGATCGGCTGATGCACGGCGTCGCGGGGGAAATGGAGAGTGAGGCGCCTCTTCACGGCCTAAAAGGCACACGGTCGAAGCTAGCAAGCCCGTTCCGCTCCCCTTGAGCCGTGATCACCCCAAGCGCCAGTAGGGTCGGGGGACCACCATCCGCCATCCGCCAGTCCATGGGCGACACCGCCAAACCGGCACCGCCTGGCCGTTTCGAGCGCATGCTGTTGGCCGCCGTCGCCGCCCTGCTGGCGCTGGCGCTCTTCTGGCTTCGGGGGGGGCTCCATCCGGAGGCGGCCCTGGAACGGTTGGCCCGCCAGTCCCCCGATCTCCATGCCGCCCTGGCGAACGGCACCCCCACCATGGTGGAGTTCTATGCCGATTGGTGCGAGGCTTGCCGAGCGATGGCGCCGGCGATGGAGGCCATGGAGCGTCGCCATCACGGGCAGCTGGATGTGGTGCTGCTGAATGTGGACAATCCCCGGTGGCAGCCCCAGGTTGACAGTTTCGGGGTGAATGGCATTCCCCATCTGGAATTCTTCAATGGCCGCGGCGAGCCTCTGGGCCAGGCCATTGGTGCCCGCAGCGAGGCGGAGCTGGAACTGCTGGGCTCGGCCCTGGTGGCTGGCGAGCCCCTTCCCGCCCTGGCCGGAACGGCCCCTACAAGCCTGCTCGCGCAGGAGCCCCAGCCGCCCACCCGAGAGACCCCCATCGCTCCCCGCAGCCATGGCTGAGCCGTTGTTTGACCGTCGCTTTCGCGTCGATGCCATTGCTGCCACACCCAATCCCCAGCAGTGCGTCTATGCCGCCATGCACCAGGACTACAGCGAGGGCTTCGTGGCCGCCGAGCGCGAGGCCTGGCCCAACGAAACGCAAGCTGGTGAGATCTGCGTCAAGCGCCTGCTGGCTGGGGAGCGGGGCCACTACGGCCCCCTGGAACACGGCCAGATTGTGCTCAATGTGGGTTGGTTTCCCCATTCCGTGATGCAACAGGCCCGCACCCATCGCGTGGGTGTGAGCCTCGATGTGCAATCC
>JBKDSY010000145.1:0-4897 GCA_046340755.1 Cyanobacteriota bacterium
TGGCCGCTGCAGCCTCCCCCGAGGCTGGCGCAGGCGCCTCAGGGGTTTGGCCCCGCGCCGCCTGGAGCGACAGGGGCAGGGGGCCCACGACCACCAGCGCAGCAAGGGCCACCCCCAGGGCCACGGGGCGCGAGCGGGCGCGGCGGAGGAGGCGCAGGCTGGGGCGCAGGACTGTCATGGATGGGTTGTAGCGGAAATGCCCGTCTTTTGCTCTCCATCGTCAGCTTTTGTAGGCCACCCCAACCCATTCCTGGCACCAACCCACTTCTGCCGCCAGGCCATGAGGGGATTCGGCACAAATCCGCCTCCCATGTCTGCCCCTCTGCCCCCCCCACTTCACATCTGTTCACCCTGATGATTACAGGTGTTCGCTTTGTTGACGGCGATTTACCGAAGGCGTCCTTCCTGTGCGGCGTCCTGTGCGGCTTCATGGTGAGCTGAATGGTTGGCGCAGAGGTCGCTGCCCTCCCGGCGTTGTCACCAGCCCCATCGCATGCACTCACTTGCCGCCCGCCGCTGAACTTTCCCAACCCCCTGTCAACATCCAAACAGCTACCACACCACATCTGGTGTGATCTCCGCCCAAACCTCATACATCCCCAAAAAGGCCCCCGTCTCCACCAGCCTCTCCGTTCGTAATCGCCCTGCCCTCTGCCTGACACAGAGGATTTGGATTATTCATCCTGATGATATTGAATCCCAGAGATCCAGACGTCTTCAATCTCCAACGTGATTCACCGGATCCAGTGCAACCAAGCTTCACCGAAACCCAAGGAGAACAGGGCTCGCAAAGAAATCTGAAGAGCGTCAGCTATACAGTAGAACCCATCCCTCCCTCCGGCTGCCATGGCCAGCCCCCCCATCCCCCAGCCTGCTCCACCCATGGACCCTTGGCGGATCCTGCGCTGGCGCACTCGCCACCTCGCCCACAGAGAGCCGCTTGCCCCCGGCGTCGACCTCCTCATGCTTCGCATCCCCGCCGGCAGCTTTTTGATGGGCGCGCCGGAGGAGGAGGAAGGCAGCCAAGACAACGAGCGCCCGGTGCATCGGGTGGAGCTGGGGGAGTTCCTACTCGGGCAAACACCCGTGACCCAAGCTCAGTGGCGGGCGGTGGCCCTATGGGAACCTCGCCCGGGGGAGGAAGCGTGGCGCCAGGAGTTGGATCCCGATCCTGTCGGAAGGCTCAGTGATCCCAAGCCTTTTGCTGGCGAGCGGCGCCCCGTGGTGAATGTCAACTGGCACGATGCCACGGAATTTTGCCACCGCCTGCACATCCGCACGGGGAAAAATTACTGTTTGCCAAGTGAAGCGCAATGGGAGTACGCCTGCCGTGCGGGCACGACGACTCCCTTCCACTTTGGGGAGATGATTTCAACAGAAGTTGCGAATTATGACGGGAACTATACCTATAGAAGCACTACGATTGAGGACGGAAGCAACCGAAATAGACGCGACAATAAGAGCAAACCAACGACTGTTTATCGCCAACAGACGACGGATGTAGGCATCTTCCCGGCAAATGCCTGGGGCCTCCATGACATGCACGGTAATGTCTGGGAATGGTGCAACGACCACTGGAATGATGCTTACCACGGAGCGCCAGAGGATGACCGCCCTTGGATCGATGAACAAGCTGAGGATAACAAAACAATGCTGCTGCGTGGTGGTTCCTGGCTCTACGGTCCCAGGAGCTGTCGCTCGGCCTGCCGCAGCAGGTACAGACCGGGCAGCCGCCTCACCTTCATCGGTTTCCGCGTCTGCTGCCTCCCCCAGGCCTAATTCTTTTTACTAATAAGCTTTGTATCTTTGCTCTGGCTGTTAAAATGATTCGGCTATTTACAGGTATCTATACTTCCCATGCGCGGCAGGCGCCAAAAACTTTCTACTGCTGGTTCAGCCACAATTTGGATATTTTGTCTCCTGAAACGTAGTGATCCACCCCTTCCACAGTTGGCAGGCTACCCCCGCAACGCCATGGTGTGATCCGCACGAGATGAGCCTCCGCTCGCACCGGGATGGTGAATGTCCCCACTAGGCGGCCAGGCCTGTCTCGTAAGTTTGCATTCAAATCCGATCGCCCTTGGGGTGGCGAGGAACCGTCCCTGCCATGATGGCAGGTGGCCTTTCGGTTTGGGGATGGCGCATTGGCCACCCCCAGCGTTATACTGGCAATTATTCGCAGCCATGGATGTGTTGGCGCCCAGCATTAGTTTAGTCCTCTCTCAAAGGATGGCCGGCTTGCTCGGCTGAATGGTGCCCTGCTCATGATTAAAGACAAGGTCTTTATTAGCTATAGCAATAAGGATAAAGCTCTGCTTGATAGTCTTCTCGTCATGTTAAAGCCGTATATTAGAAACGGTCTTGACCTATGGAGTGACCTGCGGATCAACCCGGGTCAAGATTGTAGAGAAGAGATTCAAAAAGCTTTGAATGCTGCCAAGGTGGCTGTTTTCCTTGTCACGGCTGACTTTCTTGGGTCAGATTCCATCGATCAAGAGGAGTTGCGCCCCCTGCTGGCCAGTGCCAAGCGCAAGGAAACCACCATCCTTTGGATCCCCGCAGATCACAGCTGTGTGGAAGCTACTCCAATATACGAATACCAAGCGCTGATCCCTCCAGAGAAACCCTTAAAAGACTTCTCTGGATCCAGGCGAACCAAAGTTATCAAAGAGATCGCCGAAAAAATCAAAGACGCTTTGCAGCCTCTTGCCTTAACCCCTAACCTTCCTGTTGATTCTGATTCTGAAGCAGCAGCGCAACAACTTCTTTCCCTATCTGTACAGTTTTCTGCCGTGCCACCCAAGGCATTGACAAGTTGTTTTCAACGAGCGGTTGAAGAGTGCCATGGCCCCTATTCCTTGCGCAACCACTTCCCCCAGCTTGCGGCGTTGCAAATGCTCGACTGGCCAACTCTGCAAGACCATCTTGGATCAAGCTGGAAGCCCACCACTGCTCTGGTCTCAGCACTGGCCCGCCACCTTGGCTCCTTCCAGCCAGAGAACGATGAGCCAGAGCCCCATCAGGAAGAGCAGAAACCCACAGCCACGTTTGTTGCCCTTGTGTTGCGCTGGCTTGGAGCCAGTGCTCGAGGAAAGAACTACTATGCCTGGAAGACTTATGTCCACTCGTCTGCAGCCACGGGCTATGAACCCATCGATCTCGGTAGCCAGGATCTGGAGCTTCATCAGTTGGTGTTCGACAAGCCGGGTGAGAATGAGGTCACCATTGCCGCCGTGCTCGCCAAATTGATTGAATGGGCCAAGGTGCATACGAGCTTGCCCATCCTGGAGATTTTCGTTCCCGTATCTCTCCTGGATGCCTCTTGGTCAGATCAGGTTGTTGCTGTTGTGGAAGACGGCCCTATCACGTTACTGGAAGCAATTCCCTATCTGCTGCGACCCGTGGATCGCCTGGAAGACGACTTCAATTCAACACGGCCGCGATTGATCAGCAAAATGCAATGCCTTTCCGAAGGCAAGGGAACCTGGTGCACTGGAGACTCACTTCTGAATCTCAAATACCTGCGAGGGTCATTGGTGGAGGACGATCAGGTGGTTGGCATCAAACGGTGCCAACCCTTTCCATCGGATGAGAAGGAGCGGGCCCGCTGGTTTCGCGCCTTACTGGATTCCATGGTGCCGATTGCTCTCTGGTGGCGCCATGAATCCCATCCTTTAACAGAGGATTGGCAGGGTCAACTGGATAGCTATCCCATGCTCGGCGGCCATCATGACGGCGCCCCCGTCTCTCCCGCCTGCCATCTCCATAATGAACTAGCCTGCCAACGCAAGCGGTTGCTCATGCATCCTCTTGCTTCTCAGCTGGTGTTGATGCTTGACCACGGGGAGCGTGCCCCGAAGATCACTCCTCGGCAGCGGGGTGCAACCCGTGCCGTTTCCCCTTCGACAAAATGACTAGCCCACAGACCTCCTGGGATCTCTTCACCAATTCCGGCAAGCGCTGTGACCCCGATTTGAAGTGGCCTGAACCCCCACCCTGGCGTGAATTGCATTCCTTTCAACTCCAGCCGACACCACGTTCAGCCCCTCCCGCAACGGCAGATCCCTCACCCCGCCCTGATGCCGCCTATTGGGATCAAATCCCCAATCTTGCCGCTCTTGAGGAGGATAACTTGCGTCGCGGCGAAGTGTTCCGCCTCCCTCGCAAAGACGCGCGGGAGCTGACAGATGCGGCGGAGCGGTTGCGCCTGGCGGTCAATGCGGCCATCCATCTCCGGCGGCCCTTGCTCGTCACCGGCACGCCGGGTTCCGGCAAAACCAGCCTGGCCTATGCCATTGCCTGGGAACTCCGGCTGGGGCCCGTGCTCCATTGGGCCATCACGCCGCGCACCCGATTGATTGAAGATGGCCTGTATCTCTATGACGCCCTCGGGCGTTTGCATGACTCCCAGTTTGCGTCCTCAGCCTCCACGGGGCCAACCAGGCCATCCCCTGATGCCTTCCCTGTTGCTGAATACATCACCTTAGGCCCAGTCGGGACTGCTTTTCTGCCTTTTCAACGACCGCGAGTGTTGTTGATTGATGAACTCGACAAATCCGACATTCAACTTCCGAATGAGCTGCTCAATCTCTTTGAGGAAGGTGAGTATCCGATCCCTCAGTTGATCCGTGAAGCCAAAAGACCCCATGCCACGGCTCCATCCTTTTCCGTGCGCACCCACGATCCTCATGTCGAAGTCTCGATCCCCCCGGGGTGGGTTCGCTGCAACGAATTTCCTATCGTTGTGATGACAAGCAATCGCGAACGGGAGTTCCCCGCTGCGTTTCACCGGCGTTGCATCCGAGTGGAGATGCCCCAACCCACCGATGAGGTCGCCTTCCAGGCCCTGGTGCGCGAACATTTCAAAGGCGGCAACCGCCAAGGCATCGCGGAGTCT
>JBKDSY010000146.1:0-2857 GCA_046340755.1 Cyanobacteriota bacterium
GGCAACCACCAGACCCCACCCAGCCCACCCCCTTCCCTGACGACAGCGACAGGGAAGCGCAGGAACCCCGCTTGCCCCAGGCGATGCTCCCCCACGCCAACGATCTGACCACAGCCCTGGAGAGCTCGGCCTTGCCGGGGCGCCTGCGCGGCGAGGCGCCCCTGGGCGATCGGGCCAAGCTCCTGCGCGCCCTGGCCCCCCTGCTCCGCCGCCAGAGCGACCCCCATCGCCTCCGCCTGGATGAGGAGCGCACCATGGAGCTCTACGCCGACACCCTGTTGCTGCAGCCGGTGATGGTGCCCTGCCCGGGCCCCGCCTTCGACGAGGTGGTGGTGGTGCTCGACGGGGGTGTGTCGATGGAGGTGTGGACACCACAGGCGGAGGAGTTGCGCGCCGTGTTGGCGTCCAGCCAGGTGTTTCCCCGGGTGCGAGTGGAGACGATCAAGCCCGAGGATCTCCACCAAGGGAATGGAACTCCCGAAGCCCCCCGCCCAGGGGAAACCACGCCCGACGAACCCCAGCCCCGGTCGCGGCGTGCCCCCCTGCCACCGGCGGAGGATCGCCTGCGGTTGGTCCTCAGCGATGGCGCCGGTCGCCACTGGTGGCAGGGCGCCATGTTCGACACCCTTGAACGCTGGGCGCGGGCCTGCCCCACGGCCATCCTCCAGCCCCTGCCCCGCTGGCACTGGGGCCGCACCGCCCTTGGGGTGGTGGAGCGGGTCTCCGTGCGCAACACCCGGCCCGCCGCCGCCAACCCCGCCTACGCGGCCGATCCCCTGACTGGTGGGCCGCCCCCCGCCCCGGCCCACCGCCAGCTCCTGCCCGTGCCCGTGTTGCCGCTTGAACGCAAGTCCCTGCGCATCTGGAGCGCCGTCGTAATGGGCGACCCCGCCTATGCCAGCGCGGGCATCGCCCTGCCGGATGGCAACGAGCGCCAAAGGCGGCTGGAGAAGCGGCTCGGCGGCAGGGAGCTCGCCGCCCCCGCCGCGCCCCCCGCCGCCCTGACCCCCCAGGACGCCGAAGCCCGCTGGGAGACCTTCCGAAAGAAGGCGTCCCCGGAGGCCCAGAAGCTGCTCTTGGCCATGGCCTCCGCCCCCCTGCTCACCCTGCCGGTGATGCGGCTGCTTCTGGCGGCGAGCGCGCCGGAGGCCACCAGCCCCCTGCCGCTGGCGGAGGCGTTGACGGGCGGCCTGGTGATCCGCCTGCCGGGGCAGGAGGAGGGCAAGGGTCCGGCGGACCAAGCGCTGGCGGTGGAGCAGCTGCAGTTCACCCTCCTGCCGGGCCTGGCGCCAGTGCTCTGGCAGCGCCTGTCGGCCCGGGAGCGGATGGAGGTGATCCGGCGCGTCACCGCCCTGGTGGAACGCCGCTGGAACCAGGCGCGCCGCCGCACTGGCGAGCCCTCCTTTGAGGCGGTGTTGTGTGATCCCGCCGTGGCGCCCTCCAAGGAACGCAGTGGGGTGGTGCGTTTCGCCTCGGTGTTGGTCAGCCTCCTCGACACCCTGCCCGATGACCGGGCCCGCGCCTTTGCCGAGCGGATTCGCCAGGGCTCGGGCCTGCCGCCGGGTTCCCCCTGGCCCGCCGACATGGTGTTTGAAGAAGAACCGTTTGACGCGGCACAGCTCGTGACCACCCCGGCGTTGGCGACCGTTCGCTACGCCGCAGCGCGGTGGATGGAGCTGCCCCTTGTGGCCATCCCCTTCGAGACGGCCAGGGTGGAGCGGGTGGGGGACGGAACCGAGGGCGAAAGCCGCTGGGCTGTTCGGAAGCTGGCGGGGGAAGCCTGGGGCTTTCACGAGCCCCTGGAGCGGAAGGACCTCCCCTGGGGGGGCACGGCCAAGGGGCCAGGGGAGCTGACCTTGACGCTGGTGGAGCTGGAGGCCGGGGAATTTGAGATGGGGTCTCCCGAGGAGGAGCCCGAGCGCTACGAGGATGAAGGGCCCCGGCATCGGGTGAAGTTGGAGGGTTTCTTCCTTGGGCAAACCCCCATCACCCAGGCCCAGTGGCGCACCGTGGCCTTGTGGAAGGAGCAGGAGGGGGAGCAGTGGGGAAAGGAACTGAAGCCCAATCCCTCTCAATTTCAGCCCACCGAGGCTGGAGGAAAAGGCGAACAGTTGGCCTACGGGAGATTCGCCCTTCTGGAGGAGGAAACCACAACGGATCAGCGACCGGTGGAGAACGTGAGCTGGGAAGACGCCATGGAGTTTTGCCACCGCCTCAGCCAGCGCACCGGCCGCAGCTACACCCTGCCCAGCGAGGCCCAGTGGGAATATGCCTGTCGGGCGGGCTCCACCACGCCCTTTGCCTTTGGCGACACCCTCACGCCGGAGCTGGCCAACTATGACGCGAGCGTGTCATACGCCGATGGCCCGAAAGGGGACTGGCTTCAGCAGACCACCCCAGTGGGCCGTTTCCCCGCCAATGCTTGGGGATTGAACGACATGCACGGAAATGTCTCGGAATGGTGCCTGGATCATTGGCATGACAACTATGGTGAAGGAAACAACACAGACCAAGAAAAAGCGCCTGATGATGGAAGCGCATGGTTGAATAATCATACAAATAAAGCTGAGAAGCCGAGCCTGCTGCGCGGCGGCTCTTGGGACGACAGTCCCAGGGACTGCCGATCGGCGTTTCGTCTCCTAAACGTGCCCGACTATGTCGGCGACTTCGTCGGGGTCCGTGTGGTCTGCCTCCCCCAGGGCCGTTCCACTTGACCCTTAATCCCTTGGTCCCTTAGCACTTGGCTGTTTCTTAACCATTGGCTGTTGGATTTTGGCTGTTCAGCGTGTGGCGCCGCAGGCGCCTCGAGTTTTAGCAACACCTTCCGGAAGTCAGACCAGGCCCGTGACCACCAATG
>JBKDSY010000147.1:0-11853 GCA_046340755.1 Cyanobacteriota bacterium
TGGCCAATAGCTCTTGAATCATCGCGATTCCATTAGCTTTGGTCATGTCATTGCAGACCTTCATCAGGTCAGGGCCAATGCGCTTGCGGAAATGCACCATCATCGATGGATCGAATGGCGGCAGAGCCTGGTAACCGCTCAACCCGATAAAGAATTGAAGGTATGGCGACTCCGTGATCAGCTCCACCGTTTCACGATCAGTCACGCCCAGACGTCTTTGGATGTAAACAGCCCCGAACGCCATCTGGAATGGTTTCGCAGGTGCCCCTGTCTTGGCACTGAATTGCGGCGCATAGTGGCTTTCCAGCGACATCCAAGGAATCACTTTGTGAAGCAGCACCCAGCGATTGTTTGGATCGAGCTTTCCACCAAAGGGCGTATGAAACTCCTCGATCGATAACTGACCTGAGTGCTGAAAAACGTACATTGGTGATCCAGGGGATTCTTCTAAGCCAGAAAAGGCTGATTAAGTCCCATCCTAACTCAAGACTGCGGCTAGAATCGCTCGCACCGCAGTGGATTTGGGTTTCTCAGCAAGCCCGAAGTACATCTGACCTGAGCGTGTCGCTGAGGGCTGCTTCGGACAGTTCAGCAAGGGCGCTAGGCAGTTGGCCGGTGGGTACCCGGTCTACCGGTTGCTGGAGGTTGGGGGAAATAGACTTGTTGTTCATGGGAGGAATCTCCGTGGCTTGGTTTGGGTTAATTCAGCTCAGAGCAGAAGCACTTGAGCTCAGGAAGGAGACCGGAAAAGCAGGGGAAGGAATGAAGAGTTCACCCCGACACATGCCCCCCGGTCTCACACGGATGCCAGGGGTCAGGAAGCCGCAAGAAATCAACGGTTGCCCGTCAATTCATCGTGGCCAATCAACGTCACTGGCAGACGCCGTCGGCCCTTGGAGGGTCGAAAAGCGTCCATGTCAGAGTGAATAGCGACTATTCGTCGCCCCCATCATAGGAACACAGCCCCGGACCCACAATGAAGCCATTGCAGAAGCCACCTTGACTTCCAAGCGGCAGTACACCTAATCCGAGTGCTTCTTCGCTCAGTTCAGCGAGGGCGCTGGGCAGCTGGCCGGTGGGTACCCGGTCTACGGGTTGCTGAAGATTGGGGGAAATAGACTTGTTGTTCATGGGAGGAATCTCCATGGTGGGGTAGATGTTGTCCAGGCAAGCGGCTCCGTGATCCAGAGGATCCGGAGATTGGGCTTCCCTTCCCGCGGCGGCGAAGCACGCGCGGGAGCCGGAAACAAGGAACGGTTCAAGGTTGGCGATCTCCAGCTGTGGATGTCGACAGACCTGAGCTCTTACCCGTACTGCTCTAGGTCCAGATGCGGCCGCGTAGGAATGCCGAAGTAGCCTTGGCTTCTTTGGCATGCTTACGGGCATACTCCCACCAGAAGGAATAATCCTGCAGGCCGGTTTGGCTTGTGGGGAGGTAAGACTTTCGCTCCTTGGGGGCCGTGGCGACGGGGGGCGCTGCCGGCGTGGCGCGGGGCTTGTCTTCGGGGCTCATGAAGGGATCCGATCAAAAGGGCTGGTCTTAACACCAACGGCCACCGACTCCCACGCCCGAGCGCATCACCTGCTGGTAACCGCGCTGGGCATAGGCCGCCGGGTCGTTGTAATTGGCGCCATGCAGCAGCTTCAAGCGAATGCTCACCAAGCTTTCGGCGCTGCCATGCTCCACATCCACACAGGTGGCGGGTTGGAGAAAATGCGGACGCTGGACGGGGGTGGACTGTTGCGGGAAGGTGGTCATGGCGCAATCGAGGTGGAGGACGCAAAGGCTCGCCGGCTGGCCGCAGTTCAAATGGGGGACGACCAGCTCTTCACATCACCGAGGGTGACGGGGATCAGATCGCTCACATCAATCGTAAAGCGGAAGATCTTCTTCGCCCGCCGGCTGTTCTCCGGATCAAAGAACTTCAACTTCACATCCCAGCAGTCGCTGTCCAGTCGGCAGAAGGGACTCTTCTCCACCGTGATGCTGTCGAGCTCCATCCCCTCCGCCACCGCCTCGCTGAAGGTGACCGCAGCCTGGAACGCATTGGTGACGGCAAAATTCAGGGCCCGATCCTGGGAGGTGGTGCCCAGGTTGCGCAGGTCGTAGTAGATGCGGTTCAGGAAGCTGTCGAGGGTGCGACGCATCGCTTCTTCATTCGCTTCTCCCTCCGCCGCCTGCACCTGGGCAAAGGCCGCCTCCACCAGGTTGTTGATCTTCCAGCCATAGAGCCCGCGGGTGCTCTGCGGCTCGATCACCGGCACCACCTGGCCGGAGAAGAGTTTCACGGTGCGGCCGCTCTGAAGGCCGGGAATGCTCACCCGCTCGATGTAGTCCTTGCTGCTGCCCGGTTGGATCTGGCCCGCCAGCAGCTCCTGCAGCGCCAGATAGGCCTCCCGCGCGAACGGTCCCTTCGGTTCGATCGCGTACACCGGCGTCAGCTCGATGTTCAGCGTCCAGATCAAGGAGCGGGCTTCTGAGATGTCGCTCGCCAGATAATCGGCCATCTGCCGGGCGTCGTAGGGGTTGGCGGGCACCAGCGTTCCGCCCCCGAGATCAAAGGGGGGCATCAGTTGCTTGAAGGTGTCGCGCCGGGCTTCGGAGCCGAAGTCATAGCCGAGGGTGCCCAGGGCATACACCAGTTGGCTGGAGGCCAACTCGCTGGGCGCCTGGCTGGGGGTCACTCCTGAGGTCATCGGGATGGAAGGGGAAACGGGGGACGGGGTGGTCATCAAGGTGGCGGTGGGCAGGGAGGGAGCCACGGCACCGGAGCTGGGCTCCGGCGTGGCCAGGCCTCCCCCGCAGCCGCAGCCCGAGGCTTCCAAAGCGGATGGGGTCAAGGCGTCAGGGATGGCGTCAGACATCGTGTGATCGGTGAGAAGGGTCAGGGCACCGGCAGGATTCAGGGTGCCGGCGAGGCAGCGGCGGGAGGCGGCGGGAACGTCGTCGTCGCAGGGCAGGGCGCTCCGCAATAACAGGTCGCGCACGCGCTGGGGATCGGGGGGCTCTCCCCGGCGCACTTGTTCGCTCAGCAGCAACGCCGCCACGCCCGCGGCGATCGGGGCGGCGAAACTGGTGCCGTTCAGCCGAGCCGTCCCGCCTCCGGGTTTGGCGCCGAGGATGTTTTCCCCGGGGGCGAGCAGGCCCTGGTGCTGGTAGCGCTCTCCCCAGTTGCTGAAATCCAGTGGGTGGCCGCAGGCATCCATCGCCCCGACCGCCAACACATTGGGGAGCGCCGCCGGCACATGCAAACAGGCGCAGCCATCATTGCCGGCTGCCGCCACCAGCAGAATGTTGCGCTGCTCGCACAGCCGCACCGCGTTCTCCAGCCAGCCTTCCGCCTCGCCGTCGTCGCTGATCTGACCGCCGCTGAAATTGATCACATGGGCACCGGCTTCCGCCGCCTGCTCGATCGCCCGAGCCAGGTCCAGCTGGCTGACGCTGCAGCGATCGTCCGCAAACACCGGCACGATCAACCCCCGGCAGCGGGGCGCCAGCCCCTCCACCTCCGTTCCCGGCTGGCCGAAAATCACGCTGGCCACATGGGTGCCATGGCCCGACATCGACCCTTCCGCCCGCGTGCCTTCAGGCACCAGCGTGGGCAAAAGGGTCAGATCAGCTCCCTGAAAACAGGAGTGCGACAGATCCACGGGGCCATCGAGAACAGCAACGCAGATGACGGAATGGCCCAGTAGTTCCTGCTTGGCAACGGCTGTTTCAAGGTTGGCTGCTGTGGCTAATGGCATTGGTGACAAGCAAAGGCCAAACGAAAAATTAGTCTCCAGAGCATCCCGAACTCAACACAATAATGGCGCTTACTATGCGGAAATCACGGCATCATTCGACACCATTTGTTTGAACATTTCCACCGTAGAGAGGGCAGCCGCCCTTAGCCATCGCTTTTTTTGCAATTAGCGCAAAATGCCTTGCGGTTTGCGAAACACTCAGGGGTTTTGGGGCGGCGCTTCACTTGTGGCCTTGTTTTGGAGCTCTTTCCAGCTGGCGAGGAGCAAGTTGCTCATGGCTTGGCCAGTCGGAGCCATGGCCGTATGGACGAAACCCATCTGTCCGTGCAGAGCCCTCTCGTCCAGCGCGACTGAACTCTCTGGCTGATGCCGTCGGGCTCACCTCATCAAGTAGCAAGTGGGGAGCGGATAATGGCACAATTGCGAAACCTTCGTAGGGCCTGTGATGGGGGCTCGCCGTAGCGGGCTGAAAAATCCCGACTGAAGCTAGCCTGTGACAGGTAGCCACAGGCTTGACTGACCTCCCGCAGATTCAGGTCACAGAGTGGGTCCTCGAGCATTTCCTTGGCCCTGGTCAACCGTTGTTGACGCAGCCACTGCATTGGTCCGCAGCCGAAGTGTTGCTTGAAGGCATGTTGCAACGAACGGCGGGAGAAGTGGCAGCGCTTCTCCATGTCGGATAAGCTGATTGGTTCATGCAGATGAGCCAGCAACCAGGTCAGCAGCTCCTGGTGGGGGAAGGGCTCGCTGGTCAGTGGGGCTGCCGTGGCCGGCTCAAGAAGATCCGGCAGCAATAGCATCACGATCAGGCGGCCAAGCAGATCGTCGAGACGCAGCATCGGGTTGATCGTCCCGCCGATGGCCATGCACTTCTCTATATAGGCCATGGTTTGATTCAGCAGCTCATGAAGGCGATCCCTGCGGGGGTCCACTTGGCGGTTGAGGATGGTGGCTTGGGCGAATGCCGCTCGTAAAGGCAGTGGATTGAAGCCAGGTCCTGCGATGGTGTGGGCCAGTGGTAGCAGGGTTTCAGGAGAAAAGCTGATGATGATCCCTGAGCACTGGCTGCAATGCAGTTGAAAATGACTGCGCGCCGCCGGCATGAAGAGACAGGAGTCTCGAAAGCTGTAAATATTCCTCTCAATCGTGAAGTCATTGCTGAAGTCATCGATACCTGCTGGGTATGGGAGCACCAACTGGCTCTCACATCTCTGCTCCACCACTCCATGGATGGCAGAGCCTGAGGTGGCGAGGAGTGTGAAATCACCGAGGCGAAGAGATCCGGAATCATTGATGAACGGCTGGTCATGATAAGGATGGTCCCAGCGATGGACAACCAGAGGTAAATAGGTACCAACAATGGCAGCAAAATCATCAACGTTTCCTGATTGCAGCGAAGCGCCTGGAAGCTTGACGAACGGCAGAGACGTTTTCACTCCTGCATTCACTGTCGTTACGGATCTGAGGTGGCAAACCAAAAGCTCTAGCATGCTTTTACGAGGACTTGCAAGATGAATCTCTGCTTGCGGGAGTCTCATGTACAATGATTCTAGTTTTTACTGCGCGCGATCTGATGTCTTGTTTCCTGGGAGAATTTATCCAGGAAGGAACTTGATCTTGCGCCCTTGTTGTTGAAAAGCAGTCTATATCGCCAGCAAAGTATTCCTGCATGATGCACCGCTCCTAAAATGGTTGGCATGGATGTCTCTGTTTGAAAATTGAATATTGTTGCTCAATCAAATGTTCTGTCTTTGCTCTGTTCGATTCCCGAAGCACGTGAAGGCCGTATCTTCTGAGCACCTCTTCCAGCTAAGGTTTCATCTCAACAGTGGATCCACCGATGCTCCACAGTAAACGCGAAACGAGAATGAAGTCTCGTTTGAGGCATGGAGTGACGACGTCATCGCTTAGCCGAGCAAAAATGCCGAATAACTTGATGCCATGGATTGCGAAAGGTGCCAAAGGCACAGGGAAGGCGGCAGGGGCAAATTGTTCGCGAAAAGTTCCATCTGTGACAACGACCTAAATCAATCTTTCTTGCGTCAAAAGTCTCAGGCATGTCAATGGGGCGGCTTGTTCCTTGCCGATCGTCGTTCTTAAAAGATGTGCAGCCAGACCCGATGTCATTATTTGCAACACCTGAGGATCTGGCGCAGTTGTTGAAATTCCGTCAGCTCAGGTCGTTTGCCACGAGAATGATCAGCTCTCTTGCTTGAACCTGTCTCATCTGGAATTCAACCTAACACATTCGCTGCTTGTCTTCTTGGTTCATCGATTCGCAAGCGACTGTTTCTTTGTCAGCATGCCTTGTGTTTCTGTTGAACTCCGATGGTGCATCCCTCTCGGGGCAGCAATTCCTGCAGCAGATCCCCCAGATCCTCATCGCCTGCCGTTTCCGGGGGAATGAATTCGTGACTGGGTCACAGGGGTGCATGGCCCAGACCCCAGTGTCCCCGGTGAAACGGCCTCCCCAGCCCCGTTCAACGTCCCGTGATCGGCGCGTTCCAACACCCCAGCGCTGGGATCCCCTTGTAGTCACTGAGCACACTGATCGTGGTGGTGTCGAGCAGGAGGTTTTGGCCCGCCAGGGGAGGCAGCCCCAGCCAACGTGCCGCCAACACCCGCAACAGGTGGCCATGGGCAACCACCAGCGTCGGCCCAGGCTCCTGCCGCAGCCGAGCGATCACCCGATCCACCCGCGCCCCCACCTGGGCTGGGCTTTCCCCCTCCGGACAGCCATCCCGAAACACCAGCCAGCCTGGCGCCGTGACCTGAATTACGGCGCTGGTGAGGCCTTCATAGGCCCCGTAGTTCCACTCCATCAAGTCGGCATCGAGCTCCATCCGGTCGCCGAAACCCGCCAATGCACAGGTGCGTCGCGCTCGCTCCAAGGGGCTGGATAGCACGCGGGCCAAGGGCAGGGGCGCCAGCACTGGAGCCAGCGCCTGGGCCGCCGCCTCCCCGGCGGCAGTGAGGGGGATGTCCGTCGCGCCGGTGTGCTGGCCGGATTGGCTCCAGGTGGTCTCCCCGTGGCGCACAAGCACCACATCGTTGGGGCGGAGGGTCAGGGAGGCCATGGGGACACGCAAAGGGGCGGCTGAACCGCGATGGCACAATCCTGACAACCCCTGCCCCTCCCCCCTGTCGTCCAGCACCCTTGATCCGGATGCGGCGCCCACCAACAGCCCGCGATTGTTAAGAGACCCCTAAATCCCCGCAGGCAGGGCAGCGCCTTCTACACCGACCCCTAGCATGGGAGAGATTAGCAATCATTACTACCAAACGGCACAAAATTCGCCCACTCAAGATAACCAACGCATGACCACGACCCAACCCCAATCCTGGAAAGCCCAACTGGCCGACAAAATCCCTCCCCAGATGGCCGAGGAGATTGATACGTTCGAAAACCAGATGGTGTTGCGGTGTCAAGGCAAGATCGAAGACAAGGTCTTCGCGGAATTGCGCTTGCGCAGGGGGGCCTATGGCCAGCGCTACGACAACGGTTTCCGCCACGATGGCGAGAAAACCCAAGACATTGCCTTCCCCCATCCGGAGCTGACCAAGGGGCCTGACACCAAATGGGAAGCCCCGGGCATGCAGCGGATCAAAATTCCCTATGGCGGCCTCACCGCCGAACAAATGGAGGTCTTGGCCGACATAGCCGAGGAATATTCCGATTCCATCCTCCACATCACCACCCGCCAGGACATCCAGCTTCACTTCCTCAACCTGGAAGATTCCCCAGACATGCATCGCCGTCTGGCGGCGGTGGGCATCACGGTGCGCGAAGCCTGCGGAAACTCCGTGCGGAACGTCACAGCCTGTCCCCTGGCTGGTGTCTGTCGCGATGAAGCCTTCGATGTCACCGGCTATGCCCAGGAGACAGCCAATTACTTTCTGGGCCACCGCGATGTGCAGGATTTTGGGCGGAAATTCAAGATCGCTTTTTCCGGCTGTTCCCAGCATCCCTGTGGCCTCACCTACATGCACGACCTGGGGCTGATTGCCAAAAAGCGGCAGCGGGATGGCCAGGAGGAGACCGGCTTTGAGCTCTACGTGGGCGGTGGCCTGGGGGCTGTTCCCCACTTGGCCAAGCTGTTCGATGATTTTGTTCCAGCTGATGAACTTTTGCCTCTCTCCCAGGCCATTGCACGGGTGTATGCCAGGTTAGGGGAAAAGAAAAATCGCAACAAGGCGCGCATCAAATTCCTGGTGCAAAAGCTTGGTATCGATGAATTCCGGCGCCTCGTTCTTGAAGAGCGAGCCACACTGGACCATGACCCGGAATGGACGCAATGGCTGAGTTCCATCTCCCAATACAGCGAATCTGGACTGCCCCAACCCGTCACCACGGGCCAGGTGATCGACTTGGGGACAGATGGTGAGGCCTTTGATCGCTGGAAGGCCACCAATTGCTACGTGCAGCGTCAGGCAGGTTTCCTCTGCGTCACCCTGAATCTGCCCCTCGGCGATCTCACGGCCCAGCAGATGCGTGGTCTGGCGGATCTTGCCCGCCGCTTCACCCCGGATGCCACCCGCACCACCGTGGAGCAGAACCTGTTGCTCCGTTGGGTCCACGAAGCGGATCTCCCTGCGCTCTACCTTGCCCTCAAGGCCCTCAAGCTCCACGCACCCGGCGCCCAAACCATCGCCGATGTGACGGCCTGCCCAGGAACCGACACTTGCAAGTTGGGCATCGCCAGTTCCCGCGGCCTGGCCGGGGAGTTGCGGCAGCGCCTGGCCCTCAAGGGCTATCAATACGATGCATCCCTAAAGGATATCCGTGTCAAAGTGAGCGGTTGTTTCAACTCCTGCAGCCAACACACGGTTGCGGAGATTGGCTTCTATGGATCCAACCGCCTGGTTGATCGCCATAGGGTGCCGCACCTCCATCTGATCCTGGGGGGCGAGTGGAGCCACAATGCGGCCCATTACGGCCAGTCCTTGGGGGTGATCCCGACCAAACGGGTGCCAGAAGTGGTGGATTTTCTGCTGGATCTCTATCTCAACGGCAAACAGCAGGCGGAAACGTTCCCGCAGTTTGTCAACCGCGTTGGCAAGAAGGAGATCAAGGAGCGGGTGCAGCCCTTTACCCACGTGCCGGCCTATGCCGACGACCCGTCCTTTTACACCGACTGGGGGGATGCCCGGGAATACACCATCGGTGACATCGGCATCGGTGAATGTGCGGGTGAAGTGGTCTCCTTGACCAACTTTGACGTAGCCATGGCCGAAAGCCTCAACTTTGATGCCACCCTTCTGCTGGAAGGGGGCGAGGCCAATGGAAATGTCCAACATGCGGCCGATAAGGCCCTGGCGGCGATGGTCAAGGCGGCCCAGGCCCTGCTCAAAGCCCAGAACGTGGACATCGCTGATGATCCTGAAGTGATCGTGACTGATTTCCGCCGCTATTTCTATGACACCGAGCTGTTTTTCGATCCGTTTGTCAAAGGGAAATTTGCCAGCTATCTCTTCAATGCCTATGACAATCGCCAACTGCCGGCCAGCTTTGACCGCGCACGCCAGGCTGTCGAGGAAGCCCGACTGTTCATTGAGGCGGCCTACGAATGTCATTCTCGCCTCCTGCAGGCTGGAATCAACTCTCCTCTGGCCTTTGCCCAGTGGTACGAGGCGCGCGTGCCCGTGAGCTGAACCGCTCTCCCTTCCCTCCCGCCACCCTTTCCCTCCCCTAACGATCAACCCGCTGTTGCAGCAATGGATGTCGAGCGTTTTTGTCTGAAATTCCTGGCCCGTGAAGGAACTGTGGATGAAGCCAGCTTCATTCCCATCTTTCACGACTGGATTCGCTTGAACTCCTTGCCTGGCCCCTTGATTGACGTTGCTGATTACCGCCATGTGCCGGACGGCCCTGGAATCATGTTGATCAGCCATGACATCAATTACGCCATGGAGCAAGGCGGTGGTCAGTTCGGTCTGTCTGCCCAGCGCAAGTTGGGTCAGGAGGCAACCCATCAGGAGCGGATTGTGGCCCTCGCCCGGCGCTTGGGCCGTTTCGCCACCCTGCTGGAATCCGACAGCCGCCTGGCGAAAACCTTCTCCCTGGAGGGTGGGCGTTTTCTTTACATCGCCAACGATCGTCTTCGGCTTCCCAACACCGCCGAGGCGTTTGCGGCCATCCAAGCGGATCTAGCGGCGGCGGCGGCCACCCTTTACGGCCCGCACCCCGTGTCGGTAATCCGTCTGGAGAACGATCCAAGGGAGCGCCTCACCGCTGTGGTGGCCGCGGCAGAGCCCATGCCCTTGGCCTCCCTGGCTTGAGGCGAGTGGGGGGCCAGCTGGCTCAGGACGGTGCCTGCCTGAGAACGGGAACAGACGGGCTGGTCTCACCCAAGGAGTCCTCTGGTTGGGGAGCCATCAGCGACGACTCACCCCTGATGGCTGGTTCTCTCTGCAGCTCCCGTTCCAACATGCGAATGCGGCTCTCCCGGAGGCAGTATTTGCAGCCGCCGCTGGTTTGTAGATGTTTTTCTGGGGTAATACTGATCACTTTCACCGGGTGAATTGTGCAGTGAATCTGGATAGGCGTTTTGTAGCTCTTGTATATGATTTCGCTATAGTCGTAATGTGTTCCGAAGCGTGCTAGCGCCCGTTGCAGGAAGGTCTCTTTGCTGATGGGGCTTCCCATGCCGTCAGCACAAGATCAAAAGGACTTCTGATTTTTGCAGGTTTTTCCAGCCCTCTCTGGGGCGGCAATCTTCCGCAATGAAAACCGTCAGGCCTGCCTGCCTGGCCCTCAGCCGCTGCCGGGCTCAAACACCAGGGCCACACCGTTGTTGCAGTAGCGCAGGCCCGTTGGCCGCGGCCCATCCTTGAACACATGGCCTTGGTGGCCCCCGCAGCGGCGGCAATGGTATTCCGTGCGTGGCACGATCAGCTTGAAATCCACCTTTGTGGCCACTCCGCCGGGGAGTGGCTGCCAGAAACTTGGCCATCCCGTGCCGCTGTCGTATTTCGCGCTGGAGGAAAACAGGGGCAAGCGGCAACCGGCGCAACAAAATCGGCCTTGTCGTTTCTCCTGGTTCAGCTGGCTGCTGAAGGGACGTTCCGTGCCCTCCTGACGCAAGACATGAAAGGCCGCCGGAGAAAGGCGCCGTTTCCATTCCGCCTCGCTCAGGGCCCAACGCGCCTCCCCCGCCTTGCTGGCCGCTGCCACGGGTCGTGCCCAAGCCCAAAGGGGCAGGGAAGCTAGGCCGCTCCGCAACAGGGTCCACACCCCGGAAGCGAGCAGCTGCCGACGTCCCAAGCTCACGACTGACAACCCCTAGCCACGGGAGCCGAGGATGCTGAGAATGGCAGCTAGGGAGAGAAAGAGGACCAGCAAGGTCCACGAAATTCGATTGAGGGTGGCTTCGGCGCTGCGAGCACTGGTGAACATGCCACTGCCCCCAGACACCAGGCCACCCAACCCGTCCCCTTTCGGACTGTGGAGAAGGATGCTCACAATCAACAGGATGCCATTCAGCATCCACAGCCAGGACAAGGTGGACTTAATCATCGATCCATCCTAGGGGTTCAGACGCGCAGGGCTTTGGGGCGGCGATCGGGAGCCAGGGCAGAACCAGTGGGCGATTCGGCGGCAAGAATCAGGGAATGGCCACTCATCCGCTCCGGCTTGGGCAGCCCCAGGATGGCCAGCAACGTGGGGGCGATGTCAGCCAGTCCTCCTCCCTCCCGAAGCTTCACGTCGGTGGCATGGCCCGCCAGCTGACGCTTTTCTCCCTCCACCAGGATCACGGGCACGGGATTGGTGGTGTGGGCGGTCCAGGGGCGCCCATCGGGGCCCCGCATCACCTCGGCGTTACCATGGTCAGCGGTGATCAACCTGGTGCCGCCCATGCGGGTGGTGGCTTCCAGGAGCTTGCCGACGCAACGGTCAACGGTGGTGATCGCCTCGGCCGTGGCGGCGATTTGGCCAGTGTGCCCCACCATGTCGGGGTTGGCGTAATTGATCACCACCAAGGAATAGATCCCCTTGTTGATGGCCGCGATGCAGCTCTCGGTGAGTTTATCTGCCGACATGGCAGGGGCCATGTCGTAGGTGGGCACCCGCGGGGAAGGGATCAGGTGGCGATCTTCTCCAGGAAA
>JBKDSY010000148.1:0-33201 GCA_046340755.1 Cyanobacteriota bacterium
TGCGGGAGGGTGTGGGGGTGGGGCGGTGGTAGCCCCCGCGGGAGGCGGGGGTCGGGGGCGGGGGCCGTTTGGTCGGCCAGGTAGGACGGGGCTCGGAGAACAAGATACCTATCGTGGCAGCCGTTTCCCTGAACGAGGCAGGCCACCCGATTCACGCAAAAATCACACCTGTAGCTGGGTTCAGTTCGGATTCAATTGGTGCGTGGGCCAGAGAGCACATAGCTCCCGGCTGCACAGTACTCACCGACGGACTAGCCTGCTTTCGCTCCGTCACAACAGCAGGCTGCAGTCATGAGCCCGTTGTTACCAGCGGGAAGCACCCCAACGATCTGCCGCAGTTCCGCTGGATCAACACGCTGCTCGGAAACCTCAAAACAAGCCTGAGCGGCACCTTTCACGCCTTCAACTATGAGAAGTACGCCAGGCGGTACCTCGGTGGCTTCTGCTTCCGCTTCAACCGACGATTCTCACTCGCTGCGATGACAGAGCATATTGCCAATGCGGTCTGTTGCTATATCCCCAGCACGGAGCGGGGTCTCAGGATTGCGGAGTCTTATGGGTAATCAAGTTTGTCAATGAACCTTGCCAACCATTTCTCCGAGACAAAGGAGAAGCCCCATTCAAGGATTCATGGGAGGCAGAGGCCTTTGCCTTGGGCAATCTCCTGGTGAAGCTGAATCATGTCACTCCAAAAGAATGGATGGATTTAATGGGCGAGTCCATCCAGGAAGCACAAGCCTTTGGAGACCCTGATACCGGAGAAATATATTACCAGCATTGGTGCAGATCTTTGGAGAAATTTTGCTTCAAATCTGGCCTGAGCGACCCATTACAGCATCAAGAACTGTTGAAACTCTGGCGAGCCGCCATCATCAACACCCCCCATGGCGTCCCGTTAACCATCGACAACGCTGTCGTCATCCCTTCGAAGCCAGTTCACCCCCATGTCCATGCTCCTGCGCATGGACAGTCCATTCATTCCGCCAACCTTGATCACGATGAACACCTTCACTCCCATGACAGGCCATCTGTCCCTCCTCCCACTTACTACGAGCTAATCGCCATACAAATCCTCGGACCCCAATCCAGCTAAGACATTGAAATCATCATCGTCTTTCGACATCTCAGAACGTCATGCAGCTCTTAACCCTGCTGCTGCCAAGAACGTCCTCCGGGAGTTGCATTGATTCGAAATGGATCGCCAATACTCATTGATGTAGAGGCCGGAGACGTCAATCAACGCCTAATCCACCTTCGCCGCGATCGGCATTCGCCAGCCACTGCCAAAGGCCCGTCCGCTCACCTTCAACGCGGGTGCGGCCTGGCGCCGTTTGAATTCCGCCCGCCGCAGCAGCCCCATCACCCGTGCCACAAGGGATGGATCCTGGCCCGCCTCCACGAGCTCCTCCGGGGGGGCCAGCCGCTCCACCAGCTCCTTCAGCAGGGGATCCAACAGCTCATAGGGCGGCAGGGAATCGCTATCGCGCTGTTCGGGCCGCAGCTCGGCGCTGGGGGCCTTCTGGCGGATCGCCTCACCAATCAACGCCCCCGACGCCGGCAAGCCCAGATCGGCGCGGCAGGACGCCGAGGCGGGACTATCGATCCAGGCGCAGAGGCGAAACACGGAGGTTTTGTAGAGGTCGCCGATCACCGCCAGACCACCGTTCATGTCGCCATAGAGCGTGCAGTAGCCCACGGCCAGCTCCGACTTGTTGCCGGTGGTAAGCAGCAAGCGCCCCTCCTGGTTCGCCACCGCCATCAAAAGGTTGCCGCGAATCCGCGACTGCAGATTCTCCGCCGTCAACCCCTCGGGTTCCCCTCCAAGCACCGGAGTCAAGGCGTCGTCAAAGGCCTCCATCAACCCTGCGATCGGCACGGTGGCGGTGGCCAGGCCCAGGCGCTCCGCCAGGGCGGTGGCATCGTCGATGGAGCCGGCGGAACTCCAGGGGGAGGGCATCAGCAGCGCCCGCACTCCTTCCGCCGTCAGGGCGGCGCAGGCGATCACCGCCACCAGGGCGGAATCAATGCCGCCACTCAACCCAAGCAGGACCCGCTCAAAGCCGCACTTGCGGGCGTAATCCCGCACCCCCAGCACCAACACCCGCAGCAATTGCTCCTCCTCCCCTGGCGGAGGCAGCAGGGGGGCGGTGGCCGGGAGGTCCGCGGTCCCATCCCACACCACCAGATCCGTCGCCGCGCAGGCCAGCTGGCGCACCACGCCACCGGCGGCATCCACCAGAAAGCTGCCGCCATCAAACACCAGCTCGTCGTTGCCACCCACCTGATTCACATAGAGCACCGGCACGCTCAGCCGGGCCGCGGCCCGGGCCGCCAGGCGGCGTCGCAGGGCCGCCTTGCCCTGGCCAAAGGGGGAGGCGGACAGGTTGATCAGCAGATCCACCTGGTGGGGCAACAGCTCGGCGATCGGATCCGCCCCCGCCAAGCGATGGCCCTGGAGGTCTTCCTCCACCCACAGGTCTTCGCAGATGGTGAGGCCCAAGCGCCAGATTCGGCCGTCTCCCTCCAGCTCCAACACAGCGGGAGCCTCTCCAGCGCGGAAGTAGCGCCTCTCGTCGAACACGTCGTAGCTGGGCAGGAGCCGCTTGCGGCAGACACTTCGCCAGCCCTGGCGCTCCACCAGGGCAAGGCTGTTGTAGAGGGCCGGCTGGCCGCCCCCAGCAATCGGCTCGGCCATCCCCACCAGCACCGCCAGCCCCTCCGGCATGGCTGCCGCCAGTCGATCCAACACCCCCTGCTGGCGCTCCAGGCAGGACCCTCTCAGCAGCAGATCCCGCGGCGGATAGCCCCACAGCGACAACTCCGGAGTGAGCACCAGGCGGGCGTCCTGGCGCACCGCCGCCTCACAGGCCGCCAACACCCGCTCGCCGTTGCCCTCCAGGTCGCCCACCACGGGATCGAGCTGAGCCAGAGCAATCCGCATGGATCAGGAGGGGGCGGAGGTGGAGGCAAGACCGTAGAGCCCGTGCCGCCGGAGTAACGGCCAGAGGACTTCCGGCACCTGGTCCAGATCGGGGGAGCCACCCTGCTGGTCCCGGGCCCGGGAACTCGCCGTGGCGGGGGGGGCCAGCGGGAGCAGGCGCACCCGGGCGCCCAGCCGCCGCAACTCTTCCAGGTCGTCGTCCCGCACGGGCCACCCCCACCGGGGGGCCACCGCCACCTCCAGATCCTTCAAGAGGCCCGCTGCCCCACGCCAGTGGGGCATCTGGGCGACGAGGTCGCTCCCCACGACAAACACCGGTGTCTGCCCGGGCCAGCGGGCCCGAGCCCGCTCCAGGGTCTCCATCGCCCAGGGACTGCTGAGCTCCTGGGCCAGGGCGAGGCGAGGGTCGCCGATCGCCTCCACCAGGGCCTTGAGCAGGTCCACGCGGTCGTTCAGGGGAGTCTGGCGGGGTTTCATCGGATTGTCGCTGGCCCAGGTGGCCACCCGGGGGAACAGGGCGAGCAGGCCCCGGAGCAGGGCTTCATGGCCTGTCGTGGGGGGATCGGCACTGGTACCGAACAGGGCGATGGCACTCACGGCCGCCTCGACCGCCGGGTCGCGGCTCCCGGCCAGGCGGCCAGCCAGCGGCGGGTGGGTGGGTCCTCCTCCGCCAGGCGCCGGAGCAGGGCCGCTGGATGGCCCGCAGCCGCGCGGCTGCGCCACAGGGCCGCCGCGGCCAGCCGTCCGGTGCGGCGGGTGGTGTGAACCGCCAGGGCCGCCTGGGCCATGGCCACCGGCGCGGCCGGAGCCAAGGAGAGTCCGGCGCTCAAGGGCGCCGCCAACAACAAGGCCTGGCGCAGGCCGCCCAACACCGCCTGCAGACCCAGCTGGGTCCCCCCCAACAGGGCGTTATGGCCCCCGAGGGTGAGCAGCAGATCGCGGGCACCACCGCGGGTCATGGGCAGGCCATAGAGCCGGCAGAGTTGAAGCACCAGGGCGGTGTCGCAGGCCATCCCCCCGGCCAGATCCAACCCCATCACGGGGTTGAGGGCAACCCCGGCGGCCTTGGCGGCGGCATAGCGGCCAATCAGGGTGCGGGCCTGCCGACGGCCATGGCGCAGGCGGCAGAGGAAGAGCTCCTCGGCGAATTGGTCGGCGGCCCGCAGGGCATTGAGGGCCAGCAGCCGTTCCCCCTCCTCCGCCAGCAGAGTCACCAGGGCCTGGCGCAGGGGGTCGATCCGGGGGGGGGCCGGCACGCTGCGGACCCGCCCATCGGCCAAGAGCCGCGCTTGCCGGGGGGCGGCGGCCACCGCCAGGGGCTCCAGGTGGCGGGCACTGGGGGGCAGGTGGCGCCGCAGGCTCGCCAACAGATCGGACCATTCCTCCTCTGGCCAGCAATCGCAACGGTTGAGCACCAACAGCACTGGCTTGCCGGCCAACAGGAGGCGCTCCAGCGCCTCCGCCTCCACCCGGGTGAGATCCGCATCCACCACCAGCATCACCAGATCCGCCTCCAGGGCCACCCGACGGGCCAGCTGCTCCCGGGTGGGGGCCTCCACTTCATCCAGACCTGGGGTGTCCACCAGATCCACGCCGTCCAGGCCCTCGATGGGCTCCCGCCAGGGGCGTTCCTCCTGATGGCGGGTGGAGCCATGGGCCACATCGGCCACGAAATGGTCCGCCCCCAGGAGGGCATTGAGCAAGCTGCTCTTGCCAACCCCCACCCGACCCAGCACCGCCACCCTGGGGCGGCGGCGCTCCAGACGCCGGCACTGATGCTCCAGGGCAGCGAGCTCGGGGCCCAGCTCCGAGCGCTCCCGGGGGCTGAGGCCCAACGCCCCGCGCCAACGCGTCAACAACAGGATGGCCCGATCCGCGATCGGAGGCACCGCCTCGCCAAACCGGTCCCCAGGCGCCTCTCGGGGCCAACGGGAGCCCGGGGAGCGGCCGGATGGTCTGGTGGCCCCTGGTGCACGGTTTGAGGCGGTGGGTAGGGGGCCGGAGGACGCCGTCACGGCAAACAGCAGGCGGCCATGGGGAAATGGCGATTAAGGCTATTTAATCGGTAGACGCCCCGCTGCGCCGTCTCGCCGTTCCGCCCATGGCCCCCGCCCCACCTTCCACCCTCGCCCCGGAGGTGTTCGCCGACCGCCGGGATCGGTTCCTCCACCGGCTGGGGAGCGCCGCGGCAGTGATCCCGGCAGCCCCCCTGCGCACCCACCACGCCGATGTGGAGCATGCCTTCCGTCAGGACAGCGACTTCTGGTATCTGACGGGCTTCGATGAGCCAGACGCCGTCGCCCTCTTCCTGCCCCACCAGCCCGACCATCCCTTCGTGCTGTTTGTGGCCCCCCGGGAGGCCAGCGCGGAGGTGTGGAACGGGTTCCGCTGGGGCTGCGAAGGGGCGGTGACCACCTTCGGCGCCTGCCTGGCCCATCCCCTGGCGGAGTTGGAGGAGCGGCTGCCCCACTACCTGGAGGGGGCGGAGGGGATCGCCTTCCGGGTGGGCCGTCACCCCCGGGTGGAGCCCCTCGTGCTCAATGCCTGGGCGCGGCAATTGGATCGGGCGTCCCGCAGCGGCACGGCAGCCCTGGGACTGGTGGCCCCCTGTCCGCTCCTCCATGAACTGCGGTTGCGCAAGGGGGAAGAGGAATTGGCCCTGTTGCGCCAGGCCGCCCGCATCTCCGCGGAGGCCCACGAGCTGGCCCGGGGCGTCGCCCGCCCAGGCCTGACGGAACGCCAGGTGCAGTCGGTGATCGAGCAGCATTTTTTGGAGCAGGGCGCCCGGGGGCCGGCCTACGGCTCGATCGTGGCCAGCGGTGACAATGCCTGTGTGCTGCACTACACCGCCAACAGCGCCGTGCTCCGGGAGGGCGATCTGCTCCTGATCGACGCCGGCTGCTCGCTGAACGATTACTACAACGGTGACATCACCCGCACCTTCCCGGTCAACGGGCGCTTCAGCGGTGAGCAACGGGCGCTCTACGAGCTGGTGCTCAACGCCCAGCAGGCCGCGGTGGCGGAAGTGCGTCCAGGGGCCACGGCGGAGGGGGTGCACGGGGCCGCGGTGCGGGTGCTGGTGGAGGGATTGGTGGAGCTGGGCCTGCTGCGAGGCACGGTGGACGGTCTGATCGAGCAGGGGGCCTACCGGCATCTCTACATGCACCGCACCGGCCACTGGCTGGGGCTCGATGTGCACGACGTGGGGGCTTATCGACTCGGGGAGCGCCCTGTGGATCTGGAGGCAGGGATGGTGCTCACGGTGGAGCCGGGGCTGTATGTGAGTGATCGGTTGCCCGTGCCGGAGGGGCAGCCCGCGATCGAGGAGCGCTGGAAGGGCATCGGCATCCGCATTGAAGATGACGTGGCCGTGACCGATCAAGGGCATGAGGTGCTCACGGCGGCAGCCCTGAAGAGCACCGCGGCGATGGAGCGCTGAGGGGCGACCGGGGCGCGGGGCGGAGGCCTGCGGCAAGAATGCCGGCAGATGCCCCGCGCCCGTGGTTTCCCCTTCCCTTCCGTCCCCTGGCACGAGTGGAGAGCCCCGGGTGGCGGTGGTGATGGGAAGCGATTCCGACCTGCCCACCCTGCAGCCGGCGGTGGAGGTGCTCGAGGAGTTTGGTGTCGCCGTGGAGGTGCGGGTGCTGTCCGCCCATCGAACACCCCTGGAGATGGTGGCTTTCGCCCGGGAAGCGGCTGGCCGGGGGCTGAAGGTGATCATCGCCGGTGCTGGCGGCGCCGCCCATCTGCCGGGCATGGTGGCCGCCCTCACCCCCCTGCCGGTGATTGGTGTGCCGGTACGCAGCCAGGCGCTGTCCGGGGTGGATTCGCTCCATTCGATTGTGCAAATGCCCGCAGGCATCCCGGTGGCGACGGTGGCCATCGGCAATGGCCTCAACGCGGGCCTCTTGGCGGTTCAGATCCTGGCCACCGCCGATGCCCCCCTGGCGAAGGCGATGGCGGCCTACCGCCAACGGCTCCACGACCAGGTGACGGGCAAGGACAGCCGTCTGCAACAGCTGGGCAGCCGGGCCTACCTGGCCGGGATGGCCAGCCCCGAGGGAGGTCGCCGCTGATGGCTCCCTCCGCGGAGCATGGAAGACCAGGGGAAGCCCGGCGGGCCCCGGGGTGGCCCGCCGGGGCCCTCCACCCCACCCCAGGGCTTCTGGCCCTCTTCGCCGTGGGGCTCCTGAGCCGCTGGGCCACCCGCACCCAGCTCGTGCAGGCCTGGGATGCGGGCAATTTCGTGCTCGCCCTCGACGGTTTTGATCTGGAGGGCCATGTGCCCCACCTGCCCGGGGTGTTCTGGTGTCTGATCGCCCTGGGCCGCCTGTTTCGCCCCCTGGTCGGAGGGGACGGGGTGGCAGCCCTGGAGCTGGTGAATGCCCTGGCCGCCGCAAGCGCCCTGCCCTGCGGCTGGTGGTTGGGGCGGCAGTTTGGGGGCCCAAGGGTGGGCGCCTGGCTGGCGGGACTGCTCTTCAGCGCTCCCCTGCTGTGGTACTACGCCAGCCAGCCCCTGAGCTATGGCGCGGAGCTGGGCTGGGTGGTGGCCATCGGGTGCTGCGCCTGGCAGGTGGCGGCGGGCCACCAACGCCTGTTGCTCCCCCTGACGGTGTTGATGGCCACCGCTGGCGGAATCAGGCCGAACACGCCCCTGTTTCTGTTGCCCCTGGTGCTCGTGGCCTGTTGGCGGGGCTGGCGGCGGGGCGTGGCGGGGTGGCGCTATGGCGCGGCCGTCGCCCTTGGGCTGGGCCTGGTGGCGGCCTGGGGGGGGGCGTTTCTGACGGAAGTGGGTGGGCTCGAGCGCTTTTGGCCCCTGTTCCAAGCCTGGAAGGGGGACCACACCGGCCAATCCCGCAAGGGCGGCCTCCTGGGCAACGGCTGGCTGCTGCTGCGCAGCGTGGGGCTCACGGCCCCGGCGGCTCTAGCCCTGGCGCTCCTGCGGCGTGGCCAGACCGACCCCGCCTCACGGACGGCGGAAGGGGATGGCAGCCGGTGGCGCCTGGTCTTTCTGGCCCTGTGGATTGCGCCTTCCGCGATCTACCTGGTGTTCGTGCACTTCACCCGCATGGGCCACGCCACCACCCTGCTGCCGGCGGTATTGCTCGCCCTGGCCTGGCGGCTGGCCGCCAACGGCGGCAGCGCCCGGGGGGCCCTGCGATGGCCACGGGATCTGGCGCTGGTGGTGCTGGCCCAGAGTTTGCTCTTTCTCGTGGTGCCGGGGGATCGCTTCGCCACGTCCCTGCGCGACTTCGATCGGGAATGGGGCCAGGCCATCGCCGCCACACGACGCTTTGATCCCGCCACCACCCTGGTGATCACCACCGGCCGCTCCAACCTGCGGGCCTACCGGCTGCCCTCCGTGCACTTTCCCGCCTACGACCATGATCAAGCGGATTTCCGACTGGATCAGAAGGGGCCTTCCATCACGGTGCGTCCACCGCTGAGACGGCTGGTGGTGTTGGATCGGGGCCTGCGGGTGGAGCCGCCCCCCCTGGCCGGGGTGCGCAGCGAGATGGTGATCCCCCATCGCCTCCGGTTGCTGGAGGTGCCCATCCCTCCCGAGGGGCTGGAGGTGCAGCGGGGCGGGATCCGTGCCCTTCCGGCTCCGGCTGACGCCAAGGGCAACCAGGCGCGAAGCTGAAGCGACTGCATTTCGGGACGTTCCCGCACCCCCATGCTTGAGCGGCTGGTGTTGCCCCCTTGGTTGCGCTTCAGCCTGGCCCTCCCCCTGTTGGTGCTCAACCTCTGGGTGTTGCGTCAGTTGCTGGTGCCCCTCGCCCCTTTCCCCGCCCTGTTTCTCACGGCAGGGTTGCTCGCCTTTGTGCTCGACATCCCCACCCGCTGGCTGGTGGAGCGCCGCCTGCCCCGGGGCATGGCCCTGCTGGTGGTGATAGGGCTGGGCCTGGGCGGGGTGGTGTTGGCGGCCCTCTGGCTGGTGCCTCGGTTGGTGGAACAGCTCGAT
The DNA here is from genome assembly GCA_046340755.1 of Cyanobacteriota bacterium. GTDB lineage: Bacteria > Cyanobacteriota > Cyanobacteriia > PCC-6307 > Cyanobiaceae > Cyanobium. The sequence goes on from JBKDSY010000148.1 coordinate 8,907, forward strand.
GAACTGATCAAGGCCTTGCCCAGCTGGTTGTCGGAGGGGGAGGTCCTGCTCACCCAACTGCAGGGATGGGCCGCCTCCCGGGGTCTGCCCAGTGATTTTGGCGATCTCAGCAGCCAGCTGCTCACCCGCACAAGCAAGTTGGCCAGCCAATTCAGCCAACAGGTGCTCAGTCTGTTGGGCGCCACCCTGGGGCTGACGGTGAATGCGGTGATCGTGATCGTGCTCACGGTGTTTCTGTTGCTGGGGGGGGAGCGGATCGCCGCGGGCCTCGCCCAGTGGTTGCCACCCAACGTCCGCGGCCTGGTGACAGGCACGCTGGATCGAACGTTCCGCGGATACTTTGCTGGCCAGCTCTTGCTGGCGTTGATCCTGAGCAGCCTGCAAATGGTGGTGTTCACCCTGCTGGGGATTCCCTACGGAGTGCTCTTCGCGGTGGCCATTGGCTTCACCACCTTGATCCCCTATGCCAGCGCCGCCACGATCGTGCTGGTGAGCTTGCTCCTGGCGCTGGAAGATCCCCGTCGCGGGCTGGAAGTGCTGGCCACGGCCATCACCGTGGGGCAGGTGGTGGATCAAATCATCCAGCCCCGCTTGATGGGCAGCATTGTGGGGTTGCAACCGGCCTGGCTGTTGATCTGCCTGCCGATCGGCGCCCGGCTGGGGAGTCTGTTGGGGCTGGGGGAACTGCTGGGGCTTCTGCTGGCGGTGCCGGCGGCCAGCTGCGGCAAAACGTTCCTGGATGCCTGGGCCGTGCGCCTGCGGGCGGGGGAGCCGGCGATCACGGGCACCGAGGAGCAGCCCTGACCCGCTCCATCGGCACCAGGCCCTGGGGCTACAGCGACCAAAGCCTCAGCCCGGAGGCGCCAGGAAGGGGTAATCGGTATAACCTTCCGGGCCCGCTGAGTAGAAGGTTGCCGGGTCGGGCGCCTGGAGGGGAGCTCCACGGCGGAAGCGTTCCGGCAGGTCGGGGTTGGCCAGGAAGCCCGTGCCAAAGGCCACGGCGTCCACCGCGCCGGCCTCAATGGCCGCCGTGGCCTCCTCCGCTCCATAACCCATGTTGGCGACCAGAACGCCCCGGAAGTGCTCCCGCGCCGGGGTCAGCACATCGCCCTGCTGCTGGCCCAGGAAATCCCCCCGCATCACGTGCAGGTAGGCCAAAGGGACGTCATTGAGCCGTTGCGCCAGCCAGGTGATCAGGCCCACAGGATCGCTGTCGACCATGCTGTTGAAGCCGTTGAGGGGGGAGAGGCGCAGGCCCATCAGGGGGGTCTCCCGCCCCACGGCCTCCAGCACCTCCAGCAGTAGCCGGCCCCGGTGCTCCAGTGAACCTCCGTAGGAACCCTGGCGGTGATTGCTCCCATCCCTCAGGAATTCATCGAGCAGGTAGCCGTTGGCGCCGTGCACCTCCACCCCGTCGAAGCCGGCGGCCATGGCATGGCGCGCCGCCAGCCGGAAGCCCTCCACAATTCCTGGGAGCTCGCCATCGTCGAGGGCGCGGGGGACCACATAGGGCTGCTTGCCCGCAGGGGTGTGCACCTCATCCCCGGTAATGGCGATCGGGCTGGGAGCCACGGGTTGGAGGCCGTTGTTGAGCAGCGGATGGCAGGCCCGACCGCCATGCCAGATCTGCAACACGATGCGGCCCCCAGCTTGATGCACCGCCTCGGTGGTGAGACGCCAACCATCGATTTGGGCCTGGCTGTAGATGCCTGGCTCATGCCAGAAGGCGGAATTTCCCTCCAGCACCATGGTGGCCTCCGCGATCAGCAACCCAGCGCTGGCCCGCTGGGCATAGTGCTCCGCCATCAAGGCGCCTGGCACATGGTTCTCCTCTGCCCGGCAACGGGTGAGGGGGGCCATCCAGATCCGGTTGGGCACCTCCAGCGGGCCGACATGGAGGGGGGAGAACAGGTTGGGCATAGGGAGGAGGGGGCGGCCGGTGGGTGGATTCTCAGGCAAGGCTTCCCCGTCCGTCCCTAACCTCAAAAAGGACTTGAGATCCCCTTAGCCCATGCATCTGGCCTTCATCGGCGTTGGTCAAGTGGGCGCCCCCCTGGCCGACCAGCTGCAACGGCTTGGCCACGATGTTGTGGTGGCGGCAAGGGATCCGGGCTCGGCGAGCGTGCGCAAGGTCCTCGAGCGCAACCCCCGGCTGCGAGTGACCTCACCGCAAGAGGCCGTGGCAGGGGCGGAAGTGGTGTTTCTGGCCACACCCTGGGAGGCCACTGCGGCAGCCCTGGAGGGGGTGGCCGGTGAGCTGGAGGGGAAAATCCTGATCGACTGCACCAACCCCGTGGGGCCCAACATCAGCCATGGGCTCAACAGCGAGCGTTCGGGGACGGAGGTGATCCAGACCCAGGTGCCAGGGAGCCGGGTGGTGAAGGCGTTCACGATTTACGGCTTTGAAAACTTTGAACATGTCGCCTGTCCCGACGCCAATCTGAAGCCCGCCATGCTCTATTGCGGGAACGACAAGACCGCGAAGGAACGCGTGGCTCCCCTGATCAGAGCCTTGGGATGGGAGCCCCTCGATGTGGGCGGACTGGAGCAGGCCCTCCATTTGGAGCACATGACCCTGCTCTGGGTGCGCCTGGTGCGAGTCAACGGCCACTCCCCCCATCTGGTGTGGGCGGCATTGCAGCGCTGATGTGCCCCTGACGGACCATCAGGCATGGCCCGTCAACACAGGGAAAGCCGTGCGTAGACCGTTGAGCACCATCTGAGAGGCAATGGCCGCGACGATCAAACCCATCACCTGGGTCGAGATGTGCATCGCCGTTTCCCCCAACAAACGCCCCATCGTGGGTGCGCACCAGAACACCACACCCATGATTGCGCTCATCACCAAGCAGGCCACGGTATAGGCAAGCAGGCCGGACACCCCATCTGTGTTGGCATGGGAGGCAACCAGTAGCGCCGTGATCACCCCAGGCCCAGCGGAAATGGGAATGCCCAGGGGCACCACGGCAGGAGAAGCTTGTTTTTTCGCCGATTCAATGCTGGCTTTGTTTGTTTCCTCCTTGTTCGACAACCCTGCCTTGCTGTGGAGCATCGCCAGACCAATGCCAAACAAAATAACACCCCCAGCGATGGAAAAGGCCCCGATGCTGATGCCGAAGGCGGACAGGATCGGATTGCCGAGCCAAAGCGTGGAGATCATGATCACGGCAATGGCAATGGCAGCCTGAACCCCAATGTCACGTTGTTCAGAGCGACTGCGTCCACTAGTGAGGCTTAAAAAAATGGCGAAGTCTGCCAGAGGATTGAGCAGCGCCAACAAGGATGTGACGAACTGGGCAAGATGGGGCTGCAAAGGTGGAGAGGGCAATGTCACACCTTCCATTCTCGCACCTCAATACCAAAATGATTCGCATGGCCTCCGCGATGGATCAACAGCAGAGAACAACTCCAATGGCGAGGGAGTGAAACAATAGTTAGCCTCTAAGAAGCAATCCGCATTTGAATTTAAACAATGCTGCGGCCCTGACCGTTGCGAGCCCTATCCAAGCATATTGTCAATGAATTGCAAAGAAGCCCCTGCCGAGGCAGCAAAACCCAATCTGCGGCAGCAGACGTGAGCCATTCTTCTGCGTCAACTCTGTGCCAGTCGCTCAGGCCCCCAGACGGTCGAACAGCTTTCCACACGCACAGGTGCGAGGCCTTTTCACCAGCGCTGATGGGATGCTTCCTGTTTACCGTTTGGGGACAAACTCTCAGACGAGAGTCGCTGCAGCCATTCTCAGGATTCATCCCCAGGATTGAATTTGAAGCGACTGGCGCAGGTGAGGGCACCAGCACACCAGCAAATCGTCAGAAGAAGCAATGCAAAGCATTGCAAGTCTTCGCATCACCCTTGATTTACATTTGGCCACCTTTTCTTTGTCGCTTACCAACAAACTTAAGAGATGCATAGTGTTTTGCCAACCAAGGTATATGGCCAATCAAAACCAGGGTAATATATGCATAAATGACTACTTTCGGCACCGGCTTAGAAGAGTAGAATAGATTCATTTGACTGAGATAAAAGAATCGGCGCAACTCTGCTGCGAGCCGGCCATCAAAGTCGGGTGGACGACCAATCGGAGATTTGCTTCCCAGCCAAATACCTGCCCAGTTTGGGCCTGAAAAGAGCATTGTCCCTCGCGAATGGAATGGATAGTCACTCAAGAGATCTGCGATAAACTTAGCCCACGGAAAATTTAACGACATCAACCAGATTCTTAACGCAGCACTCTTTGCTGTAAATGAGGAAAACTGAGCACTTCCCTTTAGACCAGCATGAAGGGCCAAATAGGTTCCAATTGGATAGATACTTGCGCGAATAAAGTCATCTTTGTTCAGCCCTGGATCCTCTTCTTTCAGCAGTCGAATCCTTGGCTCGAACAGGCTGGGTGAGATCCCAGATCTCTCAGCCTTGGGTAAATCGATCAAGTATGTATCGGCTAAACTGACATGTCTTTTCAACCTAGAAACACTTCCCAACCATGGATGTGATGAGAACGTACGCGCACAACCCTTGGAATGAACCAGCAATCTTGGACGCTGGGGAAGTGAAATAATTGCCGAAGTTACTTCGTATGCCGCAATGCTAGGACTGGACAAGATGATCTGAGAATCGCTCCTGGATTCACGTGTATTGCTTAAGATATTTTGCCAATAGGCTTGATCGCAAACTGTGTTAGCTGGGCTACCTGTAGCAATGACCAGGATCTTATAGGCATGCTGAGCACCACTTAATAAGACCACCTTTGAAGAGGATATTTCTACACGCACCACAACACTTGAGAAGTGGCTGATGCCACGAGATTTGCAAAAGTCTTTTATCTCTGATAATGCCAATTTTTCAGGAACTCTCCCAGAGATGACATCAGGTGTCAACGGAAGAAACAGGAACGTTTGATTCGCCGACACCAAGCCAATTCTGGAATTTTTTCCAAGGAGTGAAGTCAAGATTGAAGCGCATTTTAGGGCCGCAATACTCCCGCCCAATATGAGAACGTCGAACGGCTGCCTATTCATCCCGCACAAGTGTTACATTGTCTAGCGCAAGCATACATGCTGAAGGAAATAGCCTAGAGATAAAATAGCGACTTCGCGCAATTAAACCATAAATAAAGTCGGCAATGGCAGCGGGAATGAAGTTAATGATTTTTCCAGTTATGACAGCAAGCTGCACATTGGAATGCCTGAGAATGCAGACAATGGCAGCTGATTTTGAATACAGCACTTCATTATAAATTGCCACAATTGTTGTGCCTCTCAAATAGTCTGCCTGACTTGCAAGACTTGAATCAAGGAGGCCGGTGGCATGGAGTTTAGATCCGCTGGGAGAAATGAAGACTGCTATTTTCGAGTTCTTATAAATGACATCGACCACACGAACAAAAGAGCTACACATAGCGCAACTGCTATCATAGATAATGTATAGCTGATTAAATTGATGGCGCCTGATCACCGCTTGATCACATCACATCTATCTGAATTTTAGCACAAGTTCTAGATGGGGCAACTTTTCACACCGCATCATGATCTCCATCTGACCTGTTGACAATATCCATGCCTCGCAGACGTGTTAACATGGGGAGAGTTTTGTTTTGAGATGGGAATTAATTCAAGCAATTGGTCTTTGCCGGGAAAATCTAAGCTGACAACGGCAATCAATCTGTGGTGGGTTTTTATTGCAGCATTTGGACTGCAGATATTATTTCTTCAACGAAGAAATGTCGCCTGCATCCCTCTAGGAATAACCCTGGCTCTTCTAGGATTATTCACTTTTGCTGCCACAAAAAGGATGGCCAAAGCCAGTGGCGCAATGGTCATTTCCATGGTTCTGCTCTCAGCGATGTCGGGTGTATTCCAGTCAACGCAGACAATGTTTGCTTTCTATGTTTCATTGACAGCATTATTTGCGCAATACCTCAGAACTTCCAAGACAGAATTGCTGGGGGCTTACATGTGTGCCATTTCAGGCATTTGCGATCTGTTTGCAGGTTTAAATAAATTATTGCCTTCTAGCTCTTTTTACAGAGGGGATATGCTGAGAGGAGTGCTTGGTAACAACCTTTTTCCGGAACCTGCTTTTCTGATCAATCTTCTCGTTCACACATCACCTTTCATTGCACTTCTGGAGGTTGTTTGTGGGATACTAGTTTTGTTTTTCCCATTCCCAGGCCTTGTATTTGCCCTGATTCTTCATGCGCCGATCGCCGTCTTTACTGCTGATAGTTGGATGCACTTACTGGCCTTACTTTCCTATGCGGCAATGTTTTACTACGCATTATCAATCCAGTTTTTGATCTCTCATCCAGGCAAGCCAAGGGCTGCGGGGGTATTGATTGCAAAAGAATTAAAACACAACCTTATATCTCCCATGATTCGGAACCGCTTACAGGGTATCTTTATTGATCCATTCATGTCTCTGTTGGCATTTCAAATCTCACTTCCAAGCATGCTTTTGGTGGTGAGGATAATTACTGGAAGGATTTATGGTTACGGTTTTGGTTGGCAGATGTTTTCTTGAAAACACCCAACCGCCCAGCCTGGGTGTCCTCGAAGCTGGCTTACCAAAAACCAGGAATAACTCAGATTTCTTGGCCGTCGTAGAAAATCCAGCGTCTTGAACACTGATTTCTTGCCCCAGCTTCAATGGAGCGGGGTCATGGGAGGCAAAGTCTGCCAAGTTACCCGAGTCTCTCCATTCAGATCACAAAATACTTCGGCGCTTATTACTCTTCCGTTCCAGCAAGCGATCACACCATCACCACACAAAGACCTGAATCACACCACCATCAGCCAATGGCACAGAAATCTCCCTCTGCGCAGGGGTGCTGTTCGCTCAGAAGCTCTTCCACACCAACGAGCTGCCCATCAGCAACGCCAACACCTCAAAGGCCCGTTTCACCACCTGGCTGCCCTTGGCAATCGCCAAATGGGCGCCCAGGTAACCGCCCGCGATGGAGCCCGCCAGCAGCATCGGCAGCCAGTCCCAGGCGATCTGCCCCTGCCTCCCAAGGGTGAACGCCCCGGCTCCATTCCAAAACAAGCCCACCAACACCAGCGTGTAGGCCACGGCACGGCTGTAGTCCAAACCAAACCAGCGCACCAGCCACAGCGTCACAAACAAGCCCGTGCCAGACGTGAGGGATCCATTGAGAACCCCGATGGCAAACAGCACCAACCCGCCTATCAGTAGGCGGCTTCTCCCCATCCCTTGGGATGTCCCAGCCACCCCAAGGGATGGCCGGGCAATGGAATACACCCCCAAGCCGATCGTCAGCACCCCCAACAGCAGGGTGCAGAGCCGAGGGGGCAGCGCCAACACAACCCGGGCTCCCAACACCACCCCCGGCAGTCCACAGACCAGAACGAAGAGAGCCAGACGGGGATTGAGAGAACGCTCTCGCAGATGGCGCAGAGTGGCACCAATCCCCAGGGCAACACTGGCCACCTTGTGGGTGGCCAGTGCCAGGGGAAAGCTGAGGCCCAGCAGGATCAACACCGGCAACTGCACAAGCCCGGCCCCACCGCCCGCCAGGGCCGACAACAGATTGGCCACCAGGGAGGCGACAAACACCCCCAACTGCACCAACGGGTCGGAGGGCGTCATGGAGGCAGCCTCAGCCTCCAGCCTGTTTGGGCCGAAACCCTGCCTGCTCAAGGGCCACCAAGGCCATCGCCACTTGATCTCCCTGCAACTCCATCACACCATCCTTGAGGCCCCCCCCCGTGCCGGCCCTGCCCTTGAGCTGCTTCAACAGCGCAAGGGCCTCGCCTGGGGGCAACTCAAGGCCGCTGATCAGCGTGACCGTCTTGCCGCCCTTGCCGGCCTTCGTGCGCTGCACCCGCACCCGCTGTTGGGCCTTGGGGGTGGTGGGTGTGGAGGGCCCCGCCGGCCGCGCCAGGCTCTCCGATCGGGGGAATTCTTGCCAGCCGCCTTTACGACCCATGGCCTCAGCCCTCATCCGGAGCAGGGATGACTCCCACCTCCTGCAGATGGGCCAACACTTCCTGCACACAGTCCTCCAGGCTTTGCCGACCGGTATCAATCCGCAGCTCTGGATGCTCTGGTGCCTCATAGGGGCTGGAAATACCTGTGAATTCCTTGATCTGGCCAGCGCGGGCCTTGGCGTAGAGCCCCTTCGTGTCGCGCCCCTCGCAGACCTCCAGATCGGCAGCACAGTGTATTTCCACGAAATCACCAGGCTCCACCAGGGCCCGGGCCCGGTCGCGATCCACCCGAAAGGGGGAGACAAACGCCGTGAGCACCACCACCCCCGCATCCAGAAACAACTTGGCCACCTCGCCGATGCGGCGGATGTTTTCCTCCCGGTCCGCATCGGAAAAGCCCAGGTCGGCACAGAGGCCGTGGCGAATGTTGTCACCATCCAGCACGTAACAGGCCAGCCCCTGTTCAAAAAGTGCCGAGTTGACGGCATTGGCCAGGGTGCTCTTTCCCGCGCCGCTCAGGCCTGTAAACCAAAGAATGGCGCTGCGATGGCCCCGCTGATGGGCCCGGGCCGCTCGCGTCACCGTGGAATGGTGCCAAACAATGTTGGTGGCGACCGGATTGGTGGCTGTCATAGAACTTCCGGCTGATCATGGGGTAGGGCGGCGCCCATTCTCCCTGGCGGGTCAGCGGGGCCAGCAGGGGCCAGCCGGAGATCCAGCTGCCAGCGCCGCCCCGCCCGTTCAACCGTCAGCCTCAGGGGCACCCCCGCAGGCTGCTCCCGCACCCGGCGAATCACCTGGCCCGCGCGCTCCACCGGCTCGCCATTCACGGCCAACAGGCGATCTCCCGGCTGCAGCCCCGCCGCCGCCGCCACGGAACCGGCCGCCACCCGCCGCACCCAAACCGCTCCGTCAGCGCTCTCCAGATAGGCCCCCAGCCGCACACCGGGCGGGGGCGGCTCGCAACCCGCCGGGGGCTCCGGCCGTTGGAGCGCCGCAACGGGGCCCAGCCCCAGCCGTTGCAGCTGGCCCGGCACTCCGCCTTCGGCCTCCAGGTGGCCGCGGCCGATCAAGGCCACCAACAACCGGTGCGGCTCCCGGCTGTGGGCCAGGGCGAGGCGCTCGGCCATGGCCCGATCCCGCAGCAGCTGGCTCTCGATGAAGCGCTCCAGATCCTCCCCATCCGCCGAGCGGGGGGACGCCCCCAGGGGCCGGTGGGCCCGCCAGGCGGCCCGCAGCTGCTGTCGGTAAGCCTCTCCGGCGGGAGCCGGTGGGCCAATTCCTTCCCGCTCCGCCGGCGGCACAGCCGCCAGCCCCTGCCGCCGCACCCGCCGCGCCACCTCCGGTTCCACGTTCAACGCCAGCAAGGGCACGCCCGCTCCCCGGGCCCAGCGCAACAGGGGCAGATAGAGATCGGGATCATGACCCCAGATGGCTGGCCAGTCGACCCCAGCCAACAGGCCGCCCTCATCCAGCTGGCCCTTCCCGAACCGGGTCAGGACAGCTTGTCGCGGGGCTGGCACCATCTCCAGCCCCAGGGCCAGGGGACGGCGCCCCCGGGACAACAGCTCCAAGGTGGCCAGCTGCCAGCCATGGTCGGCGGCACTGGTGTGCACCTCACCCAGTAGCACCACCGCCAAACGATCAGCCGTCGCCTGCAGGTGGCTTTGCTGCGCTGCCCAGGCTGTCCGCGCCGCCACCTCGCAGTCGGGAGCGGGTGGCGGCGCCGCTAGGGCCCCAAGGGAAACGGCGGCAAGCGCGCCAATCAGCAGGAACAGAGGGGGGGGCATCCAATCAGCGAATCGACCCCGCCAATGGGGCCGAGGACGCGGGAATCGGGGCGGCACGGGCGGCTCGAACAGGTGTTCCCCATCCTGAGGGGACCCGCCAGCAGGGGGAAGGTAACCATACGCCTTTCATCCGCTCAACACCCAACAACACAAAAGGCTGTCTACATTCCCGGCGCAATGATCACGCCATTGGCCATCCAGATGCTGAGTCTGTCCCCCCGTTCCATCCTCGCCGGCTGCAGCCTTCTTCCCGCCCTGCTTCTCACTGCCCCCTTAGCGGCCAGCGCGTTCCAGGTCGGGACTCCGATGCGCATGGACACCAACATCAGCGAAGCGCAGGTGCTGCAGGCCCAACAGGCCTGGTGCGCGGGGCTGCTGTCCATCAGTCAGGCCTACGCCAGCGGCGGCTTCACCAAGGCGAAAGCCACGGCCAACCAGGTGCTCGACCAGGCCTACGGCTATCAATACGGTCCCGTGGCCTTCAAACCCACCTTGACTGTCAACCCCCAAACCTTCAGACCCACCAAGGCGGGCGCCCTGGCCTACTTCGTGGGTGGCGATCCCAACTTCCCCAACGACAGGGGCTTTGCCATCAATCCCTGGAAGACCTGCGTGGTGCGCAACCAGGTCATCCAGCTCCATGGCATGTTTGCCACCACCATGGGCAACGTCGATCTCACCAACGACAAGGGTGTGGTCACTACGGTGGACAAAACCTGGACCTTCATCCGGGAGCCCGACGGCTCCGTGCGGATCATTCTTCACCACTCCTCCCTGCCCTTCACCAGCAGCAAATAGGTCACTTCCGCCCCTGGGTCCTGGGAGCCGACCACCCTGCTCCCAGGCCCATCGCGGTCAGGAGCGGGGCTCCTCCCGATCAACCATTCCGTCTCTCGCCAGGGTCCCTTCCTGGTCTTCACCTGATGACTTCCGCAGAAGCCTTTGCCGCGATCGCTTTAGCGGCCGTTGCCTGCGACGGCAGCGTTGATCCCCATGAAGCGGCCCTGTTGCGCGGCCAGCTGGAGGGCCGCCATCCCTACAGAACCCAGAGCGAGGAGAGCATGGGACGCCTGTTTGAAGGCCTGCTGGATCAGCTCCAGGCAAAGGGGTGGCAGGCTCTCATCCAGGAGGCCATTCCAATGTTGACCCCCAGCCAGCGAGAAACCGCCCTGACCATGGCGGCCCATCTCGTCCACGGCGATCGGGAGATCCGCCAGGAGGAATCGGGCCTTCTCAACGCGTTGGCCGCCCAGATGGCCCTCCCCGAGGGCCGGGCCGAGCAGCTCCTGGAGGCCATCAGCATCCTGCACCGCGACAGCCTTGCCCCCTGACGGGTCCAGGTCCCGTTCACAACACGCCGGCCCCTTCCTAGGCTGGAGCGACCGCCATTGACCGCGCGCCGACGTGACCAGCACTCTCCCGCCCGCCAACGCCGCCGCGCCCCTGGAGCCCTCCGCCCTGGCCCCGAGCTCCCGGCCCAATGCCCTCGGCCGCTTTGGTCCCTTCGGCGGTCAATACGTGCCGGAAACGTTGATGCCTGCCCTGGCGGAGTTGGAGGCGGCGGCCCGGGAAGCCAAAGCCGATCCTGCCTTCCAAGACCGCCTGAACCACCTCCTCCACACCTATGTGGGACGCCCCTCGCCCCTCTACGAAGCCGAGCGGCTCAGTGAGCACTACCGGCGGCCCGAGGGAGGCCCCAGGATTTGGCTGAAGCGGGAAGATCTGAATCACACTGGGGCCCACAAGATCAACAACGCCCTCGGTCAAGCCCTGCTGGCGTTGCGCATGGGAAAGAAGAGGATCATTGCTGAAACGGGAGCCGGCCAGCACGGGGTGGCCACCGCCACCGTCTGCGCCCGCTTCGGCCTGGAGTGCGTGATCTACATGGGGGCGGAAGACATGCGTCGCCAGTCCCTCAATGTGTTCCGCATGCGCCTGCTCGGCGCCACCGTGCAACCGGTGACCGCGGGAACAGCCACCCTCAAGGATGCCACCAGCGAAGCGATCCGCGACTGGGTGACCAACGTGGAAACCACCCACTACATCCTCGGGTCGGTGGCCGGTCCCCATCCTTACCCGATGCTGGTGCGCGATTTCCATGCCGTGATTGGCGAGGAAGCCAAGGTTCAGTGCGACGAGGCCTTTGGTCGCCTTCCGGATGTGCTGCTGGCCTGCGTGGGTGGGGGGTCGAACGCCATGGGGCTGTTCCACGCCTTCGTGCCCGATCCCTCCGTGCGTCTGATCGGCGTGGAAGCAGCAGGGGAGGGGGTGGCCACGGGCCGCCATGCCGCCACCATCACCCAGGGACGGGTGGGCGTGTTGCATGGTGCCATGAGCTTGCTCTTGCAGGATGCTGATGGCCAGGTGCAGGAGGCCCATTCCATCAGTGCGGGCCTCGACTACCCCGGCGTCGGGCCGGAACACAGCTATCTGCGCCAGATCGGCCGGGCCGAATACGGCGCTGTCACCGATCAACAGGCTCTCGATGCCCTGCAACTGCTCTGCCGCCTGGAAGGGATCATTCCGGCCCTGGAGACGGCCCACGCCCTGGCGTGGCTGGACACCCTTTGCCCCACCCTGGCCCCTGGAACAGAGGTGGTGATTTGCCTCTCCGGCCGCGGTGATAAAGATGTCAACACCGTGGCCGAGAAGTTGGATAGCGAGCTGTAGGCACCCAACAGGGATTCCACCCAAGCGACCAGTGAACGTCCTGGAGGCATCCCCTCAAAGGGGATCCTCTTCCCATTGAAATCGGGGCAATTTTGAGAGGGTTTCCTGCATGCCTCGGGCCCAGATCTCCATGGAGCGGGTCACCTGCCGATTATCTTTTTCAAGTTTGAGCCGGCGGGACACCCTCAGCTCATCGGCAGGCACCAGGGCGATCTCGAACGGCGGGCCTACGGTGAGATTTGACCGACGGGTCACAATCTGTGAGACCAAACATAAACGGGCCGCATCCTCTAACGAGAGTCGATTGTTGCCAACGTAATCGAGCGGCGGTTTGCCATATTTGCTTTCGCCGATCTGCAAAAAGGGTGTTTCAGGGGTGGCCATGATGGCGTTGCCTTGAGGATAGATCAGATACAAACCGTGGGATTGTCCTGCGATTTGCCCCCCCAAGATGAAACTGGCCTCCCCCGTTGCACCAGCTTCACGCAAGGAATGAGCATAGTTGCGCTGCACAGCCACACTCAAGGCACCGATGTAATCCGCCACCTCAAAGAGATAGCGGGCCTTCACCAGATTGGCCGGCGCATCACCGGTCCCGGATCGCTTGGGCTCCGACTTTCCCAAAGACTCTTGGGAAACATCCGGCTCAAGACCCGCATGGTGGTCATCCAGATGGCGACGGATGCGGTTGAGCACCGCTTGAGTGGTACCGAGGTTGCCGGCAGCCATGATCACGAAAATGCGATCAGGAGCAGGCTGAAACACATGCATCTTGCTGTAGGAAGAAATATAATCAACCCCAGCATTTGTTCTCGAATCTGAGGCAAAAACCAAACCGTCATTTAACAAAAAACCAACGCAATACGTCATGAGATCACCAGTTGTTGTCTCCTAACTGAAGCGTCGTTGCAAGAGCTGGGCCACGGATTGCACCGCCGCCCTCGCCGTGGCATAGGCCATGCGCATCGGGCCCACCAACGCCACCACCCCCCGCCCTCCGTCTCCGGTGCGGTAGGAGCACTGCACGACGGCGCACTGTCCAAGCGCTTCATGGGGGTGTTCACTGCCGATCCACACCAGACTTTGCAACTCCGTTCCCCCCTGGGGTCCCAACACTTGATCGGGAGCGCTTTCCACAAGCCGCACCAAGGGCAGCAGGGAGGAGGTTCGGGCAAACTCCGGTTGGGCCAGGAGTCCCCCCAGACCAGCGGCCATGACCGTCCCAGCTCCGTCTCCCGTCAGCAGGGTGTGGCTATCCAACGCCTGGCGCAGCAACCTGCCACTGCCCGCCAGCTCCGCCGGCAGCAGTTCCCAAGGAATGGCGGCATCAGGAGAAGACCGCAGCTGGCCATTGACCCAGCGCTCCAGAATCGGCAACTCCCGCTGGGATCGGGGGGGGAGGGGCAGGTGCAGGCTGGTGCTCAACCCACTGCCCCGCACCAAAATCACCAGCAGACTCTCACCACTGGGCATCAGGTGAAGTTCCCGCAAGCGAGGCACCCGGCTGCGGGGACGGGTGATCAAACTCAATAAACCGGTGAGATCAGCCAGACGACTAGCGAAATGACGCAGGAGATCGTCGAGGGCTGCCCATTGGAGGCTGAGGCCAGCCAGCTCCCGTTCCAGTTGGGCAGCTGCCGCACCCGGTGCGGGCAGCAGCTGATCGACATAGAGGCGGTATCCCTGCTGGCTTGGGATGCGTCCAGCGGAGGTGTGGGGCTGGGTGAGGAGACCGCGCAATTCCAAGGCGCCCATCGCGGAACGCACGGTGGCGGGGCTGGCGGGAAAACCAAACCGCCTCACCAGGGTATGGCTGCCAACCGGCTCCACGGTGTCAACGTAATGGCGGACAGTGGCCCGGAGAACCTCTTGTTGTCGGCGCGGCAGGAGGTCCACCACCTGGCTGAGTAAGGACGTTGATCTTAAGCAGCTTCCTGATGGTTGGCGGCCCCGAAACCAGCCGGGGTTGCTCAGTAGCGGGGGACCGTGGGATCCACGCAGACACTCCAGGCGTCGATCCCCCCCTCCAGATTCCAAACGTCGCGGAAGCCCTGGGAGGCCAGCAGCCAGCAGCCAAACCGCCAACTGCGCACCCCGGCGTGACAAAGCACCACCACCGGCTGCTCGCGGTTCAGGCGGGTGGCCACCTCCTCCATCCACTCCGAGGCACCACTGAGGGGCAAATGCTCCACGGGATGGGGCAAACGGGCCAGGGCCAATTCCTCCGCCTCCCGCACATCCACCAATTGAAGGCCTTCCCCCCCGGGAAGTCTCTGGGACAGCTCCACGGCGGTGAGGGGTTGGGGGGTGGGATCCGGGGAGAGGGATGTCATCGGGGGACAGGTGGGGGACAGGGGACGGCAGGATGGGGAGACCCTGCACAAGCGGAATGAAGGGCCGGCCCTTCCTTGCTGGTCTGCTGATCATTGCGGTGCTCAGCCTGGGGCTGGGTTGGGGGGGATGGTGGTTGGTGTGGAAGCGGGGCCCCCTGGAGCTCCAGCACCACCCCCTCTCGGTTCCGAGGGCCGCCCGGTTCATTCCTCGACAAGCTCCCCTCAGCCTGTACATCCTCAGCGACGGTCAGCAGCCCGTCGACTACGCCCGGGCCATCGCCCCCCTCCGTCAGCGAGACAGGGCCGCCCAGGCCGTGGAACGCCTTCGGGATGGGGCCTTCGCCGCCGCTGGCCTGGACTATCACGATGAGCTCGCCCAGTGGCTCGCGCCCGAGATCGCCCTGGCCCTGTTCGATCCCCCCGAAGCCGAAGAACCCTCCGCAGCCAGCTGGCTCCTCGTTCTCCGCAGCGCCGATGATGGGGGGGCGCGACGCTTCCTGCAGCGTTTCTGGCAATCCCGGAGCCTCGCCGGCAGTGGCCTTCAGGTCAGCCAATACCGCGGCATGGGGCTCATCAGTGGTCAGGGGGCCGTGGTGGGACGGGAGCCGGTGCCCTTGGCCACAGCCCTGGTGCAGGACGATCTGGTGTTGCTGGCCTCCGGACGCACCACCCTGGAACGGGCCCTGGACGTGTCCCAAATCCAGGACCTGAACCAGACCGGCCTCCCCCCCCTGCGACAGGGCGTGGATGAATGGGGGGAGGGGCTGGCCCTTTTGGTGGCCCGGTCCGGGGCCTTGGGCCCCTGGCTGGGCTTCCCCTCTCTGGAGCAGACCACGGGTTCGACGGGAGCGCTCCTGGTGGGGGCTGTGCAGCCCCATGGCCAGGAGTTGACATTCGAGGGCCGACTGCATGTTCCGGGGGCTTCCGTCTTCCCCGCCTCCGCATCGGCTCCCCCCCCTCCCGCGGAGGCGCTTCGGGAAATGGTGCCCGCGGAAGTCCCTGTGCTGCAAGCACTGCGGGGAGACTCCAGCAGCCTCGCCGTTCTGCGCAATCCCGCGCAGTTGCTGGCCGAGCCCTGGCTGAAGCCCCTGGTGGAGTTGATCACCACCCCAAGTGGGGCCGGTCCCTTGCCCCCCCTGATCGCGGCCGCCGATCCAGGGCTCTTGCTGATGTCCGCGGGGCCGGAGGGCTGGCTGATCGGCACCAGTAGGCACATCCCTCCCCTGGAGAGCCTTGAAGCCCCCTTGGCGGCGCAAGGCCTGATCGATGCCCCCCTAGAGGTCGGGGAGGAGACGGTCACGGTGTGGACGCGCCTGCGCACCAGCGGCAAGCTGGACAAGGGCAATCAGTTGCAGGCTTCCGTGGCCGGTTGGCGGCAGGAGTCGGAGGGCTTCGCCTGGTGGGGTGGGCACCTGGCCCTGCTCAACAGACAAACCGGGTCCCGGATCGTCCAACTCCGTCAACGGCAATTGGCCGAGCTGGAGCAACCAAGGGCGCCCCTGCGCTGGGTGTTGGGCCCGGAGCCCGCCAGTGCGCTGCTGCGCCAATGGGAACCGTGGACCCTGCTATCCAGCCTGTCGGGAGGCCCCCTGGCCCAAGGTCTGCAAAGTCTCGCCCTCGCCATCGAGCCCGATGGCGCCACGGTGCGCTGCACCGCTCGGCTTCGGTTCGCGGAGGCGCTCCATGGCTGAGGTGGAGCTGATCCTGTTGCGTCATGGGCTGGCCCAACCCCACGGATCCGTGGAGGATCGCCAGCGGGCCCTGACCCCTGAAGGTCGCCTGCGCACCCGACGGGTGTGCCAACGGGCCCGTCAGTTTGGACTGCAGGCCCCCCTGCTCATCACCAGCCCCTTGGTGCGGGCCTATCAAACCGCTGAGGTTGCGGTTGAGGAGGGTCTGGCACCCAGCCTCACAAGCAGCGAAGCCCTCGCCCCCGGGGGCGATCCCTGGCCCCTCCTCCAAGACTGGTGGACCCGGACGGCGGCCGGTGGATCCACCAGGTTGATTCTGGTTGGCCATGAGCCCGATCTGGGACACCTGGCCTGTCGGTTGATCGGCGCCCCCGCGGGCGCCCTGGCCTTCAAAAAAGCCGGCATCGCCCTGCTCGCCTGGCCCCGGGGCACGGCGCCCCCCTCCTCCACCAACCCTGCCCAGCTGCGACTGCTATTGACGCCCAAGGTGCTCGCCTCCACCTGAGGCGCCGGAGGGCGGGTGGCAGCCAGGGCTACGTTCCAGGGCCCGCCCCGACGCCTAGGTTCAATCCGTACGACAGCGCGGCCATGGCGGCAAAAACAACGGGCACCAGTTCGGCTGAACCCCCTTCCTCCGCTGGCGCCGCTGGGCCATCCATCGCCGCCAACCCAATCGCCCCTGCGGGGAAAGCGGAGCCCCCGTTTCCTTTCCGTCCTGGGCTGGAGGGGGTGCCCGCCACCCAATCCGCCATTTGTGACATTGATGGGCAGAGAGGGATCCTCACCTATCGCGGCTACCCGCTGGATCAACTGGCACGCCAGAGCAGCTTTCTAGAGACCGCATACCTCCTGATCTGGGGCGAATTGCCCACGATTTTTCAGCTACGGGAGTTTGAACAGGAAGTCAAGATGCATCGGCGGGTGAGCTTCCGCATCCGCGACATGATGAAGTGTTTTCCGTCCTCGGGCCATCCGATGGATGCACTGCAGGCCAGCGCGGCCTCCCTGGGCCTCTTTTACTCAAGGCGGGCCCTGAACGATCCCCAGTACATCGTGGCGGCAGTGGTGCGGCTGATCGCCAAAATTCCCACGATGGTGGCGGCCTTTCAACTGATTCGCAAAGGGCAGGATCCGATCCAGCCCCGTGACGATCTCTCCTACGCGGCCAACTTCCTCTACATGCTGACGGAGCGGGAGCCCGATCCCACTGCGGCCCGAATCTTTGATGCCTGCCTGATCCTGCACGCCGAGCACAGCCTGAACGCCAGCACCTTCAGTGCCCGCGTCACCGCAAGTACCCTCACCGATCCCTACGCTGTGGTGGCATCGGCTGTGGGCACCTTGGCCGGCCCTCTCCACGGGGGCGCCAACGAAGACGTGCTCGAGATGTTGGAGGAGATCGGTAGCACAGACAGGGTGGAAGCCTGGTTGGACCAAGCCATCGCCGCCAAACAAAAGATCATGGGATTCGGCCACAGGGAGTACCGGGTGAAGGATCCAAGGGCGGTGATCCTGCAGGGCTTGGCCGAAGATCTCTTCACGCGCTTCGGCAACGATCCCATGTATGAGTTGGCCCGGGCGTTGGAGGCCGCGGCCGCCGAACGGCTTGGGCCGAAAGGCATCTATCCAAATGTGGATTTTTATTCCGGTCTCGTTTACCGCAAGTTAGGGATCCCCAGGGATTTGTTCACGCCCATCTTCGCCATTGCCCGCACAGCCGGCTGGCTCGCCCACTGGCGGGAGCAGCTTGGAGCCAACCGCATCTTCCGACCGACACAGATCTACACGGGCTACCCGGAGCGCCCCTGGTTGCCCTTGGAGCAACGTCCCCTTCCCACATGAGAGGCGCTCTAGGCCGGGCGGATGCGCCAATGGTGCTGCTTCCCGTCTAAGTTGCGTGCCAATTGGAGCCTGTCTTCATGCTGCCCACACCGCTGGTCAACCCAGGTTTCGTGGCCGCGGGACTCGACCTTCAAGCCAGCTTCAGCGCCCTGCTGGAAGGTTTTGGTCTGAGTCCCGCCCTGGCCAGAGTGATCTGGCTCCCCCTGCCCATGCTTCTGGTGCTCATCGCCGCTGTCGTGGGGGTACTGGTGAACGTTTGGCTGGAACGCAAGATTTCCGCAGCAGTGCAGCAGCGGATTGGCCCTGAATACGCAGGGGCTTTGGGCATCCTCCAGCCCCTGGCCGACGGCCTCAAGCTGCTCGTCAAGGAAGATGTGATCCCGGCCAGGGCAGATGGCCTGCTGTTCACCCTGGGACCTGTCCTGGTCCTGGTTCCCGTGATCCTCTCCTGGTTGGTGGTTCCCTTCGGTCAAAATCTTTTGATCAGCAACGTTGGGGTTGGGATTTTTCTTTGGATCTCTCTGAGCAGCATCCAACCCATTGGCCTGTTGATGAGTGGCTATGCCAGCAATAACAAATACTCGCTTCTCGGTGGTCTGCGGGCGGCCGCACAATCGATCAGTTACGAAATTCCTTTGGCCTTGGCGGTGCTGGCCATCGTCATGATGAGCAATTCCCTCAGCACCGTCGACATCGTCAACCAGCAGACCGGGGCCGGGATCCTCAGTTGGAACATTTGGCGCCAACCTGTTGGTTTTCTAATTTTCTGGATTTGCGCCCTGGCGGAGTGTGAGCGGTTGCCATTCGACCTTCCGGAGGCAGAGGAGGAGCTGGTGGCAGGGTATCAAACGGAATACGCCGGCATGAAATTCGCCCTCTTCTACTTAGGCAGCTACATCAACCTTGTGCTCTCTGCCCTGTTGGTTTCTGTGCTCTACCTCGGTGGCTGGGGATCTCCCATTCCCGTGGAGTGGTTGGCGCAATGGCTCGGACAATCCATTGATGCTCCCCTGGTGCAGGTGATCACTGCGAGCGTCGGCATCGTGATGACCGTGTTGAAGGCCTATCTGTTGGTCTTTTTCGCCATTCTCCTCCGCTGGACCGTGCCTCGGGTCCGCATTGATCAACTGTTGGATCTGGGCTGGAAATTTCTCCTCCCCATCGCCCTAGTCAACCTGCTCGTCACCGCCGCCTTGAAACTGGCCTTTCCCTTTGCCTTCGGCGGCTAATGGCCCGGCCATCCACCGCGACTTCTTCAGGTCGCGGTTATCTCCGCCATCATTGTTCCAAGTTCCCCTCAAACTGCATCAAACGTCATGTTCGGGTTTCTGCAAAAAGTTGGTGACTACACCAAAGACGCCTTGAGCGCTGCCAAATACATCAGTCAAGGCCTGGGAGTGACGTTTGACCACCTCCGTCGCCGACCGATCACGATTCAATATCCCTACGAGAAGCTAATTCCATCTGAACGCTATAGAGGTCGGATCCATTACGAGTTTGACAAGTGTATCGCCTGCGAAGTCTGTGTCCGCGTTTGCCCCATCAATTTGCCAGTCGTCGACTGGGTCATGAACAAAGCAACCAAGAAAAAAGAATTAAGAAATTACTCCATTGATTTTGGTGTGTGTATTTTCTGTGGTAATTGCGTTGAATATTGTCCCACCAATTGCCTGTCCATGACAGAGGAGTATGAGCTGGCAGCCTTCGATCGTCATAGCCTGAACTACGACAACATCGCCCTGGGCCGACTCCCCACCAGCGTGACCACCGATCCAGCCGTCATCCCTCTCCGAGAACTGGCCTACCTGCCCAAGGGTGAGATGGATCCCCACGGCGTCCCCGCCACGTCTCCGAGAGCAGGCAAGCTGCCCAGTCAGATTCTCGAAGACACCAGCTCTAGCCGCGTTTCCAGCCCCGCCGAACAGACCCCATGACGATCGCCTCCACCACTGAGCAGATTTGCTTTCTGATTCTTGCCGCCACAACCGTGTTCGGATCCCTTGGAGTTGTGCTGCTGCCAAATATTGTTTATTCAGCATTCTTGTTAGGGGGGGTCTTTCTTTCTGTCGCCGGCCTCTACCTGTTGCTCAATGCCAGTTTTGTTGCCGCTGCACAGGTCCTGGTGTATGTGGGCGCAGTCAATGTTTTGATCCTTTTTGCGATCATGCTTGTCAACAAGAAGGAATCCCTCAGCTCCATTCCAAGTCTATTTCTGCGCCGTTTGCTATCAGGCGGGGTTTGCCTCGGGCTGTTCATCCTCCTCCTCCGCGTCGCCTTCACGACTGCTTGGCCTCTTCCTGGGCCACTCCCAATCGGTGAGGAGGCCACCATCAGAATCGGCGAGCACTTTTTCAGCGACTATCTTCTGCCCTTTGAGTTGGCTTCAGTGCTGTTGCTAATGGCCATGATTGGCGCCATTGTTCTTGCTCGCCGTGATGTCTTCGCCAGTGATGTCATCACGGGTCAGCCAGCCGATCAAGGCCTGATTGAAAAAGCCCGAACTCCTCTCCTAATCAACCGCACCGAAACATCCACTACGCCCTGAACCACTTACCAAGAATGGAACTCAACCCACCCGTTCCCCTTCAAGCTTTTCTCTCGCTTGCCGCCTTGATGTTTTGCATCGGAGTCTGGGGATTGATCAACAGCCGCAACGCCGTACGTGTGTTGATGAGTATTGAGCTCATGCTTAATGCTGTCAACATTAACTTGATGGCCTTTTCAAATTATATCGACGGGCAGCTCATTCGGGGCCAGGTATTTGCGATTTTTGTGATTACGGTAGCCGCCGCCGAGGCTGCGGTTGGTTTGGCCATTCTTCTATCGCTTTACCGCAACAGAGAAACTGTTGACATGGAACGCTTTAACCTCCTGCGTTGGTAATCATCAATCATGCGCCTTGAGAGGGTCTGGCTGATCCTTCGCCAAGACAGTCAGATTTCAAGACAGGAAGCCAAACGATGCCGCGATGAACTCCAGGCTCAAGGAGTTCATGTTGTGGTCGCCGAAAGTGGTCTCACCAGCAACCCTTTTCCAGGGTTGCTGGCCAGTGAACCTGTTCTCCCTGATCTTGCCATCATCTTGGGTGGCGATGGAACCGTTCTGGGAGCGGCCCGTCATCTTGCACCATTGAGCATCCCTTTGTTGTGTTTCAACGTTGGTGGGAATCTTGGCTTCCTGACCCATGAGAAAATACTGCTGCGGGGCCATCACTTAACCGATGCGTCAGAGCTGTGGTCGCGATTGCGCCATGACCAATTTGCACTCGAACGCCGGATGATGCTCTCGGCCTGCATCGATCCTGGCGATGGAGTTTTGCCAGCCGAGGGGATGCCAGCCAACCAGGACGCCCATGGACCCCACACAGCCTTGAATGACTTTTACTTCAAGCCCTGCCAGCACGATCAGTCGCCAACGTGCCAGCTGGAGCTGGAAATTGATGGAGAAGTGGTCGATCAATATCAGGGGGATGGCTTGATCATTTCCACTCCTACCGGTTCCACGGGTTATTCCATGGCGGCAGGCGGCCCCATCCTCCATCCTGGGATTGAGGCGATGGTCATCAACCCCATTTGTCCCATGAGCCTCTCCAGCCGTGCCGTCGTGGTGCCGCCTCGGGCCAGGCTGACGGTCTGGCCTTTGGGGGAGAGCTCCCGAAAGGTCAGGCTGTGGAAGGATGGCTCCCATGCCACAGTCTTGGAAACGGGCGATCGTTGTGTTGTCCAGCGCAGCAGTTCCGTGGCATTGATGGTGGTTTTAAACCAGAGTCCCTCCTACTACCGCACCCTGACCCACAAACTCCATTGGGCAGGCAGTCTCACATCCACTGATCCGTCACCCAACTGAACATCACCCGCACGACCCTATGGCTTTGGAGATTGAGCGGCGCTTCTTGGTTTCAGGGAATGGCTGGACTGCCCATGTGGATTGGGAGGCCGAGCTCCAACAGGGCTATCTCATCCACAGGGCGGATGGGCTGACTGCCCGTGTTCGTCTTCAAGAGCAATCCGGCTGTCCTCCCCTCGCCTGGCTGACCATCAAGGCCGTCGCCAGCGCAGAGGCCCCAGCCCATGGGCGGTTGGAGTTTGAATATCCAATCCCCGTTGAGGATGCCCAGGCACTCCTGAAGCAGGCCCCTTGGCAGGTCAACAAAAAACGCTATGGGCTCCTTTTGCCATCTGGAGATTGGGTTCTGGATGTTTTCAACGGGGCCAATGCTCCGCTTGTGATTGCAGAAGTGGAGCTCCAAAAAGCTGAAGACACGCCCCCAATCCCCGCCTGGTGTGTCCGGGAGATCACGGGATTGCATCAGCTGAGCAATGCAGCATTGGCCCATTTGCCCTGGCAGCAATGGGAACCAGAAGATCGCCGGGCCACGTTGCCTGGCCTGCTAGGTGCATGATCTTCAACCGTTCAATTTGAAGATCAACCTTTCAACGGTGTGGCTGGCAGGGTGCAGCAATTAAATCCATCACGACAGATTTTTCCCTGATCCATCGCCCAATTCACCAGGGCAATCCGATTCTTGGCACCTGTTTTAGCAAAGATGTTGCTAACATGATTGTCCACTGTGCGCTTGCTAATCATCAATTGACCAGCAATTTCTAAATTGGTTAAACCTGTAGCCACCAATTCAATAATTTCCAATTCCCGTTCAGAAAGTTCCGCCTTGTTGGCCTCCATGCCGTGCGGCACTGGTTGGTCGCGGGACTTTCGCTCAGCCATGGAGGTCTCTCCAACCTCACCATCCTAGAGAGGCTTCGTGGGGCATGATGATGGGCAATCGAGCCGTTTCTGTGAAGCTTGCTCAAGCTCTAGCGTCTGGTCAGTTGACCGTCACCGCAGAAGTCACCCCTCCCAGGGGAGGGGATGTGACGCGCACCCTACAGGCCGCCTCCAGCCTGAAGGGACTGGTGCATGCGGTGAATGTCACCGATGGGAGCCGAGCAGTCATGAGAATGAGCAGCCTGGCCGTCTGCCGGATCCTGTTGGACAACGGTATCGAGCCTGTTCTGCAGATGACGTGCCGGGATCGCAACCGCATCGCTCTGCAGGCAGACCTGCTGGGCGCCCACGCTTTAGGCATCCCCAATGTTCTCTGTCTGACGGGTGATCCTGTCAGGGCAGGAGATCAGCCTGATTCCAGGCCGGTGAACGAGTTGGAATCGGTGCGGCTGCTTCGGCTGGTCGCCAGCTTGAACGCCGGTCAGGATCCAGTGCAAGGCCTGCTGCCCGACGGGGCGACCAATCTGTTGTGTGGTGCGGCCGCAGACCCCCACACTGGACATTGGGGGGCCTTAGCCAGCCGGGTTCGTAAGAAATGGGAGGCGGGAGCTCGGTTCATGCAGACCCAAATGGTGATGCATCCTGACGCATTAAAGCGATTTGTTGAAGACATCACTACTCCTCTGGGTTTACCAGTGCTAGCAGGGGTGTTTCTTCTCAAATCAGCGCGGAATGCAATGTTCATCAATCGAGTGGTGCCTGGAGCGGCCATTCCTCAAGAGTTGATTGATCGCCTTGCCGCCGCAAGCGACCCTGCAGCCGAAGGCATTGTCATTGCGGCAGAGCAGGTGAGCTGCTACTCAAAAATCAGTCAGGGTATTCACCTGATGGCCGTGAAGGCGGAGGAACGCATTCCTGAAGTATTGAAGATGGCTGGAATAAACCCAATCATCACTTAATGACTGGAAGATTCATGACACTTTACAAATGAAGGTGAGAATCAAAAAAATCAAAGAGGAACTTGATTACCCAGCTCGCTCCGCACACAGCGCTCCAGGGCTGTAGAGTAATACACAGATACCAGTCGACTCGTGGCCCGCAACGCGATCCAGTTCCAGAAAGGCCTCTCCCTGTCTGAATTCCAGCGGCTCTACGGCACGGAGGAGCAATGTGAGGCGGCGTTGGAGAAAGTCCGCTGGCCTGTTGGGTTCCGCTGCCCACGCTGCGGAAGCCATGAGCATGGCCTCGTCTACGGCCGCAGATTCAAACGCTATCAGTGCCGCAGTTGCCGCCATCA